>JBAVTK010000181.1:0-2299 GCA_049696095.1 Aliidongia sp. | reverse complement strand
GTACATTTGGTACGTGAGCAGCGGAAGCGCAGGAAACCGCCATTTGCAGACCGGCATGGCGCAACTGACGACACGCCCTAGGTCAGCGGCGGCGGGCATAGAGGCAAGCGGTCAGTGTCGGGCCATGCTGCTCGAACTCGACCATGATCGGGGTGAATCCGCGCATCTGTAGCGTCTCACCGACGATGCTCAGATCATATTCGCTCATGCGCATCGGCGGCGGGGTGAGCCTTTGTCCGGTCAGGAGCCGGGCCAGCACATAGCCGCCGGGCAGATCGTTGACCAGACGATAATGCAGCCGCCCGAGTCCGCTGCCACGCTGTCGAACGCCGAGATGCAGGAAAATCGCGCCGCCTGGATTGACCTGATCGGCCATGCGGCTGATCGCCCGATAGCCCTGGCGGCGGGCCATATGTTGCAGCACGATATAGGAATGGACGAAATCGAAGGCACGGCCACCGAGCGGCGAGGCCTGATCGTCCGCGATCTGGAGCTCGACCCCGGTGATGGCGCGCGCATCGAGATTGCGCCGCGCCTCGGCCAGCATTGCCGGTGAAATGTCGAGGCCGGTGACGGAGGTGAAACTCTGGGCCAGGGGAAGCAGGATTCGGCCGACCCCGCAGCCGAAATCGAGCGCCGAGCCACGCGGGATAGGGCCGAACGCCCGCTCGATCCGCGCCAGCACGCCGGCCAAATGATCTTCGCCCGAGCGAAAGAACTCGTGCCGGTGCCGATCGAACGTCGCCGCCTTGAATTTCTCGTCGGTCAGCACGCCGAAATACGGCTCCCGTTGGCCCCACCATTCCCAGGTGCGCGCGGTGCGGCCTTTGATGATGCCCATTTTTGCGTGGTGATCCCGATTGCGTTCCGGCCGGGCCGATGATAGCTCACCTCAAACTACTCGATTGCACCAAGCGCCATCAATCCTGCGCGACGGATGAGCACGCAATCTGAGCGACACCGAGCAAGGACGACATGGACGTCATTCTCGGCGCGAAAGCGCTGCTGGCGCCGCTGACCGGCATCGGCATCTATACCGCAGAATTGCGGCGCGGGCTGCGGGCCGATCCGGCGATCCGCTCCGTGCGGTGCTTTGCCGATTATCATTGGCTGGACGGCATGGAGCCGAGTGTGCCGCCGGCCGGATTGGCCGCGCGTCTGAAACGCCAAGGCATCGAGCTGGCGCGCGGCCTGGTCCGCGCGATGCCGGCCGCGCGTCCACTGATGCAGCGCCAGGCCGACCGGCTGGTTGCCGGCATGCTCAATGGCGCCGGAGCCTCGCTCTATCACGAGCCGAATTTCGTCCTTCAGCGCTTCGACGGCCCGACCATCGCGACGATCCATGATCTGTCGATCTATCTCTACCCAGAGTGCCATCCGCCGCATCGAGTCGAGTATATGACCCGCCATCTGCCGCGCACCTTCGCCCAGGCATCGCGCCTGATCACGGTGAGCGACACGATCCGACGGGAGTTGATCGAGCGGCTCGGGCTGGCGCCGGAGCGGATCGTCACGATCCCGAACGGGGTCGGCACCGCCTATCATCCGCGAGCGACGGTAGCGCTCCAGCCACTGCTGGCGTCTTACGATCTTGTTCCCGGCCTCTATCTGCTTGCCGTCGGGACGTTGGAGCCGCGCAAGAATCTTGAAGGGCTGCTCGACGCCTATGAGGCCCTGCCGGCTCCGCTGCGTCGGCGCTACCCGCTGATTGTCGCCGGGGGGGCCGGTTGGCGCGACGAGCGACTGGTCGCGCGGCTCGATGCGCTGGTGGCCGGCGGGACCGTGCGGCGTCTCGGCTATGTTCCGGCCGACGATTTGCCCGGCCTTTATGCCGGCGCTCGCGGCTTTGCGTTTCCCTCGCTCTATGAAGGCTTCGGCTTGCCGGTTTTGGAGGCGGCGGCGAGCGGCGTGCCGGTGCTGAGTTCCGCGGCGACCGCGATGGCCGAGGTGCTGGGCAACGACGCTATCCTGGTTGAGCCGCGCGATCGAGCGGGCCTGGTCGAGGGGCTGCGTTGTTTGCTCGAAGACGATAGCCTGCAAGACCGCGCGCGCGCCGCGGCACCGGGATTTGCCGAGCGCTTCGGTTGGGATCGCTGCGTCGCCCGCACGGTGGCGCTCTACCGCGCCGTGCTGGCTTAACCGACCGGTTGCAGCGCAGGGTCGGACCGGGGCGAGTCCAGCCAAAGCGCATCGGGATCACCGATACCGCGGTCGGGCAGGGGCTCGTCCTGCCAGGGCACCGGGCCGAGCGTCTCGTTCTGCGCACAGGTGACCAGATGCGACACGACCTCGTCCATTT
>JBAVTK010000180.1:0-2349 GCA_049696095.1 Aliidongia sp. | reverse complement strand
GGGGGCCGTCACGTCACGCACCGGCGGCAAGCTGAACTGAACCTGGCCGCCGCGTTTTTGCTGCGCAGCCAAATTCGTGTGAAAGGCATGGTCCCGAGCCGGCGACAGGGCGGTGGTGATGGTCATGCGTCATCTCCGAACAGGATGGCGGTGAAGGCTCCATCCCCCCTTGGCTTCAGCATTCATCGTGCCACAGCCTCTCACCTGAGTTATCAGTGACTTAGATGAAGAGACCGGGGCTTCAGCCCGGCAGAATTTGCCGACTGATGGCCGACACAGCCCGGCATGGCCCGGTGTCGTTCGGACCGATACAACAATAGCCGATCTTGTCTTGGGAACCGACGCGCGATCTTTCGGTTGAGTCTATGTACCCCTGCCGGACATCGCCGAGGACACAATGAAAACACAAGATCGGCCGGATACGGAGCGGAAGCCGGACGGCGTCGCGGGCGGATCGTCGATCGATCGACTTTGTATCGATACCATCCGGACCCTCGCGATGGATGCGGTCCAGCAGGCAAATTCCGGCCATCCCGGCACGCCCATGGCGTTGGCACCCGTCGCCTTCACCTTGTGGCAGCGCTTCCTGCGGTACGACCCGGAAGATCCGGCATGGCCGGATCGCGATCGCTTCGTTCTGTCGAACGGCCATGCCTCAATGCTGCTTTACGCTCTGTTGCATTTGGCCGGAGTGAAATCCGCCGACGGACCGGCGGTCACGCTCGACGACATCAAACATTTCCGTCAACTCGACAGCAAATGCCCCGGACATCCGGAATATCGTCACACCGTCGGTGTTGAGACAACCACCGGCCCGCTCGGTCAAGGCTGCGGTACCAGCGTCGGCATGGCGATCGCCGGAAAATGGCTGGCGGCTCGGTTCAATCGGCCAGGATTTGCCCTGTTCGATTACGATATCTACACGCTATGCGGCGATGGCGACATGATGGAAGGCATCACCAGCGAGGCTGCTTCGCTCGCCGGGCATCTGGGGCTTGGCAATCTATGCTGGCTCTATGACAGCAACCGCATCACGATCGAAGGCCATACCGACATCACCTTTAGCGACGATGTCGCGGCACGCTTCCGCGCCTATGGCTGGGATGTCCGGCATGTCGGCGACGCCAACGACACCGATCGCGTCGCCGAAGCGATCGAGGCGTTCCGGCAGACGGACGATCTGCCGACGCTGATCATCATCGACAGCCATATCGGCTATGGCGCCCCCCACAAGCAAGACACCAGTGCGGCGCATGGCGAACCGCTCGGCGCCGACGAAATCCGCCTGGCCAAACGGTTTTACGGCTGGCCGGAGGATGCGGCCTTTCTCGTGCCGGACGGCGTGCGCGAACATTTTCAAGCCGGCATCGGCCAGCGCGGCCGGGCGTTGCACAAGGCATGGTCGGCTCTAGCGGATTCGTATCGAACCCGACACCCCGATCTCGCCGATCAGCTTCACTGCCTGGAACAGGGCCGGCTACCCGATGGCTGGAGCGCGGACCTGCCCGGCTTTCCGGCCGACCCCAAAGGGCTCGCCACGCGCCAATCCTCCGGCACGGTGCTGAATGCCATCGCCGCGCATTACCCATGGCTGATCGGCGGCTCGGCCGATCTTTCCCCTTCGACCGGGACCGCGCTGACCTTTGCCGGCGCCGGGGATGTCGCGACCGGAAAATTCGGCGGCCGCAACCTGCATTTCGGTATTCGCGAGCACGCCATGGGCGCGGTGCTGAACGGCCTCGCCTTGTCGGGCTTGCGGCCATTCGGATCGAGCTTTCTGGTTTTTTCCGACTATATGAAGCCGGCGATCCGCTTGAGCGCATTGATGGAACTGCCGGTCATCATCGTCTTTACGCATGATTCGATCGGTCTCGGCCAGGACGGCCCGACCCATCAGCCGATCGAGCAGCTGGTCGCGCTCCGCAGCATTCCAGGTCTGATCACGATCCGCCCGGCCGATGCCAATGAGGTGGTCGAAGCGTGGCGTATCATCATCGAACAAGAGCGACGGCCGGCTTGCCTGATTTTGAGCCGCCAACCGCTGCCGACGCTTGATCGTGTGCGCTACGCCGCGGCCGCCGGTCTCGCCCGCGGTGCCTATGTCGCGGCCGAGTCGGGGCAAGGACCGCCCGAGGTGATCCTGATCGGGACCGGAAGCGAATTTTCCCTGTGCGCCGCCGCGTTCGAGACCCTTGAAGGTGAGGGAACCGCCGCCCGACTGGTCAGTATGCCGTCCTGGGAGCTGTTCGAACAGCAGGACCAAGCCTATCGCGACAGCGTACTGCCGCCCACCGTCACGGCCCGCATATCGGTCGAGGCCGGCTCAGTCATCGGTTGGGACCGCTATGT
>JBAVTK010000179.1:0-2710 GCA_049696095.1 Aliidongia sp. | reverse complement strand
AAGCAGGAGGTCGAAGCCTGGGAACGTGACCGCAACAGCAAGCACGCCAAAGCCGACTGGCGCTTCAAAACCGATGACGCGCGCGTGAAATTGAAAAGGTTGTACCCCGCATTATGAACGACTCGGCGCACTAGGCGAGACGAGCCGAATCGGCAACCGCCGCGATAGGATGGGTCATTTGCACTTGCGACCGCCGCAGCGCGGCCGACGCGCCGCTGGGAACTGGATGCGAAGTAGGTACCATGGAGGCATTTGACCATTTGCCCGCGTCAACCGAAACCATCGGGCTTCGGTCCGATGGTTTCAGGCCAGAATATCGACCATGCGTCGCCAATGGTTGCTTCACCCCGCCGGGTTTGTTACAGGTTCTTGCCACTGAATTGGGCTCAAGCACTCGATGAAAGTTATTACCTGCAACAGCAATCGGCCTATGGCCGAGGCTATCGCCGCCTATCTCAATCTGCCGCTGACCAAGGCAAGCGTGCGGCGGTTTGCGGATATGGAGGTCTTTGTCGAGATTCACGAAAATGTCCGCGGCGAGGATGTGTTCGTCGTGCAATCGACCTCATATCCGGCCAACGACAATCTGATGGAATTGCTGGTCACGCTCGACGCACTGAAGCGCGGTTCGGTGCGGCGCGCGACCGCGGTCGTGCCTTATTTCGGCTATGCCCGTCAGGATCGGAAATCGGGTCCTCGCACACCGATTTCGGCGAAGCTCGTCGCCAACATGATCACCGCGGCCGGTGCCGATCGGGTATTGACGCTTGATCTTCATGCCGGCCAAATTCAGGGCTTCTTCGATATCCCGACCGACAATCTGGTGACGGCACCGGTCTTTTCGCGCGACATTAAGGAGAAATATGCTGGCGAGGAACTGGTCATCGTCTCGCCCGATGTCGGCGGTGTCGTCCGCGCCCGGGCGATCGCGCGCCGGCTTGACGCCGATCTGGTAATCATCGATAAGCGGCGCGAACATGCTGGTGTGTCAGAGGTCATGAACATCATCGGCGACGTCAAGGGCCGCCGTTGCATCATGGTCGATGACATCGTCGATAGCGCGGGTACCCTGTGCAACGCCGCCGAGGCGCTGCGCGAAGCCGGTGCGACTGCGGTCTCGGCCTATGTCTCGCATGGCGTACTGAGTGGCGGTGCGGTTGCCCGCGTCTCGGCCTCACCGCTCGAAACGCTGGTCACCACGGATACCATCCAGGCGACCGAAGCCGTGCGCGTCTCGCATAATTTGCGCCAGCTTTCGGTGGCGCCGCTGATCGGTGAAGCGATCCGGCGGATCAGCGAGGAGCGGTCGGTCTCGTCCTTGTTCGACTGAGACGGCCGCCCCTGGCAACCATTTCGACAGGACCGCCTGATCTGGGCGGTCCTGTCCCATTTTCCACCGCCCGCTCGATCGGGCGGCACCCGTCGAGCGGCACCCCTGGAGGCCGCAGGCGGCCGGCCGAGCCGGGCATCGGGCCCAGCAGCCGATATTAAGAGCAGGAGCTTTGAATGACCGAGATCATCACCCTGGAAGCCCAGGCTCGGGACCGGGTTGGAAAGGGGGCCGCCCGGGCCACACGCCGCGCTGGCCAGATTCCCGCCGTCATCTATGGTGACGGTAAGCCGCCCGTCACGATCAGCCTCGATCCCAAGATCATCACCCGCGTGTTCCTGCGCGGCGGCTTCCAGTCACATCTGATCGATCTTCAGCTCGATGGCGCCACGCACCGCACGCTGCCGCGCGACGTGCAACTGCATCCGGTGACCGATGCGATCCTGCATGTCGATTTCGTGCGGGTCGGCGCGGGCACGCGCACCCACGTCAATGTCGCCGTCGTCTTCGACAATCAGGACAAGTCGCCCGGCCTGAAGCGCGGCGGCGTGCTGAACATCGTGCGCCACGAAGTCGAGTTGATCTGTGCGGCCGATGCGATCCCCGAGCGGGTCCATGTCGATGTCAGCGGCTATGACATCGGCGAATCGATCCATATCTCGGCCGTACAACTGCCCGAAGGCACGGTTCCGGCCATCGCCGATCGCGATTTCACCATCGCGACCATCGTGCCGCCGACCGTGCGCGGCGAAGAACCCGCAGCCGCGACGCCGGCCGCCTGATCGGTCTGAGTGGCGGGGCGGGCTTTGATGTCCCGCCCCGCTGACCAGCACGCCTGTCTGACAGGGAGATGTCCGCCATGAAGCTCGTCGTCGGTCTGGGCAATCCGGGTCCGAAATACGAGCGGACCCGGCATAATATCGGCTTCATGGCGGTCGATGAAATCACGCGTCGGCACGGTTTCAGGCCAGCGCGCGAGAAGTTCAACGGCCTGATTTGCGAAGGTGAAATCGACGGCGAACGGGTCATCGCGCTGAAGCCGATGACCTTCATGAACAATTCGGGCGAGAGTGTCGCCCCGGCCGCGCGCTTCTACAAGATCGAGCCGACCGATGTTATCGTCATCCACGACGAACTCGATCTGGCCGAGGGCAAATTGCGCGTCAAACGCGGCGGCGGCAGTGCCGGCCATAACGGCCTGCGCTCGATCGACGCCCATCTCGGCGCGGATTATTGGCGCGTGCGGCTCGGCATCGGCCATCCCGGCGTGCGGGAGCTTGTGCTGCCTTACGTGTTGCAGAATTTCCTGGCCGAGGAGGCCAAGGCGTGGGTCGGACCGGCGATCGAGGCGGTTGTCGAGGCGTTTGCGCTGCTTGTCGC
>JBAVTK010000178.1:0-7382 GCA_049696095.1 Aliidongia sp. | reverse complement strand
TTCTATTCGCTCGACACGCGCGGCACGCCGACCGCGACCGCCTGGCTGCTTGGCTGGAAATCAGCGCAATTGCTGCTCGAACGCCATGTCCAGGAGCATGGCGCCTATCCCGCGACCGTGGCGCTCTCGGCCTGGGGTACGGCCAATATGCGCACCGGCGGTGACGATATCGCCCAAGGGCTGGCGCTAATGGGTGCCAAGCCGGTCTGGGAGCCGGCGACCGGCCGGGTCACCGGCTTCGAGATCCTGCCGGCCGGGCTGCTGGATCGCCCGCGGGTCGATGTCACGTTGCGTGTCTCGGGTTTTTTCCGCGACGCCTTTCCCAATCTTATCGATCTGTTCGATTCGGCGGCGCGTGCCGTGGCGGCGCTCGATGAAGACGAGACGATCAACCCGCTCGCGGCGCGTGTCCGGCTCGAAACCGCGCAATTCGTTGCGGCCGGGATCGACGAAGCGGCGGCTGCGCACCGCGCCGGCTACCGCGTGTTCGGCTCGCGGCCGGGGGCCTATGGCGCCGGGCTTCAGGCGCTGATCGATGAAGGCGGCTGGGCGGATCGCGCCGATCTGGCCGAAGCCTACCTCGCCTGGGGCGGTTGGGCCTATGGCAATGCCGCCGAAGGAACGGCGGCCGAGGATCGGCTGCGCGCGCGGCTGTCGCGGGTCGAGGCGGTGCTGCATAATCAGGATAATCGCGAGCATGACCTGCTCGATAGCGACGATTACTACCAGTTCGAGGGGGGCCTTGCGGCCGCCGTGACGCATCTCGCCGGCACCGCGCCGAAAATCTATCATAATGACCATTCGCGCCCTGAATTACCGCGCATCCGCACGCTTGAAGAGGAGATCGCGCGCGTCGTGCGCGGCCGGGCGGTCAATCCGAAATGGCTCGCAGGTGTGATGCGCCACGGCTACAAGGGCGGATTCGAGATGGCGGCGACGGTGGATTATCTCTTCGCCTTTGCCGCAACGACCGATGCAGTGGCCAGCCATCATTTCGACGCGATCTTTGAGGTTTATCTGGGCGATCCGGCCGTGCTCGAATTTCTCGACCGGCACAATCCGGCGGCGCGGGGTGAAATCGCTGCGCGTCTTGCCGAGGCGATCGACCGGCAGCTCTGGCGACCGAAATCCAATTCGGCGCGCGATCGGTTGAGCGAACTCATGGGCCAGGGAGGAACATCATGACCGAGGCGCAGCCCAACGAAGACGAACTCAATGCCCGCCACGCCGAAAAAATGGCGAAGCGAAAGGCCGCGCGCACACGCATGCTCGCGACCAAGACCGAGGAACGCGGGCTGCTCATCGTCCATACCGGGCTCGGCAAGGGCAAATCGACGGCGGCCTTCGGGATGGTCATGCGCTGCATCGGCCATGGTTTCAAGACCGGCATCGTCCAGTTCACCAAGGGCAAATGGGAAACCGGTGAGCGCAAGGTGCTCGATCGCTTCGCCGATCTGGTGACATGTCGGGCGATGGGCGAGGGCTTTACCTGGGACACCCAGGATCGCGTCCGCGACATCGCCGCCGCGCGTGCCGCTTGGGAAGCCGCCAAAGAAATGATGGCCGATCCCAGCTATAAGTTCATCCTGCTGGATGAACTCAATATCGTCTTGCGTTATGACTATCTGCCGCTCGACGAAGTCGTTGCGGTATTGGCGGCCAAGCCGCGCGATCTTCATGTCGTCGTCACCGGCCGCAATGCCAAGCCGGAACTGCTCGAAATAGCCGATCTCGTGACTGAGATGACGATGATCAAGCACCCGTTCCGTGCCGGGGTCAAGGCGCAGGCGGGCATCGAGTTTTGAACGTTCGGCGGGAGCGCCCGCTCGCAAGCCTTTTGGGGAGCAAGATTATGAAGCAAGCCTTTTGGGGTCTCGTCATGATGCTGGCACTGGTGACAGCATCTTCGGCGCGGGCCGGCACGGATCAGCAGAATCTGGTCGATCTTGCCCGCATCACGGTGGACGATCTGAGGAAGGATCGGGAATTCGGCAATGCCCGCGATCTGATGCACACCGCCAAGGGCGTGCTGATCGTGCCGACCCTGGTCAAGGGCGGGTTCTTCATCGGCGGCGAAGGCGGGGAGGGCGTCCTGCTTGTGCGCCATGACGATAATGACTGGAGTTCGCCGGCCTTCTATACGATGGCCTCGGCGTCGTTCGGCTTCCAGATCGGGTTGGAGCAATCGGAGTTGGTCGTCTTCGTCATGACTGACCGGGCGCTGCGCGATTTCATGTCCGACGAGTTCAAGATCGGCGCTCAGGCCGGTCTGGCGATCGTGACGCTGGGTTCCGAGGCCGAAGCTTCGACCACGACCAATCTCCATCCCGACATCATCGTCTGGTCCTCGGCGACCGGCGCATATGCCGGGCTGACCCTCAATGGCTCGCTGATCAAGCCGCGCGACAGTTGGAACGAGGCTTATTACGGCCGGCCGGAGTCGGTGCGCAACATCATCGCCGGCCGTGCCGCGCCGGCACCGGGTGCGGCGGGACTGCGGCAGGAACTGGCCTCGCTGCGGTGACGGGCGGGGCCGATCATCCGAGGAGCCGCGTGCCGGCGGTGATGCTGCAAGGCACCGGCTCCGATGTCGGCAAATCGCTGATCACAGCCGGGCTATGCCGCGCTTTTACCAGGCGCGGTCTCGCGGTTCGGCCGTTCAAGCCGCAGAATATGTCGAACAATGCGGCGGTCACCGCCGAAGGTGGCGAGATTGGCCGCGCCCAGGCGCTCCAAGCGCGGGCCTGCGGTGTCGCCCCGACGGCCGACATGAACCCGGTATTGCTGAAGCCGCAATCGGCGACCGGCGCGCAGGTCGTCGTGCAGGGACAGGTTCTGCGCAATGCGCAGGCGCGCGACTATCATGCGCTGAAGCCGGTTCTGCTGCCGCGTGTCCTGGAAAGCTTCGCGCGGCTGGCATCCGACGCCGATCTCGTGCTGATCGAAGGGGCGGGTTCGCCAGCGGAAATCAATCTGCGGGAAGGCGACATTGCCAATATGGGCTTTGCCGAAGCGGCCGATGTTCCCGTCGTGCTGATCGGTGATATCGACCGCGGGGGAGTGCTTGCCGCGCTCGTCGGCACGCTGGCGTTGCTTCCGGAGGCCGAGCGGGTACGAATCAAGGGCTACATCATCAACAAGTTTCGGGGCGATATCACGCTGTTCGACCCGGCGGTCGCGATCCTGGCCGAGCGCACCGGCTTGCGATGCCTTGGCGTGGTGCCGCATTTTCCGGCGGCGTGCCAGTTGCCGGCCGAGGATGCCGTGGCACTCGATCAGCGCCGGGGCGCCAAAGTTGGTGCTGCCTTCCGCATCGCCGTGCCGCGCTTGCCCAATATCTCGAATTTCGACGATCTCGACCCGCTGCATGCCGAGCCGAATGTCGAAGTCGTCCTCGTGCCGCCCGGCACTCCCTTGCCGCGCGAGGCCGATTTGGTGCTGCTGCCTGGATCGAAGGCGACGATCGCCGATCTCGCGGCATTTCGCGCCGCAGGCTGGGATATCGATCTGGCCGCCCATCTGCGCGCCGGCGGAAGAGTGCTCGGGCTGTGCGGTGGCTATCAGATGCTGGGCCGGCGCATCGCCGATCCGGAGGGTGTCGAGGGACGGCCGGGCGAGGTGGTCGGGCTTGGTTATCTCGATATCGAAACGATCCTGACCGGCAAAAAGAGATTGGCTCGGCTGGAGGCAACCGATCGGCTGAGCGGTCACGCCGTCATTGGCTACGAGATGCATGTCGGCCGCACCTACGGGGCCGACACCGATCGCCCCTTGCTGATGCTCGACGGCCGCCCTGAGGGCGGCCGGTCGGCCGATGGCAGGGTCGCCGGCTGTTACGTTCATGGCCTGTTTGCGGCCGATGGGTGGCGCCGGCATTATCTTGCAAGCCTCGGCGCCGCGCCCGATCCGCTGCTTGATCATGCAGCACTGGTCGAGGCCACGCTGGATGCGCTGGCAACGCATCTGGAAACGCATCTCGATCTTGACCGGCTGCTGGAGATTGCCCATGGCCGGTGATACCGCGCGCCTGGGAGGCGCCTCACTATCGCTTCAGCAAAGCGAGCGTTCCGACGATCAACAGCTGAATCAAGCAAGCGGCGCTGAAAACTATCAGCCCGCGACGCAGGTCGGCCGGGGTGGCGCGCGCGCGGCCATCGCCCAGCCACGGGTCGTTCACCACCAACTCGCCATAGCGGCGCGGCCCGGCCAGCGCCAGATCGAGCGCGCCGGCCATCGCCGCTTCCGGCCAACCGGCATTGGGCGAGCGGTGCTTGCCGGCATCGCGCCACATGGTGCGGAACGCCTGTACCGGCCGGCCGCGCGAGACAAAGCAAGCGGCGAGCACGATCAGCAAACCCGAAAGCCGCGCCGGAATGAGATTGAGCAGATCGTCGAACCGCGCCGAGGCCCAGCCGAAATCGCGATAGCGCTGATTCTTGTGGCCGATCATGCTGTCCAGCGTGTTGACGGTCTTGTAGAGCAGCAGGCCGGGCAGACCGGCAACGGCATAGAAGAACACCGGTGCCACGACTCCATCGCTGAAATTCTCGGCCAGCGATTCGAGGCCGGCGCGGGCGACGCCGAACACATCCAGACTGTCCGGGTCGCGCCCGACAATGCGGCTGACCGCAACCCGGCCGGCGGCCAGCCCCTGGCGCTGCAAGGCCAGCATGACCAGCCGGACATGATCGTAAAGACTGCGCTGTGCGACCAGCACCGCGACGGCCAATACCTCGATGACCCAGCCGAAGCGGAACGAGACGGCAAGCGCGCTGAGCGCCACCCCAAGCGCCATCGCGACGCCACCGAGCACGACCAAGGTCATTACGCCGCGCACCCGCCGGGTACGAGGGCCGCGTGTCTCGCGATTGAGCCTGCGGTCGAACAGCGTTATGGCTCTGCCGATCAGCGCGATCGGGTGCGGAATGGCGGCATAGAGAAGCGGCGGATCGCCGATCAGCGCGTCGAGGCAGAGTGCCAGGACCAGCACGATCATCCGATCCGCGGCATGGGCCGGCAGCGCCAGCAGGTTCGCGAATATCGACATGGCGCGCAGCATGGGATCGGCCGTGCCGACGGTCAATCGTTCTGCGCCGAAACAGCAAGTTGGAAGACGAACTCATGAGCGAAGTGGCACGGTTCCTGGCGGCCGAGTATCGCGAGCCTCAGGTCGGCATCATGGTGTGCGGCCATGGCAGCCGCGACGAGGGTGCGATGGCCGAGTTTCAACTGGTCGCGGCCGGGATCGCCGCGCGTCTGCCGGATTATCCGATCGAGACCGGCTATCTGGAGTTCGCCCGGCCGATTATCCGCGAAGGGCTTGCGGTCCTTGTGAAGCGCGGCGTGAAGCATATCCTGGCCGTGCCGGGGATGCTGTTCGCCGCCACCCATGTCAAGAACGACCTGCCGTGGGAACTCAACACCTTCATGGCTGAGCATCCCGAGATCGAGATCCGTTTCGGCCGGGAACTGGGTATCGAGCCCAAGCTGCTCGAAGCCGCGCGGGCCCGCATTGAGGAGGCCGAGGCCAAGGCCGTCACCAAGGTTTCCCGCGCCGAGACCTTGCTGGTCGTGGTCGGGCGCGGCACGACCGATTCGGACGCCAATTCCAACATCGCCAAGGTGACTCGCATGTTATGGGAAGGCATGGGGTTCGGCTGGGCCGAGACAGTCTTCTCCGGTGTCGCCTTTCCGCGTGTCGATGACGGGCTGGAGCGCGCGACGCGCCTGGGATTCAAGCGCATCATCGTGTTTCCGTATTTCCTGTTCACGGGCATCCTGGTCAACCGGATCTATGATCAGACCCGCGAGGTCGCGGCCCGTCATCCCGAGATCGAGTTCGTCGAGGCATCCTATCTGCGTGACCACCCGCTGGTGCTCGACACCTTCGTCGAGCGGGTGCGCGAGATCGAGGAGGGCATGCCGGCGATGAATTGCCAATTGTGCAAGTACCGCACGCAGATCATCGGTTTCGAAGAGGCGGTCGGGGCCGCCCAGGCCGGGCATCATCACCATGTCGTCGGCGCCAATAGCGGCCATGATCATGACCACCATCATCCGCATAGCCACGCGCCCCGGCCGTTCATCGCCCGGCCGGATGGCGTCGAAGAAGGCTGATCGGGGTGAGTGGCGAGGTTCATTCCTATCTGACGGATCCCGCGGCGATCTATGAGCGGAGTTTCGCGATCGCGCGCGCGGAAACCGATCTGACTGACTTGCCGCCGGAATTGCATGGCGTCGCGCTGCGCATTGTGCATGCCGCGGCCGAGCCCGGATTGGCGCGCGATCTCGTCTGGTCGCATGGTGCCGCACCGGCCGGGCGGCGGGCACTGGCGGCCGGGGCGCCGATTCTGGTCGATGCCGAGATGGTCGCCCATGGCATCACGCCGGCACGCCTGCCGGCCCGAAACGCTGTCATCTGCACGTTGCGCGATCCGGCTGTGCCAGCCCTCGCCGCGCGACTGGCGACGACGCGCTCGGCCGCCGCCCTTGAATGCTGGGGCGACCGGCTGGCCGGCGCGGTGGTGGCAATCGGCAATGCGCCGACCGCTTTGTTCCATCTCCTGGAAATGATCGAAGCTGGGGTGCCGCGCCCAGCACTGGTGCTGGGTTTTCCAGTCGGGTTCGTCGGTGCCGCCGAATCCAAGGCGGCGCTCGCGGCCAATCGGATGGGACTCGCCTACATCGCCCTCACCGGGCGGCGCGGCGGTTCGGCCCTAGCGGCAGCCGCGGTCAATGCGCTGGCCGGGCCGGAGGATGAGGGGCTATGAGTGCCGCGTTGGAACAGCGCCTGGCGGCCGTACGGAACCGCTATGCCGAACCGCAGCGGCATTATCATGGCGTCGCCCATCTCGATCACCTGTTGCGGAGTTTCACCGAGATCCGGTCCTTGCTGCGCAAGCCCGACGCCGTGCGCATCGCGATATTCTATCACGATGCAATCTACTGGCCCGAGCGTTCGGACAATGAAGTGGCAAGCGCTCGGCTGATGCGGGACGAACTTGATGGGCTGGTCGAACTCGATCTTCTGGCGAACGCCGAGGCGTTGATCCTGGCGACGCGCGATCATCGGATTCCGGCCGGTCTCGGCGCCGATGTCGCCGCGGATTGCGCGTTGTTTCTCGATATGGATATCTCGGTGCTGGGGGCCGACGCGGCGGTTTTCGACATTTATGAGGCTGGGATCGCGGCCGAATATCGACCGCATTACGATTTCGCAGCCTATGGCGCGGGGCGCGCGGCGGTGCTCGACGGCTTCCTCGGTCGCGCGCGCTTGTTCCTGTCGGATGCTTTCGCCCCGTTGGAGGAGAGGGCGCGCGGCAATCTTTCGCGCAGCCTTCAGGCGCTGAGATCGCCGGGGCACATGGCGTCCACGTCAGTCG
>JBAVTK010000177.1:0-4663 GCA_049696095.1 Aliidongia sp. | reverse complement strand
TACTTTCCGATTTTCATTTGTTTGAGACCGTTTCTTTGGAGGAAAATCAGCAATTGGAGATGCGTGCGACAGATTACCTTAAAATGCTTGGGATGGAAGGGAAAGTAAAAATTGAGTCCGGAAAGTTTTCAACTTTGGACTTATCGGCGGGGCAACGCAAACGTTTAGCTCTTGTGAGCGCCTATATTGAGGATCGTCCGATATATCTTTTCGACGAATGGGCCGCGGATCAGGATCCGGAGTTTAAGAGACTATTTTATCGAAAGGTCTTGCCGGAACTGAAGGCAGTTGGAAAGGCGGTAATCGTTATTACTCACGATGACGCATATTTCGATTGCGCTGATCGCGTCGTCAAACTGGAGGAAGGTACGTGCATTCAGTGGGTTGGCCCGTCGGTAAGCACACGGTCTGGAGCGCGTAGCGGCGCCTGACCTGGATCGGCGATCTTGTTGTCCTCAGGAGACTCCGCCCGTAGCCCCAGAAAGAGGCGGAGTTGACGGACGGAGAGATCATTTCGCGGATCGAGCGACGGTGGAAGTGGATGGCCGAGGAGAAGACGGCGCTGCGTGCGGAGGTGGAAGCCGAAGGCGGCAAGGTGGCCGTGGTCGCCCGGCGCCATCGGATTTCGGACAGCGTGCTTTATAACCGGCGTTCGGCATGGGGCGCGCCTCGCGTGTATGAACCGGGCACATCCTTGACAGAGTAGACCGGGCACACGGTTGACAGTCTTAGTTAGTCATGGGCAGGGAGCATCTGCCGATGCCATGGAAAGTCAGCGATGTGTACGACGAGCGAGTGAAGTTTGTTGCGCTGGCGCTTCGGGGCGATGAAACGCACGTATCGCCTTTGTGCGACGTATGGGATGAGACGCGAAACGGGGTACAAATGGCTTGAGCGCATCACACAGGCGGAATGACCGCCGGACGATGCGATGGAGGAAGTGTCGAATGAAACTCCTGCGTTATGGGCCGCCGGGCCAGGAGAAGCCGGGATTGCTTGATGCCGAGGGACGGATTCGCGATCTGTCGGGCCGGGTGGCCGATCTGGCCGGGGATGTGTTGTCGCCGGCCGGGCTTGCTCGCCTGCGGGAACTCGATCCGGCCGGCTTGCCGCTGGTCGAGGGCAAGCCGCGGCTCGGGCCATGTGTCGGGGTCATTCCCAAGATCGTCGCGGTCGGCCTCAATTATCCCGACCCTGCCGCCCTGCCACGATGGTGGCACTGGGTCAGGCGCGTCGCGGTCGGCCTCGTGAACCCGCCGCACAAGCCGGTGCTGTTCATGAAGGCCACCTCGGCGATCACTGGCCCGCACGACGATGTCATGATCCCGAAAGGCTCGGTCAAGACCGATTGGGAGGTCGAACTCGGCATCGTCATCGGCAGTGTTACCCGCTATGTCTCCGCCCATGACAGCCTGGCCCATGTCGCGGGTTATTGCGTGGTCAATGACGTGTCCGAGCGGGACTATCAGTTCGAACGCTTCGGCCTATGGGACAAAGGCAAGAGCTGCGATACCTTCGCGCCGATCGGCCCGTGGCTCGTCACGGCCGACGAGGTGCCCGACCCGCAGAATCTCGATGTATTTCTCGACGTCAATGGCGTGCGGCGCCAAGCCGCCAATACCCGCACCATGATTTTCGGCGTGGCGCATCTGGTCAGCTATATCAGCCATTTCATGACGCTGATGCCAGGCGACGTCATCCCGACCGGCACACCGCCCGGCGTCGGCATGTGCATGAAGCCGCCGACCTATTTGAAGCCGGGCGACGAGGTCCGGCTCGGCATCGCCGGTCTGGGCGAACAGCGCCAGCGGTTCGTCGCGTTTAGCTGACCGTCGCGATCAGGATGGTCGGTAAGTGCATTCAGTGGGTTGGCCGTCGGTAGGCACATGGTCTGGAGCGTGCCCTCCGTGCCAACAATTATGGGCGCCTCTCCTATGTCCAGCGGGTGCAGGAATATCCGGCACCCGCTGGAAATTGCCGAGATCGCATTTTTCTACGAATATGAAGCGATTATCGTCCCCAACGCGCGGTGGCCGACGAGCAATGTCGTGGTGCTCGCCGAACATGTCCGGCCCGGCCAAATCGGAGCACTGGAGAGCGAGCCGGTGGACCTCGCGGCCTGGTACGAGACGACGCGCGCCTCGGGACGGTGACCCCGTCCGCGCAAGCTTCCGCCGCGCGTCACCGCCAACCCTGCATTCCCGGCCCATCTGTTGCACCGCACAGCGCACCGCATTACCCTGCGGCTCTCCCGTCGCTATCCCGGAACCCCAGATGTCTTTCCTCGCCCAGCGTCTCGACCGAATCCAGCCGTCGCCGACCATCGCCGTGACGACGCTCGCCAATGAACTGATCGCCGCCGGCCGCGATGTCATCGGGCTGGGTGCCGGTGAGCCGGATTTCGATACGCCGGCCAATATCCAGGAGGCCGGCATCGCGGCGATTCGCCGGGGCGAGACGCGCTATACCGCGGTCGATGGCACGCCGGCCCTGAAAAAGGCGATCGTCGCCAAGTTCGCCCGCGAGAACGGGCTCGATTACACGGTCGATCAGATCACCGTCGCCTCGGGCGGCAAGCAGATCATCTTCAATGCCATGGTCGCCACACTCGATCCGGGTGACGAGGTGATCATTCCGGCGCCCTATTGGGTCTCATATCCTGATATCGTCAATCTGGCCGATGGTGTGCCGGTCGCCGTGCCATGCGGGCAGAATTCCGCCTTTCGCCTGGGGGCCGAGGCGCTTCGCGCGGCGATCACGCCCAAGACCAAATGGTTGATTTTGAACTCGCCCTCGAACCCGACCGGGGCGGCCTATTCGGCGGCGGAATTGCGCGCGCTGGCCGATGTGCTGCTCGAACACCCCCAGGTCTGGGTGCTGACCGACGATATGTATGAGCATCTGCTCTATGATGGCCATGTCTTCGCCACCATCGCCGCAATCGAGCCGCGGCTGAAGGAGCGGACCTTGACCATGAACGGGGTCAGCAAGGCCTATTGCATGACCGGCTGGCGCATCGGCTATGCCGCCGGCCCCAAGGCGCTGATCAAGGCGATGGCCAAGGTGCAGTCGCAATCGACATCCAACCCGTGCTCGATCAGCCAGGCCGCTGCGGTCGAGGCGCTGAATGGCCCGCAGGATTTCATCCCGCGCAATAATGCGGCGTTCAAGGAGCGGCGCGATTTGGTGGTGGCCATGCTGAACCAGGCCCAAGGCATCCGCTGCCTGGTGCCGGACGGCGCCTTCTATGTCTATCCGTCCTGCGCCGGGACGATCGGCCGCACCACGCCGTCCGGCAAGCGGATCGAGACCGACGGCGATTTCGCCGCGTATCTGCTCGAAGCCGAGGGTGTGGCGGTCGTGCAGGGCACGGCCTTTGGTTTGGCGCCGCATTTCCGGATCTCCTATGCGACCTCGACCGAGAAACTGCGCGATGCCTGCACGCGGATACAGCGCGCTTGTGCCGCATTGGGTTGAGCGGATTGAGCGCTCAAGTTGGCCATCACACCAATTGGTGATTTGCCGGGCGGCAAATTCCATTCTAACCATCCGGTGTGTGTGATTGAGGAGCGGGACGATGTTGATCAAGCGGCGGCGCGGCTGGGAGATGGCGGAACGGGACGCCACGCCGGAATCGGTGTTTTTCGACCGGCGCACTCTCATCAAGGCGGCCGGGCTCGGCAGCGTGCTGGCCGCCACGGCACCGCTCGCCCGTGCCTTCGGCGCGGCGGCTCCCGAGGTGGATCCGTCGGCCGGGCTTTATCCGGCCAAGCGCAACGAGGCCTATACCCTCGATCGCCCGGTGACCGATGCGCGCTATTCGACGACCTACAATAATTTCTACGAGTTCGGCCAGGACAAGGACATCGCCGACGAGGCGCAGGCGCTCAAGATCCGGCCCTGGCAGATCAAGCTCGACGGCATGGTCGAAAAAGAACAAACGATCGATATCGACGATCTCCTGAAGCAGGTCGAGCTTGAGGAGCGGCTTTATCGCCATCGCTGCGTCGAGGCTTGGTCGATGGCCGTGCCCTGGACCGGCTTTCCGCTGAAGCGCCTGGTCGATCTGGCCAAGCCGCTGTCGGGTGCCAAATATTTGCGCATGGAGACCTTCCTCGATGCCAAGATCGCGCCGGGACAGCGGCAATTCTTCTATCCCTGGCCCTATGTCGAGGGGCTGACCATCGCCGAGGCGAACAATGATTTGGCGTTCCTGGTCACTGGCATGTATGGCAAGCCGGTCCCCAAGCAGGATGGCGCGCCGATCCGGTTGGTCACGCCCTGGAAATACGGCTTCAAATCGATCAAATCGATCACCCGTTTCAGCTTCGTGACCGAGCGGCCGAAATCCTATTGGCAATCGCTGCAAGACGGCGAGTACGGCTTCTGGGCCAATGTCAACCCGGAGGTACCGCATCCGCGCTGGAGCCAGGCGAGCGAACGCGTGCTCGGCACCGGCGAGCGTCGGCCGACCCTACTGTTCAACGGCTATGCCGAACAGGTCGCCGGCCTCTATGCCGATCTCAAGGGCGAAAGATTGTACGCCTAGCGGATGGCACTTACTGTCGGGCCGCCTCATGCTCGACCCGGCGTGACCTTGCGCCGAACAGCCGCGGCAGGGGGAGCGTGACCGCGGCCAGCCCGGCCAGGATCAGCGCCATGC
>JBAVTK010000176.1:0-7896 GCA_049696095.1 Aliidongia sp. | reverse complement strand
GCCCGGAACGACACGCGGTGTCCGCACGGATGCCCCGACATTGACCGGCATGTCGAGCGGCAGCTTGCGGGATATGGCGCCTGGCCGTTCGGTCATCGGATCAGGGCTTTCGCCCGGTCTGCGGCAGCTCCGCGATCAGCGATGCCTTGGTAAAGCCGGCCGAGCCGATCAAGCCGAGCAGTTCCAGCACCTTGCCGTAATTGATGCCCTTGTCGCCGCGCACATAGATCAGCGCCTCGGGATTGTTATTCGTGATCGCCTTCAGCTTGTCGGCCAGATTATCGGCCGCCATCTTGGTTTCCTGGACGAAGATTTCGCCCTCGGCGTTGATCGTGACGTAGATCGGCTCCTTGCTGTCATTGATCGCGGGTGCCTGACTCTTCGGCAGATCGACCGGCACGCCGACCGTCAGCAGCGGGGCTGCGACCATGAACACGATCAACAGCACCAGCATGACATCGACCATCGGGGTGACATTGATCTCCGCCATCGGGCGATAGCTGCGACGACCCTGGCGATTTTGCAGACCCGCGGCCATCGGCGCTAAACCTTCTCTTCGAGCTGGCGCGACAGGATCGCGCTGAACTCGCCGGCGAAATTCTCCAAGCGGTTGGAATAGCGTCCGAGATCGGTCGTGATCTTGTTGTAGCCGATGACGGCCGGGATCGCCGCGATCAGCCCCATCGCGGTGGTAAAGAGCGCCTCGGCGATACCGGGGGCGACGACCGCGAGCGAGGTGTTCTTGCTGGCCGCGATCCCCTCGAACGCATTCATGATGCCCCACACCGTGCCGAACAGCCCGACAAACGGCGCCGTCGAGCCTACCGTGGCAAGAAAAGTCATATAGCGCTCGACCCGTTCCATTTCGCGCATGGTCGTGACCGCCATCAGCCGTTCGATCCGCTCCTTGAGGCTGATTTGCAGCCCGCCCGAGACGATCAGGCCGCGGGCCGCGGAACGTCGCCATTCGAGCATGGCGGCGGCGAAGGTCGCGGCCATCGGATCGGCCGGACGATTGGCGATCCGGTCATACAGCTCGTCGATCGACCCGCCCGACCAGAAATTCTCTTCGAATTTGTTGGCATCGCTGCTCAGCCGTTTCACGGTCATGATCTTGGCGAAGATGATGCCCCAGCTCCACAGCGAGGCCGCGAGCAGCACCAGCATCACGCATTTCACGATCAGATCGGCTTGCAGAAACAGCGACCAGGTCGAGAAGCTGGAAGCCGCCTGGCTCCCCAATGTCACGGCGTCTTGCATCGGACGATTGTGCTTTCTTGTTCAGCGAGGAAAGGGAGAAGGGTGGCGCGGAGCGGCGCTGGAATGCGCTCCGGCCGCCCCGACGGGGTCAGAAGGACGAGTTGCAGATTGAGCCGGACCAGTTCGGCAACGCCGCGGCGCACCGATTGGATCGCACGCAAGCTGGCACCGCTCAACGCGCTCAGCGAGGTTGCGACGGTCAAGGCATCGTCGAGCCGGGCCGGCGCCCGGAAATCGATCTCGGCGCGGCGCACGACCCAGCCGAGACCGGTTTCGGCGCGCATCCGTTCATGCTCCCAGCCGATGACACGCAGGAATTCGGAGCGCGCGCGCTCGGCAAAGCGCAGATAGGCCGCGTGATAGACGATGCCGCCGGCATCGGTGTCTTCGTAATAGACCCGGATCGGCAGGACATGCCGGCCGGCTTCGAGCGTACCCGAGGTCGGGATCATGGCGCCGCCTCGGGCTCGATGTTCTCCAATAGATCCATCTGCACACCGGCCGGGCGAATCACCGTAAGACCGAGATGGCGGAACGCCTGATCGGTCAACACCCGGCCGCGCGGCGTGCGCATCAGGAATCCCTGCTGGATCAGATAAGGCTCGATCACATCCTCGATCACGTCGCGCTGCTCGGACAGCACCGCCGCCATCGTCTCGACCCCGACCGGCCCGCCGGCATAATAGTCGGCGATCGCCTTGATATAACGTCGATCCATCGCGTCGAACCCGCGCTCAACGACTTCGAGCCGGGTCAGCGCGCGATCAGCCGCGACGGCATCGACGCGCGACGCGCCCGCGACCGACGCGAAATCGCGCACGCGCCGCAACAGCCGCCCGGCGACGCGCGGCGTGCCGCGCGACCGTTTGGTGATCTCGGCCGCGCCATCCGGCGCCAGATCGAAGCCCAAAATCCCGGCACCGCGTTCGATGATGCGCTGCAACTCGTCCGGCTCGTAGAAAACCAGATTGAGCGGAATGCCGAAGCGCTCGCGCAGCGGCCTTGTAATCAGGCCCGAGCGCGTCGTGGCGCCGACCAAGGTGAAGGGCGGCAGATCGATGCGGATCGAACGGGCCGCTGGACCTTCGCCGATGATCAGATCGAGCTGGAAATCCTCCATCGCGGGATAGAGAATCTCCTCGACCGCCGGCTGGAGCCGATGGATTTCATCGATGAACAGCACATCGCGCGGCTGAAGATTGGTCAAAAGCGCGGCCAGATCACCGGCCCGCTGGATCACCGGGCCGGAAGTGGCCCGAAATCCCACGCCCATCTCGCGCGCCACGATCTGCGCCAAAGTGGTCTTGCCCAGGCCGGGTGGCCCGAAGAACAGGACATGATCGAGCGCCTCGCCCCGGCCGCGCGCCGCCTGGACGAAAATCCGCAGATTTTCCCGGACCTGGCGCTGGCCGACGAAATCATCGAGCGCCAGCGGCCGGATCGAGGCTTCGGGCGCATCCTCGGCGCCGCGCTCGGGGGCGACCACGCGCTCCTCGCTCATGATGTGATCTCGTTCAGGCCGCCGCGGATCAGATCGCCGGCCGTGGCCGCGTCACCCAATTTGCGCTGAGCCTTGGCCACTGCGCCCAGCACCTCGCTGCGCCGGTAACCCAGATTGACCAGAGCCGACACGGCATCCGCGGCCGGGCCGGAAGCCGGCGGCGGGGTACCGCTGGCCGCCGTCGGGATCTGAGACGACGAAGCACCCAAGCCCCAGGCGGTCGCGCGATCCTTGAGTTCGGTCACCAGTCGAACCGCCAGCTTGGGGCCGACTCCGTCGGCGCGGCTCAATTGCGCGCGATCCTGCGCGATGATCGCGCGTGCCAGCCGGTCGGGATCGAGCACGGAGAGGATGTTGAGCGCCACCTTACCGCCCACCCCCTGAACCGTGGTGAGCGTGCGGAACCAATCGCGCTCAGCCCGGTCGATAAAGCCGAAATAGATGACCGAATCCTCGCGGATCTGCGTCTCGATCAGCAGCGTCGCCACTTCACCACCGCTGGGTAATGCTGCACGGGTGCGGGTCGAGACCAGCACCGGATAACCGACGCCACCGACATCGACCAACACGCCGTCGAGCCCGACCTCGTCGATCAGCCCGCGAAGCCGCGCGATCGTCACCGCCCGATCCCCGTGGCCACCCGCGCCAGCGCACGGTTCGAGGCGGCATGATGAGCATGGCAGATCGCCACGGCCAAGGCATCGGCCGCATCGGCCTGTGTCGCGAGTGCGCCGGGCAACAAGCGGCGCACCATCATCTGGACTTGCGTCTTGTCGGCGTGACCGGACCCAACGATCGTCTTCTTCACCAGATTGGGCGAATATTCCGCGACCGCGAGCCCCTTGAGCGACGGCGCCAGCAGCACGACGCCGCGCGCCATGCCGAGCTTCAGAGTCGAGGCCGGGTTCTTGTTGACGAAGGTCTCCTCGACCGCCGCCTCGTCCGCCTGCCATTGGTCGAGCACGGCATTCAGCGCGTGCCAGAGCTGGCCCAGGCGATCGGCTAAGTCCAGCGCCGCATCCGAAGTCACCACGCCATCCGCCACATATTTCAGATGCTGCCCGGTCATGTCGATCACGCCCCAGCCGGTACGGCGGAGGCCGGGATCGAGACCGATCAGGCGGAGCGTGATGGGGGCCATGGGCGGTATCGGCCTTAGAGCCGGGCCATAATGTCGTCGGGAATGTCGAAATTGGCATAGACAGTCTGAACGTCGTCGCTGTCCTCCAGCGCTTCGACGAGCTTGAACAATGCCTGCGCCACCTCGTCCTCGCCGACCGGCACCAGGGTCTGCGGACGCCAGACCAGCTTGGCAGCAGTGGCCGGGCCGAATTTCGCTTCGAGCGCATCGCGCACGGTCGCCAGATCATCGAGCGCGCAGATGATCCGGTGTTCGTCCTCATCGCTCTCGACATCATCGGCACCGGCATCAATCGCGGCTTCGAGCATGGCGTCGGGCGAACCGGTTCCGGCCGGATAGGTCACTTGTCCGTCGCGGCTGAACTGGAAGCTGACCGAATTGGTCTCGCCCAGCGTGCCGCCGGATTTGGTGAAGGCGGTCCTAACCTCGCTGGCGGTCCGGTTGCGATTATCGGTCAAGGCTTCGACGATCACCGCGATTCCGCCGGGACCGTAGCCCTCGTACCGGATCTCCTCGTAATTATCGCCATCTTCGCCGCCGGCACCGCGCTTGATCGCGCGATCGATCGTGTCGCGCGGCATGTTCGATTGCCGCGCCGCCGTCACCGCCGCGCGCAACCGCGGATTCGCCGCCGGATCCGGCAGGCCGCTGCGCGCCGCCGTGGTCAGTTCGCGGATCAGCTTGGTGAACACCTTGCCGCGCTTTTTATCCTGCGCGCCCTTACGGTGCATGATGTTCTTGAACTGGGAATGGCCAGCCATGCGAGGAAAACCCAATTTATTCGATGTGGCGGGATGGATACCACTTGCGGCGACATCACCAGCAGCATCCGGTTCGTAACAAGGCAATATGGCGGGAATTTGTCCGAAGGAAGCGAGAACGGTGATCTGTTTCGCACTATTCCGGCCAGGCCGGCTTCAATCTGCCGCCGACTCGGATCGGTTCGATCCGGCGGGCAAGGCCGGTCGCATCATCGGTCTCGACAAAAACCCCACAAATCGTGGCGGGACCGTCGGCCGCCGTCAGTCGCTCGCCGGGAATTTTGCGCGTGAAGCGAAAGAGGGCCGCTTCCTTCTGCATGCCAATGACAGAATCATAGTCGCCACACATCCCGGCGTCGCTTTGATACGCCGTGCCCTTGGGCAGAATCTGGGCATCCGCGGTCGGGACATGGCTGTGGGTACCGACGACCAGCGAGGCGCGGCCGTCTAGAAAATGGCCGAGCGCCATTTTCTCGCTCGTCGCCTCGCCATGGACATCGACCAGGATCGCAGCGACATTGCCGCCCAGCACACGACCGGACAATTCCCGGTCGAGCACCTGGAACGGATCGTCCATCGCGTCCATGAATAGTCTGGTCATGACATTGATCACGACCACGCGCCGGCCATCGGCCAGTTGGAACGCCCGCGTCCCCTTGCCCGGCGTATTGGGCGGGTAATTGGCCGGGCGCAGCAGCCGCGTGTCGCCATCGATCGTGCCCAGCACCTCGCGCTGATCCCAGACATGGTTGCCCGTGGTGATGGCATCGACGCCGACATCGTAAAAGCTTTTGCAGATCTTGTCGGTGATACCGAAGCCGGCCGCCGCGTTCTCGCCATTGACGACGCAGAAATCGATGGCGAGTGCTGCCCGCATGCGCGGCAATTCGGCAATCACCGCATCGCGTCCGCTGCGGCCAAGCACATCACCCAAAAACAACAACCGCATGAAAGACCCGGATCGACGCTGACAATGACCGCTGCGGATTAAACGACGCCCTGCTCGGTCAGCACCAGATCAAGTGCCTCATCCCAGCCATCCAGCGGCACTTCCGCGACATGCTGTGCCGAATAGGCCACACCGATCGCCAGGATCTTCTTGCGGGCGCGCAGGCCGGCCAGCGTGCGGTCATAGTAGCCGGCACCATAGCCCAGCCGGTAATGGCGCCGGTCGAAGGCGAGCAGCGGAACAAGCAGCACGTCGGGCTCGATCAATGCGGCATCGGCGGGCGGATGCCCGATGCCGAACCGGTCAGTCATCAATGTGACCCCCGGCCGCCAGCGGCGGAATTCGAGCGGCCGGTCGCGCGCGACCACGACGGGCAGCGCCACATCGCGGCCACTGTCGGCCAACGCCGACAAGAGCGGGCGCAGATCGATCTCATCGCGCATCGGCCAATAGCCGGCCACGGTGCGGAAGCCACGCTCGCCCAACAGACACATGCCGTGCGCGGCCAGCGCCTCTGCCGCACGGGCTCCGCCAACGCCATGCGCCGTCCGGCGCATGGCCTCGGCCGCGCGTCTCATCGCGGCCTTCACCGCGGCTGCGCCGTCACGATCATTCATCTTGGATGGAAACTGCGGGGCCGCATCGGCCGTTGGCTTTGTCGTACCCTCGTGGACCTGTTTGTACAGGTGGGAACCAGATACCGAAACCACGGCCCCGGCAGAGCCAGCCCCCGAGAGGAATACATTGGCCCCGAGGTATGAGCTACCTGACGCACCATGCCGCCCCGCATCCTAATAGTTAGTCACGCTCAAGCTCGGCCGCAATGGCCTCAATGCGCTGGGCCAGGCTGTCGAGCGCGCAGGCCAGTACCGTCTCGTCGACCGACGGCACGCCGGCGTCGCTACTGCCGACCCTGGCGGTGGCCAGTTCGTTCCGCGCGGCGTTCAGAGCATGATCGGTATCGACCAGTTCATCGGCGACGAGCAGGCTGGCCATCAGCAGTAACCTTGCGTCGCCGATCTGTCCAACCGACTGCACCAGCTCCTGCACCTTCTGATCGACGTAACGGCCGAGCCGCGCTGCATGCGCCTCCTGGCCATCGTCGCAGGCGACGCGGTAGGAGCGGCCATTGACCAAAATCTCGACTTGGCCCGAGCGATCAGTCATCAAGTGCCGCCCGCAACCGCTGAATTGCGCCGTCGAGCCGCAAGGAAACCCCGTCGGTCACGGTTTCGACCTGAGCCATTTCGGATCTGGCACGCTTTAGGTCGGCTGCAAGCCGTTCCCGCGGTTCGCCGACGCGTCGACCGGCGACCCGCTCCAGCCGCTCCACCGCCCGCGCGACGCGCTCCATCGCTACTGTGAGTTCCGTCATCGGGGGATTATGCCTCGATCGGTCGGCCGATGCCAGAATGGTGTGCGACCGGACCGCCCCACGGGCGATGGCGCAACCAATCCGGTTTGAACGGGTTGATCGGGTAGATTTGGCCTCGAAGGAGATATCCGATGTCCAAGACCGCCTGGGCTATTCTCTCGCGTACCGCTCTCGCCACGCTGCTGCTGGCGACCGTTTCTGCCTGTTCGTCATGGGACACGCCGCAAGCCAAGACGCAACATGATGCGGCAACCACCGGCTCGCCGATCAACAATCCCAACCCGCAGGACACCACCAATCGCGACAGAGGCAATTGATCTGATTTTCCCTGCGCAGTCTGGGAGGTAGCTGTCCCACCGGCCGATCAATCGGCCCGCGCGCCCTCTCCGGCCAGCGCTTCATTGTGACGCACGATGGCGCTGACCGGCACCAGCCGGAAACCGCGCGCCTCGACCGCAGGCAGCCAGCGGCGAAGCACGGCCAATGTCGGGCCATGCGGATGACCGATGGCGATGGCCGAGCCATTGCGGCGCGCGACCGCCTCGGTCCTCGCCAGTTCGGCGGCGACAGACGGATCTGACGGATCGCCATCGAGGAAAATGTCGCGCGCGGCATGAGGTAACCCGATGCCGACCGCCAAATCGATGCCGACCGAGTGCGGTGTCGTCCGCGAATCGAGGAAGAACAGCCCGCGCTCGCGCAGCATCGCCAGCACCGGCGCCATACCCTGCGGCCACTCAGTGAAGCGGCTGCCCATATGATTATTGACACCGGCGATGCCGTCGATGCGCGCCAGATCCCAACTCATGCGCCGCCTTATCTCAGTCTCGTCGAGCCCGATCTTCAGGGCATTCGGCCCCGGATCGATGCCGGCAGCTTGCGGCTCCATCGGCACATGCAGCATAATTT
>JBAVTK010000175.1:0-6035 GCA_049696095.1 Aliidongia sp. | reverse complement strand
GTGGTATGCCGAACGGGCGCGAAACTGCCCGATCAGCCGTCGCGCGAAGCTCCCATTACGATCGAAAGCAACAAAATTTCAGAGATTTTTCAGAGATTTTTCAGGGTTCTTTCCGCGCATCGCTCGCCCTGAAGGTGGTTAATCCCACCACAAGCCCCGACGCGACTACAGCACCGAGCAGCCCCTAACTGGAAGCATTGATAATGATAAATCTCAGAGTCCTCACGGTGATTGTGGGCCTGATGGCGCTTGGATGGGGCATAGCGCTCCCGGCAGCAGCTGAATCCGCGCCCGCGCCTACCCCAGCAGTATCGCCGGGTCCCTTGGTCAAGTTTAATGCACCGTAATCGTAGCGCCACGAGCGCGGGTCAAATTTAATGCACAGTCACCGTAACTTGTCACCGTAATTCGGGGCGGACTCTAAGTACGGCAGCAAAAATGGGATTCGGCGTCACCAAGTGATCCCTCGTTTTCTAGGGTATTAAATTGCTTGGTGTGCCGATTAACAGCGTCCGAAGGGCGCAGTGCAAATCACCGAACAGGAGAGACAAATGGTCAGTATTCCAAATCCCTACGACAGGAAAGGCATTTTCGAGATCGGGACGGGTGCTTTGGGCGCACCGCATCTGACGATCTCGCTGATCGCCATATCGAAAGAGTACTTCGCGCAAGGCTATGGTACCTTCAGTCAGGCGGTCTCGCCCCCAGAGCATTTTGTGACGAAGGTCGCCGGCACTTTCCGAGACCTTCCAGGTGGCGCGCAGGTCTACGTGCTACATGGCGAAGCCGCTTCGGGCCTGCTGGGTGCGTCTTTCGTTACCCGAGCCGAGATCGTCCTCGACAAGCCTTTCGGCAACGCAGGCGTTGCGCATTACGAGGTCTTCGATGACACGCCAGAGCCGAGAATCCTTAAGGACCAACCCGTAAAGGTTCGTTGGCTACCCTGAGTCCCACCGCCAGTTTTATTTAGACCTCGATGCGTCCAGGTCGAAATGACCTGAACACTGAAACGGCCTCTAAACATTTAAGATAGATTAAGGTTACGGTGACAGTGCATGAACATGAGAACGTGGTGATATCCACATAAGTCTTGTCACCATAAAATGTATTGTCACCGTAATTCCTGAACCTCTCCAGAATCCGGCCCCCTGAGCAGCAGATGACTTGTTCTTGATGGAAATTTTGATGCAGAAAATCTTGCCGGTGAAACGGAAATACGGCCCCTGCCGGGGAATGATTGCGGGTGCGGCTTTGCTGCTCCTGGCAGCGCCGGCGTTGTCGGCGCCGGCCACGGCGCCCGACGAGGTACCTGTCTTGCTGAATCCACCGCGCGCGGCCATCGATGCGACGGGTCATCTCAATCTGAATGTCGAGACGATCGAGTCGACAATCTACAACCCCGCGAGCGGGCGGAATGAGAAGGTCAATTTGCGCGGATATAAGGCCTTCGTCGACCCTCAGTCAGAGGGCTTTATCGGTTCGAATTCGCCCTTAGTCGCGCCAACTATCGAGGTGCGTCCGGGCGACCATCTCAAGATCACTCTCCATAACAACCTTGAGCTGGAAGATGGTTGCGAGGCTGCCCCGCATAATACGCCGCACTGCTTCAACACAACAAATCTGCATACCCACGGATTGTGGGTGAGTCCGCAGCAGGACGATATCTTCAGGAAGGTAAAGCCCGGCCAGACGACGGAGTATAAATACGATATTCCGCCGGAGCATCCGGGCGGAACGCTCTGGTACCATCCGCACAATCATGGCTCGACGGCAATCCAGGTCGGCGGCGGTGTGGCGGGCGCACTCATCGTTCGGGGCACGGCCAAGCCGACCGACGCCGAACCAGGCGATATCGATACCTTGCTGTCCCAGATCCCGCTCAAGGAGCGGGTGATGGTCTTGCAGCAGATCCACTATGCCTGTTTCGATACAAAAGGTAAGATCAAGATTAACAAGGTGGACAAAACTTGGCGCTGTGATCCCAAGAAGGATACCGGTCTGCTCAAGAATTACGACCAACTCGGCTTCAACAACGACGCCGACGCTCCGCAATGGCCGGTATCCGGCCGCTTCACCAGCATCAATGACCAGGTCCTGCCATTGCTCAATGCTGAAGTCGGCACGATCGAGCGCTGGCGCATGATCGATGCCGGGCTGGTCAACACCATCGGCATCGTGATCCGGCGTCTAAAGGACGGTGCGCCGGAGAATTATCGTCATCTGAACAGTAAGGCGAACGGCAAATGGGTAGAAGCGAATTGCACTGAGGACGTCGTCCATCAAGTATCGATCGCCACCGACGGATTGACGAGAGCGGTGGCGGTCGACCGCGCTAAGGCCGACCAGCCGACCGTGCTGCAGCCGGGCTATCGCGAAGATACGCTGCTGACCTTTCCCAGCGCCGGCAAATATTGCGTGATCGACGCGGCAGCGAGCGGACCCGGATCCCCGGCAAACGCCCCGCAGAAGCCCCAATTGCTCGGCATCGTCGTGGCTACGGGCAGCGGTACCGTTTCCGAGGTGGCGAGTATCCACGACAGCTTGATCCAAGCCGTCGAGAAGGCCGGATATGAGGCGAAGATCGCCGAGGATGTCAGGGACGACTTGCGCGATGGCTTCAAGCTGACGCGTTTCGTTCCGCACCAATCGTTGATTAACATCAAAGAAGAAATCAGACACCAAGAACTCGTGTTCCATCTTAAGCAAGATGGTAATAAGAAACGTTATTTTTTACTCGGCAACGGTGGAGACCCCACTAAGGATCGGGCGTATAACCCTAAGGAGTGGCGCGAGTTAGACCTTGGAAAAGTGGATGAATGGACATTGACATCGCGTGCTAAATCCGGCGGGCATCCGTTCCACATTCACGTAAATCCGTTTCAGATCGTAAAGATTGAGAATGCAGCGGGCGACGATGTCAGCGTGGCTGGCGAACCCGAGAAAGCCGACATGCAATACGCCAATTTGCAGGGAACATGGAAGGATACGATCTTCGTCAAGGAGGGCTACAAAATTGTCATCCGAACCCGCTACGAACGGTTTAACGGCCAGTTCGTGCTGCATTGCCATATCCTGAACCACGAGGACCGGGGAATGATGGAAAACGTCCGGATCGTCGATCCCGCCAACCGGGACGCGCCGGAAAACTTTCTGCCCGAGGTGGAGATGGGTATGGCGAAGGGTTCGCATTACTGAGAGTCTGTCGAGAAGTCCCCGGGGCACAACAGGACGCTCACCCGCGTGCAATATGACACGGTCAATCGCACGGCGAATGATCGTCAACTCTACCTATTCCCACAAACAAGCTCAAAAGGACATGTCATGCAGTCACAATTTGATAGAAGGCTCTTTCTGTCCACCACAGCGGGTGCGACCCTCGCGGGGATGCTGCCTGATCTGCCGGCCTGGGCACAACAACCTCCCACGGACTCTTCCTCGTCGTGTATAGCGTTGAGCGAAAATGCGTTACGAGAACTCAAACAAAAGTTTGGGGTAAAAAAGCTGCTGCAGCCAAAAGTCGCGGATTTCAACGAAATCGCAATGCCTAAAAACTCGCGTTACAGGAACAACCGTCCAGGCGCCATCGCGCTGTGTGAAAATACGGCTGATGTCCAGGCCGCGATAAACATTTGTCGGGAAAATAAAGTTTCATTCGTCGCGCGATCGGGCGGGCATTCTTATGCTGGCTTCTCGACCACCTGCGGTCTGCTGATCGATGTCTCGAGAATTAACCATACAAGGTTCGACCGAGATAAAAAGCTCCTGACGATCGGCGGCGGCACCACCAATAAGGAACTTATGGCGGTACTGGAGAAGCACAATCGGGTTTTGACGCACGGGCGCTGCAGTTCGGTCGGTGCGGCAGCCTTTTTTCTCGGTGGCGGTATCGGCTTCAATATGCGCCAACTCGGGGTCGGTTGCGATCAAATGGTCGAGACCGAGATTGTTACAGCGGACGGCAGAGCCAGACGCGTCAGTGAAACGACTGACCCCGATCATCTTTTTTGGGCATGCCGCGGTGGCGGTGGCGGAAATTTTGGGATCAACACCGAATTCGTGCTGCAGACTTACCCCGTGCCGATAGTCTCGGGTTTCATTCTGGAATGGCAGAATGTCGCTGAGGGGACAGTCCTGCAGTTGATGGCCGACCTCGACAACAAAGAACCGGACAAACTCGGACTGCGTGTTGCGCTAAGAGGTAAATCAGATGGTATTGTTGATATTGAGGTGCGCGGTCAGTTGATACAGGTTAATAAAACAAACAGTATAGAAGAAGAATTAAAAATTATTTTTGGACCGAAATACAACGAAGCAACAAACAAGTGGTTTTTCCCATCGGAAAAATTTTCCTACTTTCAATGCCAAGAAGCACTCTCGATGAGTGTACCATTGTTTCAACAAAAACCTTTGACGACCGGGCCGAACGCGGGAAATTCTTCAAAGAGGCAATCGTACGAGGCAGATCCGTCCTATTTGCCCTATGAGATATTAGATCTAAATGACTTAAATCTAAATGACTCAGAGAGGATTTGCTATCAGGAACGTTCTGGATATTTTCCGGCAGGAATTCCGCCGGAGCAACTCAAAATTCCGCCGAATAAACTCCAAGCGGCGTACCAAAAATTGAAAATGGCACCACGAATATCAGGACCAAACGGTATTGTTTTCTTCCAAACTGGAGGCCGTATCAATACGCTACAGGCGAAGGATACCGCCTTTGTTCATCGTAATAATAATTGGCTCATGACCATCGTAATTCACTGGAAGGTAGGAGAAGAGAAGATTGTTGATGGAGAGAACATCGTTGAGACTGCGCTAAAATGGCAGAATTCGCTGTACGAGATCATGGAGTCATCTACGACTGGTGCGTACCAGAACTTTCCCGACCCCTCTCTGTCAGGGTACATGAAAGCTTATTACGGTGTGAATCAAGATATGTTGAAAAAAGTAAAAAAGAAGTTCGACCCGAATGGATTATTCAACTTTCCGCAGGCGATTAAATAGTCGGTATCCGGAGATTTTGCGGAACGCAGCCCAGCATTCCCGGCGATTCCGAATCTCTCACCATCTGTGGCGCCTCTTCGTGAGGAATTCGTGTCCCGCGGAGAGGCGCCGATGCGATTGGGTCGGGCGCGTTTGCCTTGTCTGTTGTGTCAATTCAGCCGGCACTGCGCGAGGGCGGATATCGGCCCGCCGGCCGGCGCCGTGGATTGCCTCGCCCAAGCGGCGGCTCAACCGTTCTCACCAGATCCGCCATCCCCGCGCCGGGTTCGATTGACAGAACTGCCCCGCCGCCGTATCAGCCTCTAGGCGACTTCGGACCAGAGCAAGACAGCGAGGCACTGCCAGTGAAGAAAGTCTATGACACGGCCGCGACGGCGCTCGCCGGCGTGCTCCGCGACGGCATCACGATCATGTCGGGCGGCTTCGGATTGTGCGGCACGCCCAACACGCTGATCCGCGAGATCCGCGCCTCGGGCGTCACGGGCCTGACCGTGATCTCGAACAATGCCGGGATCGATGGCGACGGGCTGGGGATTCTGCTGGAAACCCGCCAGATCGCCAAGATGATCAGCTCCTATGTCGGCGAGAACAAGCTGTTCGAAAAGCAATATCTGGCCGGCGAGCTGGAACTGGAATTCAATCCACAAGGCACGATGGCCGAGCGGATTCGCGCGGGCGGCGCCGGCATTCCGGCCTTCTTCACCAAGACCGGCGTCGGCACGCTGGTCGCCGAGGGCAAGGAAGAGCGCGTGTTCGATGGCGAGCGCTATATCATGGAGCGCGGTCTGGTGGCCGATCTGTCGATCATCCATGCCTGGAAGGCCGATACCGAAGGCAATCTGGTCTTCCGCAAGACCGCGCGCAATTTCAACCCGATGATGGCGACGGCCGGCAAGATGACCGTGGTCGAGGTCGAGCATCTGGTCGAGGCCGGCGCGATCGATCCAGACCAGATCCACACCCCCGGCATCTTCGTGCAGCGCATCGTCCATGTGCCCGATGCGGTGAAGCGGATCGAGAAAGTCACGACC
>JBAVTK010000174.1:0-31476 GCA_049696095.1 Aliidongia sp. | reverse complement strand
CGCTGGTCTGGTCGCGATCGTTCAATGAGCGGAAATCCGCCTCGTCGAGTGAGGCGGCCGGGCTGGCGCCTTCTTTGGCCGCGCCATCATCGCCGCTCACGGCGCTCTCGCCCGGCGCGCGCTGGATTGTCGGCCCGGCCTTGCCGCCCTCGGCCCCGTCGCCATTGTCGAGTTCGATCCGGCCGGCGCCGCTGGTATGGGCGTCGACCAGCACTCTTTTGTTCGGCGGCAGCCAGAAGGAGTCAAACAGATCGTCGAACCGGTGCCACTCGTCGGGCCGGGCGCAGAGCAGGCCGCGCCAGCCCCAGCGCAACGGATCGCGTTCAAGGATGCCGGTCGCCTCGGCGACGCGCAGCGCATCCTCGGCCTCGCCGATCCCGACCGGAAAGCCGTTGGCGCGCATCGTCGCCACGAAACCGGTGATTCGGGCGGCGAGTGCGGTTTCCATGGCCGGTTAGCCGGCGGTCGCGATCAGGCGGTCGAGCGTCACCCGATCCATCGCCAGCACATCCTCGCGCGTTTTGAGCAAGGCCGCGAGTGAGTCCCGGATGCGTTCGGGGCCGGCCTCGTCGAGGGTGGAAATGCCAAAGCCCAGCAAGGCCGCGGCCCAATCGAGCGTCTCGGCGATGCCCGGCTTCTTCTTCAGATCGAGCCGGCGCAGGCTTTGGGCGAATTCGACGATCTGGCTTGCCAGCCGCTTGGGCAACAGCGGCAGCCGGGTTTCGACGATCGCCAACTCTTTCTCGAAACTCGGATAATCGAGGAAATGATAGAGGCAGCGCCGCCGCAGCGCATCCGACAGCTCGCGCGTGCCGTTCGAGGTCAAAACCACCAGCGGAATGGTGCGCGCCGTGATCGTGCCCAGTTCGGGAATGCTGACCTGATAATCCGACAGCAATTCGAGCAGGAACGCCTCGAACGCGGCATCGGCCCGATCGATCTCATCGATCAGCAGCACCGGGGCGACCGGCTCGGTCAGCGCTTCGAGCAGCGGGCGTTTCAGCAGGTATTTTTCCGAGAACAGCGTGTCGTCATCGGGGGCGGCCTGTCCCCCCGCCTCGGCGCGCTGGATCGCCAGCAATTGGCGCTGATAATTCCATTCATAGAGTGCGTTGTAGGTGTCGAGCCCTTCATAGCATTGCAGACGGATGAGCCGGGTGCCGCGTACGCGTGCCAGCGCCTTGGCGATTTCAGTTTTGCCGACGCCGGGATCGCCCTCGACCAGCAGCGGGCGGCCCAGATCGGTCATCAAGAGGATGGTCGCCGCCAGACTGCGCTCGATCACATAGCCGGCCCTGGCGAGGTTGTTTTGCAGATCGATGATCGCCCGCATCCGGTCCATGGCGCCGATCCGATCAGCCCGCTCTGGTCCGGCCGAACAGGCCGCCGAACCACGCCTTGATCACGCTCCAGATGAAGGCAAGCGCATGGAATTCGGCCGCCTGCGGAATGGGTGGAGGCGGTGCCACCTCGGGTTCGGCTACGATCTCGGCCGGCGTCGCCGCTTCGAGCGCCTGGGCGCGTGCCAGCAGATTGGCGAAGAAGATCTTGAGCAACTGGTCGGTCACGGTGTTCATCAGCCGCGCGCCGAAGGCTGCAATCTTGCCGGTCACGGACACTTCGGAGCGGCCGGACAATTCGCAACTGGCCGGGCCGGTCGCCACGACGCGCGCCGTCAGATCGAGCGAGGCGCCCGATGTTCCGGTCGTATCCGAACCGCGGCCGACCAGGCGGATCGTGTGCTCGGCCGGATCGAGGCTGACGATTTCGATCTCGCCCTTGAACGACACGGTTGCCGGGCCGAGCTTGACCGTGACCGTGCCTTTGTAATGCGTAGCATCGACCCGCGCGGTGATCTTGGCGCCGGGCAGGCAGGTGGCGATGTCTTCAATATTCTCGACCAGCGTCCAGCCGGTCGCGGCCGAAACCGGCAGGGCCAGGCTTTTTTCGATTTCGATCTTCATGCAACCACCTGGAGAAATGTTAGAGGCCGAGCGCCTTGGCCTGCTGCCACACACGGTAGCTGTTATACGGCATATTCATATGGGTCAGCCCCAGATGGCTGAAGGCATCGACCACCGCGCTGCTGAAGCACGGGATCGAGCCGACATGCGGGGATTCGGCGACACCCTTGGCGCCGATCGGGTGATGCGGCGAGGGGGTCACGGTGAAGTCGGTTTCCCAATGCGGCGTCTCGGCCGAGGTCGGCAGGAAATAATCCATCAGCGTGCCGCCCAGCACATTGCCTTGTGCGTCATAGGGCAGTTCCTGGCCCATCGCGACCGCGAAACCCTCGGTCAGGCCGCCATGGATCTGACCTTCGATGATCATCGGGTTGATCCGCGTGCCGCAATCATCGAGCGCGTAGAAGCGGCGTACCTTGGTCTCGCCGGTCTTCTTGTTGATATCGAGCACGCAGAGATAGGCGCCGAAGGGAAAGGTGAAGTTGGGCGGGTCGTAATAATCGACCGCCTCCAGCCCCATTTCCATGCCTTCGGGCACGTTCTTATAGGCGGCCCAGGCGATTTCCTTGATGGTCTTCGATTTCGACGGATCGCCTTTGACGGTGAAGCGGTCGAGATCAAAGGCCAGATCGTCGGGGGCCACTTCGAGGAGATGGGCCGCGATCTTGCGCGCCTTCTCGCGGATCTTGCGGCTGGCGCGCGCCACCGCAGCACCGGCGACCGGGGTCGAACGCGAGCCGTAGGTGCCGAGCCCATAGGGCGCGGTCGCGGTATCGCCCTCCTCGACTGCGATCACCGAGGCGGGAATCCCGGCTTCGGAGGCGATGATTTGGGCATAGGTCGTCTGGTGGCCTTGGCCTTGCGAGATCGAGCCCATGCGCGCGATCGCCGAGCCGTCCGGGTGAACCCGGATTTCGCAGCTATCGAACATGCCGATGCCCAGAATGTCGCAATTCTTGGACGGGCCGGCGCCGACGATTTCGGTGAAGGTGGTGATGCCGATGCCCATCAGCGTTGGGCAATTCGGATCGGCGCGCTTGGCCGCCTGCTCGACCCGCAGCTTGTCGTACTCGACCGCTTCCAGCACTTTTTCCAGTGCCGGGGCGTAATTGCCCGAATCGAATTCCAGCCCGAGCGCCGAGTGATAGGGGAACTGATCCAGGCGGATGAAATTGCGCCGCCGGATCTCGGCCTTGTCGATCCCCAGTTTCTGCGCCAGCACATCGACCATGCGCTCGATCAGATAGACCGCTTCGGTCACGCGGAACGAGCAGCGATAGGAGACACCGCCGGGGAATTTGTTGGTGTAGACGCCATCGACCGAGACATGGGCATTGGGAATGTCATAGGAGCCGGTGCAGACATGGAACATGCCGGCCGGCCATTTGGTCGGATCGGCGCAGGCATCGAAGGCGCCGTGATCGGCCGTGACATTGACGCGTAGCGCGCTGATCTTGCCGTTCTGGTCGGCCGCCAGCTCGCCGGTCATCCAGTAATCGCGGGCAAAGGCCGTGGTGGTCAGGTTCTCGGACCGGGATTCGATCCATTTCACCGGCCGACCGAGCACGATCGAGGCGACGATCGCCGTGACATAGCCCGGATAGACCCCGACCTTGTTGCCGAAGCCGCCGCCGATATCGGGCGAGATGATGCGGATCTTCGATTCCGGAATGCTCGACAGCAGGCCGACCACGGTGCGCACGACATGCGGCGCCTGGCTGGTGATCCACACGGTCAGATCGCCGCGCACCGGATCGAAGCTCGCGACCGAGCCGCAGGTTTCGAGCGGGCAGGGATGGACGCGCGGGTAATACATATCCTGCTTGACCGTGATCTCGGCCCGGTCGAAGGCGCGGTCGGTCTTGTCCTTGTCGCCGATCTGCCAGTTGAAGATGTGATTATGGTGGCGCCTTTTGCCGTGGGCGCCGACATCCTTGCCGTCGAGATCCGGGCGGATCACCGGTGCGTCGGGCTCAAGCGCCCGGAACGGATCGACCACCGCCGGCAACTCGTCATATTCGACCTCGACCAGCTCGGCCGCATCGGCCGCGATATAGCGGTCATCGGCCACGACAAAGGCGACTTCCTGGTTCTGGAAACTGACCTTGCCGTCGGCCAGCACCGCCTGAACGTCGCCGGCGAGTGTGGGCATCCAATGCAGCTTGAGCGGCTTCAGATCCTCGGCGGTCAGCACGGCATGGACGCCGGGATGCGCCTTGGCCTTCGATGTGTCGATCGAGCGGATGGTGGCATGGGCATAGGGGCTGCGCACCATCACGCCATAGAGCATGCCAGGCAGCTTGATATCGTCGACGTAATTGCCCTTGCCCTGGATGAAGCGCGGGTCTTCCCGGCGCTTGCGCGAACAGCCGATGCCTTCAAGCGCGGTGCGCCGATCCAGCGTATCGAGATCCTGCGGCATGATTGGAGCCTCCCTCTAAACGCCGGTTTCGGCCATGAGCGGATGGGACGATTGCACCGCCTCGCCGCGCAGCTTGGCGGCGGCGTATTGGATCGCCTTGACGATGTTCTGATAGCCGGTGCAGCGGCAGAGATTGCCCGACATCCAATAGCGGATCTCCTCCTCGGTCGGGCTCGGGTTTTCCTGGAGCATCCGGTAGGCCCGCGTGATCATGCCGGGCGTACAAAAGCCGCATTGCAGCCCGTGTTCCTGGGCGAAGCCTTCTTGCAACGGATGCAGTTGGCCACCCTTGGCGAAGCCCTCGATGGTCAGCATCTCGGACCCCTCGCACTGGACGGTCAGCACGGTGCAGGATTTGACCGAAACGCCGTCGAGATCGACCGTGCAGGCGCCGCAATGCGAGGTGTCGCAGCCAATATGCGGGCCGGTCGTGGCGAGTTTCTCGCGCAGCGTATGGATCAGCAATTCGCGCGGCTCGACCAGCACATCGACCGACGCGCCGTTGAGTCGAAAGCTGACGGGGGTTTTCTTGGCCATGATCGTCACTCCTTAGCCGCAACGGGTGAGCGCGGTGCGGATCGCGCGCTCCACCATCTGGCCGGCCATCACAATCTTGTAGGCTTCGTCACCGCGCAGATCGGCGGTCGGTTCGCAGATCGCCATGGCGTGGCGCGCGGCTTCGGTGATCGCGGCGTCATCGACCGGCGTGCCGATGAGTGCCGCCGCGGCCTCGCTCGCCAGCAAGGCGGTCGGGCCGAGATTGGTCAGCGCAATCGATGCCGCGACACAGACGCCGCGATCGAGCCGAAGCAGGACGGCGGCCGCCGCGGTCGCGAAATCGCCGGTCTTGCGCTTGAGCTTGGCATAGCACGAGCCGGTGCCGCTCGCCGGGATCGGGATGCGGATCTCGGTCATGACCTCGCTTGGTTCGAGGGCGGTGTAATAGGTGCCGAGGAAGAATTCCCCGGCCGGGACAATGCGCTCACCGCCGGCTCCGCTCAGCACGAACTCGGCGCCGAGTGCCAGCATCACAGCCGGATGATCATTGCCCGGATCGCCATGGGCGATGTCGCCGCCGATCGTGCCGCGATAGCGCACCTGCGGATCGGCGATCTGCCGCGCGGTCTCGGCCAGCAGCGGGACATGGTCGGCGATCAATCGGGAAAAGATCAGCTCATTCTCGGTCGTCATGGCGCCGATCCGCAGCACCGCACCGTCGAGCCGCAGGCCCTTCAATTCGGCCACCTTGTTGAGGTCGATCAGATGGCCCGGCCCGGCAAAGCGCAGCTTCATCATGGGCAGCAGGCTGTGCCCGCCGGCCAGCAGCTTGGCCTCGTCGCCATATTGGCCGAGCAGCGCCAACGCACCTTTGAGCGAGGTTGGCGCGTGGTAGTCGAACGGGCGCGGAATCATCGTCTCTCCCCCCGGAAAAGGCCGCCCTCGCCTCTGCGGCGTCGCTACCGCTGCGGAGGATTCTCCGCTGAGGGGCGGGCGAGGTTTCGCTGGCGAGACCGTGACCATGCCGCCTCCGCCGATGCAACCGGCATTGCACCAAACCCCGCTATCGGCGCATGAATACCGGGGTCTGACGCACCAACGTCCGATCCCACTCGGACAGGGCTTTTCGACCAGATCGGCGCGGCCTAAGGTGATCGTCGCGCGGGCCCATGCAGGCTGGAGGAAACGGGAATGTCGGAGACCCTATCGACGCGAAACACCGGCCCGGCCCGGCCCGATCGCGACGTCCGGCGCGATCTGGCATTTCAGCATAAGCTCGAACAATTCGATCCGGGCATGGTCTGGCTCGATCGCGACCAGCGCATCACGGCGCTGAACGAGGTGGCGCTGCAGATCCTCGGGCCGACGGCCCAGGCGGCTATGGGCGTGGCGCCCGGCGCATTGATCGGATCGCAGATCCTCGATGTCCATCCGCCCAAGAGTCGTGCGAAGATCGAGTTTCTTTTGCGCGCGCACGAAACTACCGGGCACGCCCCGCCGCTCGCCATGATGATCAACATTCCCGACCGGATGCTGCTGATCAAGGTGTCGCAGATGATCGGCGGCGACGGCATCGCCGGCACCTGCATGGTGTTTTACGATTTGACCGAAATCACCACCGCCTCGACCGGCGCCGCCGGGCCGGGTCAGCCGGCACCGCGCCTGCTGTCGCGCATTCCGGTCTATCGGCGCAATCGTATTGTACTGGTCGATGTCAAGGAAATCGGCCGCTTCGAGGGCGAGGGGCATTACACCAACATCGTCACCGGCGAAGACCGCTATCTGTGCAATCTGTCGATGTCGGTTCTGGAAGCGCGGCTCGATCCGCAGCATTTTCTCAGGGTGCATCGCAGCCACATCATCAATCTCGATTACGCGGCCGAACTGATCCGGACCGATGACGGAATGCTGGTGGCGATGCCCGAGGGCATGGGGGGGCCGGTGCCGGTCAGCAAGAACAAGCTTCAGGCGCTCAAGGAGTATTTCGGGCTGAGTTGACGCAAGCGGCACAACTCGGCCTCGTGCGGAAGCCGAAAAATTTCGCTCCTTTTACCGTCATCCCCGGGCGCGTCCCGGGGACCCACGTCGGCCCGCTTCCGCCTTTGCTTGAAGCAGACGCGTGCAACTTCCCGACGTGGGTGGCCGGGATAAACCCGGCCATGATGACTTTATTCTAAGCTATTGATCTAATGTAAACTTATTGGTTCCTCAATGAGGCGTGAGAAAAGCCTGAGAATTTGAGTTCTGGTTCGAACAGAGTATAATTTTCCGGCCGGGGTATATCTTGAGGAGATTGTCATGGCGGTCGTGACCGGATACGCTCTCCGCCTTCCGGCCTCGATCATGGACGAGATGAAGAAGGCGGCCGAGGATGAGGGCAGTTCGATCAATCAGTTCACCGTCGTGGCCGTGGCAAGGCGGTTGGTGGCCGAGTTGAAGGCCATGAAGTACTTCGAACGCGCGCCGCACGCGCCGATCCGGCGGCATTCCAGCGCGTCCTGGCAAAGGCCGGAACCTTGCCGCCGCGGGAGGGCGATGAGTTGCCGAAGGGGTGGTTGGACGCACAGTGAGTTGAGAGTGCAGCGGACAAGCGCGGAGAAAAGTAAAGTGTCGCCGTAATGCCGCTTCTTTCGGAGGATTCCAGAGCTTTCAACTGTTGAGGACAAACTAATGAAAAGTATAGATCTAACTTATGCTCGTAAATTGGCACAAAATAGAATCAACAAGATAGGTTCATCTATTGATGAAGATTTGGATATTATGGAAAATCAGACTTTAGAGATCGATCTAGGGTGGATATTTTTCTTCAATACTAAGGACTTTATTCGTACGGGAAATTTTAGCGATGCGTTGGCCGGTAATGCGCCTATCCTGATTACCAGAGAAGGCGTCATTCATGAACTTCCTACCTCTATTCCTTGGGAAATTGCCGTGAAACATATCTAGAACTCACGGACCTCGGAGTCCGTCCGGGATCATATCGTTTTCCGGCGTAACCATTGTAACTGCTCACGTCCCCCTCACGGCGTAACGTGGTCGGTTCCGCTGCCGGCAATGATCTCTTGGATAGCCTGGAGGGCGGATTTGCCATTCAGCCTTCCGGTGGCGATGACGGAAGCTGCGGCAGCATAGAGCCTGGGGAATTACGGCGACAGTTTACTATATCGGGATACGGTGACACGATACTTAATTTCCCCGATTTCCGTGTCTACCGATGGTAGTGCAGCCCATTCGCTCTCAGAATTCCTAGAAGAAAGATTGCTCAGGTGATGCCTGAGACATATGGTCGGAATTACGGCGACAGTGCTGGAGTTCTGGACAGTTCAGTTTTTGTCCCCGGAACTTGAAAATGCCTCAACCGCCGCGTTGTGCTGGTCTATATCGTCAGGCATCGTCGCCAGCTCCCCGGTCATAGCATGCTCGGCTGTTCCGGCTGCGCGGTTCCGGGTACTGGCCGCACGGGCAAAGCTTCGATCTCGGGGCCGACTGCCGCCGCCGCTACCCGAAGATCAAAGGCGGATTGCAGATTGAGCCAGAATTCGGCGCTGTTGCCGAACCAGTGACCAAGGCGCAAGGCCGTGTCGCCGGTGATCGCCCGCTTGCCCGCGATGATCTGGCTGATACGGTTCTGCGGCACCCTGAGCTGACGGGACAGCTCGGTTGCGGTGATGCCGATTTCCTCCAGTTCGTCGGCAAGGATTTCGCCGGGGTGGATGGGGGGTCTGATCATGGTCGCCTCCTTCAATGGTAGTCCACGATTTCGACGTTTGACGGTCCTGGCGCGCCATCCGGCCATTCAAAACACAGCCGCCATTGCATGTTGATGCGGATGCTGAATTGCCCGGCGCGGTCGGCCTCCAAGGCTTCAAGGCGGTTGCTCGGCAGGGTCCGCAGGTCGTTCAGGCTGGGTGCCGCCGCCAGAATTTCCAGCCTTTTGTAGGCTTGGCGGTCGAACCCCTGAAACTGGATTACGGCGACAGCTTACTTTTCTATGCCGTAAGCTTTCACCGTAACGCCCGTAATACCCCAGCGAAAACCCTCGCCCATCGGACGACGATTGGTCGGGACCACTGAACTGCGTTCAAAATCCATCCGACCTGCCTTGAACGGCTTTTCCGGACGGCATTAAGTGCGACCAGATCAGGACAGCACCCATTGTCCCGTCGCCTGGATGGCGCGGTGCATCGCGTCTGGCGCCAGATCGATCTCGCCCGGGCGGGTGACAACGCCATCGACAAGGGTCGCTTCGCGGAAATGCCGCTCTTCGCGAAGGCGCGAAAAAACGCCGCGGAACGCGCTTGGCAGAAATTTGACGCTGCCTTCGGTGCCATCGGCAAAGCGCACCCACAGCGTATTCGGGTCGGTGATCTTGACCTCTGTGACGTCCCAGATCATGGCATCTACTCCAACGGGGCGATCGGCTTCGGGTTCTCCATCTCTTGGCAGAAGCGCCAGGCCTCAAGCAATTCGTCCCGATGAAGCTCCGCCCGATCGAGGGCAAGATTCAGCGCGCGGCGCGGAAGCGACCCTTCCAAGAGCACGAGTGCCTGAATGTCGATCACGGCCTTATGCTCCGTGTATTTGACGTGAAAATGGGGCGGCGCATGGTCCCGGAAGCACATCTGGATCAACAGGCCATAGAAGGTATTGTACTGATCGTCGGCACCAAACAATCCTCCGTTCATGCCCGTCCGGCAACGGCGTCGTCGCGACTCGCGCGACTCCTACCATCAACATGGGTTAACGCCCCTCGACCGATATCGGTTGTTCGTATTACACACACGGGGTGACAGCACTATATCAGATGAGTGCTGGGCCTGTGCCATTCCTCCGCGACAAAAGGCGGAATTTCGAGTGAGAAGGCGAGGCGCGCCCTATCGGATGGGCGATGTGGCCGTCCATACAGCACACAATAACAACCGCTCCGCCTGAATGGGGTGGAACGAGTTATGAATTGTCACCGAAACCTCGCGTCCACGCCATCACCACCAACAAAGGAAGTTTTTCGATGCCGGTCTCTGCGATGGTGCTTGTTGTCGTCCTCGCCTTCGTCCTGCTCGCACTCTCTGCCTCGGTGCGGGTCGTGCGGGAATATGAGCGCCTTGTCGTGTTCCGCCTGGGCCGGTTGGTCGGCGCCCGCGGGCCGGGACTCATCGTCCTGATCCCTTATCTTGAGAAGGGATTGAAGGTCGGGCTGCGCACCGTGACGACCGATCTCGCCACCCAAGAGACGGTCACGCGCGATGGCGTCGCGGTGCGGGTGAATGCCGTGCTGTGGTATCAGGTACAAGATCCGGTCCGGGCGATCGTCAGCGTCGAGAATCGCGATGGCGCGGTCATTCTGGCGGCGGAGACCACGCTGCGCGATATCATCGGTCAAAACGACCTTGACGGTCTTTTGAAGGCCCGGAGCGAGGCGAATGATTTGCTCCGCGACAATCTTGTGGCGACCGTCGGCAAATGGGGTGTCGAAATCGTCGGTGTCGAAATCAAGGATCTCGATATTCCTGAAAATATGCAGCGGGCCATCGCCAAAGAAGCCGAGGCAATCCGTGAGCAGCGCGCCCGGATCATCAAGGCCGAAGGTGAGTTCAAGGCCGCCGAGATGCTATCCGCGGCGGCGCGGACCATTTCCGGGCAGCCGGGTGCCCTGGAGCTTCGCCGCCTTCAGACCCTGACCGAGATCGGCGCCGAGCATAACAGCACGATCGTCGTCGCCATGCCGATGGAGCACATGACCGAGATTGCCGCGACCGCGGGAATCGTCCAGGCCGTAGTTGGGCGTTCCGGGGAACAGAACACATAATTGACGGCCTTACCGCTCGCCCCTATTCGCGGGCGCGAAAATTCTCACGCCATGCCTGTTGGGCACTGCGTGAGGTCACGTTTGCGAGGTCGTTTCGACCTAAACGCATCGCGTCCTGGCGGGTCTCGAGCGCGCGGATGATGGTCTTGACGAAGGGCTGCCACTCGGTCGCGGCCAAGGCCTCGCCGACGGGAAAGACGTCGACGGTTCTGTCCTCCTGGCGCGAGCGGCCCTTGTCTCGCGAAAACGCGGTGTCGGTTGGTCTGCCGGTGTCGGTAATCGTGCGGACGGTTTCAAGCAGGTTGGGCTGGTTGTCCTTCAACTGAACCAACAGGTGATTGCCCGTGTCGCGGGCAATTTGGAAAGTTTTTTTGACAGTGCAAGGCGTCGAGCGTGAACAGGCGACCGCTGAGGCCCAGCGTCGCAATCATCTCCTGGGCGGCGGGGATCTCGTTGCTTTTCTCAGAAACCGCCAGATGGCCGAGAATGATCTGTCCTTCGACGGCAAAAGCGCTCAACACATGCGCCGCCTCGACCGGATCGTCGGCGACGCAGGTGGCATGTTCACGAAACCGCCGCTCCACCTCTTCGGCATCAAGGCCGTGCAGAATGAAGCGGATCGAGGAATAGGCCGGCGCGCGGCGCAGAGACAAACCAAACTCGTCGTTCAGCCGATCCAAATGGATCCGGATGAAAGCGTGAACTTGGCGGTAGGACCGCGCCCCGGCCAGCATCGCCAGCACCGTGAACAGCAGGATCGGTGCCAGCGGATACATCTTCCCCTGATTGCGACGGGGATCGGGAATCTGGCGGAACAGCGACAAAAGCGTACTGGGCATCGGGCAACCCTCCGGGATGGTTGCCCGCTATAGATTCTGACAAAGCGCGCCGTGAGAATCGGCCATTTATGCAAGGTTGCCGATCACGCATCAGGCAATGTCAGGAGCGTTGAACGGCCCTGGGGAACACGGATTGCGCGGATATCCACGGATTTGATGGATGAGAGCTTAGCTCGATCCGCGTTCTGCGGTGTTGATAGCATGGCCTATCGGGCATCCGTCGAATCCATTGAGGGTCGCGGCCGAGCCACTCCACGCGCCAGCGCGAACCAGCTACCCTCCGGTCCCTGGCAGGGCGGGCCGCCATCGGCCGGGGTGAGGATAACGCCGCCGAAACGCCAGAGGGCACGCCAAGTGTCGGTTTCGCTCAATCCGCGCTCGCGGATGCGCCGGTCGAGGCGGCGGGCGATATAAGTTTTTCCCAATGTCTGGTAAAGCGCGATCGAGATCGCCGAGGCCGCCAAGCCGGGCCATAGGCCGACGCGCCATAGAATCAGCGCGCAAAGCGGTGTCAGCGAATAGACCCAGAGATTGCCGTCCGCCTCGGACGACAGCGGAAAGTCGAGATGCGAAAGCTTGCTGCGATCGACGGTCAAATGCAGTTGGCCGCCCTCGACCATCTGTTTCAGCTTCGCCAGCAAGTCGCGCTCGGATTCGGGCGGTGCCTCGCTCGCCACTTCGGGTTCCATCAATGTTCTCTCCGTCGCATCATCGGCCGGCCGTTTCCTTGGCCGACCAGCCTATACACCGATCCGCCGGTTGCCGCCAAGATGACGATGTGCCTCGGGCCGCGCGACGAGAAAACTAACCCGGTGGGGTCGGTGCCGGGTTGGTCAGCGCGGTCAATACATGGTCGCGCCAGGCCCCATCGATGAACAGGCAATCGCGCGCGTAGCCCTCGGGAATGAAGCCCAACCGGCGCAGCAATTCGCCGCTGCGCTGGTTATGCGGTTGATAATTGGCCATGATTCGGTGCAGCCGGAGCGGGCCGAACAAATGGGCGATCACGGCGGTCAGCGCTTCCTGCATCAGGCCGCGGCCCTCGGCGCGTTGGTCCAGATCATAGCCGAGGTAGCAAGACTGGAAACTGCCGCGCATGATCTGCGTGAAATTGGCGGTGCCGAGCACCGCGCCCTCGGCATCATCCCGGGGGAACAGCATCAGGCGCAGCGCTTGGCCGTCGCGTTCCTCGCGCGACCAATGTTCCAGCCGTCGGCGCCAATAGACGACCGACAATTCGTCCGGGCCGCGCGGCGCGCACCACGGCGCGTGAAATTCCCAATTGTCGCGGCGATAGGCGACCAGGCGAGGGGCGGCTTCAGGCTGTGCCAGGATGAGTGTCAGGCGAGGCGTGTCGAGGCTGATCAAAATCGCCCGGCCGTCAGCTGACCCGACCGAGCCGGACCACCGCCCAATGTTTGGGTTCGTCATTGCCTTGGTCCGGCGCCAGACCGGACAGCGACATCCATCGCGAGCGGTGCCAGGCGGTCGCGGAAATCTCGACCTTGAGTGGATTACCCTTCGCCGGTGGCGCATCAAGCCCGAGTGTCGCCCAGGGCAGCAGGGTTTCCGACGTGATGCGCGGTTGATCCGCGCCGAAATAGCTGGTGTTGGCACCCTCGACCGGCTGGCAGTGCGCTGCGTCCGGTGTCGCGGCCGCGGTGCCGGCGCAGAGCAGCGCCGTCATCGGCGGATGATCCTTCACCTTAGTCCGCGGCGGGATGAAGAAAACCGTGAAATGCCGCACGCCGTTGCCGCCATCGACGCCCAGTTCGACCCGGAACGCCTCTTCCAGCGGAAAGCTGCCATCATAGGACAGCAGATCGAGATCATAATAATCCTGGCCGATCGTGGCGAGGCCGAGACCCTTTTCATTCCAGGCGAGATAGGCTTCGCCGAACGGGACCTCGCCCGGCGCGGCGATCAGTTCCGGCACGAGGGCGGCCTGCTTCGGCCAATCGCTCAAACTTTTGTCACCGACGTCGATTTCGGCATAGGGGATGGCGATTTCCGTGCGATCGGTCTGCCGTACCCGATCGGTCAGCGCCGCCTCGTGCAGCCGCGGCAGGTTCCGGTTGCGCGGCGCGATTGCCGCGGCGAGTTGTTCATAGGGCCGGTCGTCGGTATCGACCAGGCCGAAATCGTAGTCCTCGCCATCGGCGCGGCCGCCCTTGGGGTTGTCGGCATATTGGAACCAGTGCAGCCCGACCAGATCGGGGATTTCGGCGAATTCCGCCACCGCTTGCGCCGCCCCTTCGGCACGGTCGTTCTGGGTCGCCACGGTCATCAGATGGCCGTTATTGCGATTGCCCGACCGATTCTGTGTCGCCGCGAAGAACCACTCGGAGATCAGCACCGGCTTGCCGCCGGTCAGGGTATGAAGCCCATCGAAATAATAACGCGCGACCCAGCCGTCGCCGCTATCGACATTGTAGTTGGTCGCAATCGCATCGACATGGGCCGCTTCGGCGCGGACTGCCACCGGGTCGTAATAGATCGGCAGCCGGTCGCCGAACAGCAGCGCATCCGGATCGGCGGCACGGATTGCCCGTTCGGTCAGGCTATAATACCGCTCGGCCACGATGCCGGTCCAGGCGCGCACAGTCTGGATACCGTTCGAGCCGGGCCGGAGTTTCGTGACCGTTTCGGCTGCAAGCAGGGTGTCCCAGTCGCTCACACCCTGCGGCGGTACGAAATCGGCGGCGAAGCGCGACCAGCGCCCCTCATAGCGATCCTGGAGAAACCGCACCCAGCGCTGCTTGGTGAAATTGGTCGCCGGCTTCTGGCTGTAGAAGACAAACAGTGCGCCGTTCCACCAGCCGACTTCGTTGTCGGAAAAATAGCCGATGCGATAGGGGCTGGCCTTATAGGGCGCAACGAGCTTTTCTGCCTCCGCCATCATGCGCGGCTCGATCGCCGGATCGAACGGGTCGAACCAATGAAACTGCGACAGGCGGCCGAGTTCCAGATTGGCGATCTCCGGCAGGCGCAGTTCGTCCGGTGGCAGCGACCAGCCGCCGGCGCTGTTGAAGCCCCATTGCCCGAGTCGCTTGCGCGCATCCTCGGCCCAAGCATCGAGCGATGGCTCGAAGGCCGTCCAACTGTACCAGAGCCGGTCGTCCGTGCGGCGCTGTGGAGCGCCGCCATCAAGGACATTGACGCCAACCGAGAAAAATTCGTCACCGCACGGCGTGATCAGCCAATTGACCCCGCCCTTGCGGGCGACCGACCAGCGCGTATCGGGCGCGCTGTCGAAATCGCAGGCCGCAGCCCGGGTGGCCGGCAACAGCGCCAGAACGCAGGAAGCGAGAACAGAAAAATCGCGCAAAGTGACGGGTCGTCCTTAAATTATGCTGCCGTTCCGCCGACCGTCAACCCGTCCATCCGCACAGTCGGCTGGCCGACGCCGACCGGGACGCTCTGACCGTCCTTGCCGCAGATGCCGATGCCGTCATCAAGCCGCAGATCATTGCCGATCATGCTGATCTTGGTGAGGGCATCGGGGCCGTTGCCGATCAGCGTCGCGCCCTTGACCGCGGGGCCGATCTTGCCATCTTCGATCATATAGGCTTCGGAGGCGGAAAAGACGAATTTTCCACTGGTGATATCGACGCTGCCGCCCCCGAAATTGACCGCATAGAGGCCGCGCTTGACCGAACGGACGATCTCTTCCGGCTCGTGGCCGCCGTTCAACATATAAGTATTGGTCATGCGCGGCATCGGGTGATGCGCGAAGCTCTGGCGCCGTCCGTTGCCGGTGGGGGCTACTCCCATCAGGCGGGCATTCATCCGGTCCTGAAGATATCCCTTGAGAATGCCGTCCTCGATCAGCACGTTGCGGCCGGACGGCGTGCCTTCGTCATCGACCGTAATCGAGCCGCGCCGGTCGGGCAGCGTGCCATCATCGACGACGGTGACGCCATGAGCGGCGATACGCTCGCCGACCCGGCCGGAAAAGGCCGAGGTTTTCTTGCGGTTGAAATCGCCTTCGAGGCCGTGGCCGATCGCCTCGTGCAGCATGATGCCGGGCCAGCCGGCGCCCAGCACCACGGTCATCTGGCCGGCCGGTGCCGGTACCGAGCCAAGATTGATCAGCGCCTCACGCAGCGCATCGTCGGTCTGCCGGCGCCATTGCGCCGGATCGAGGTAAGTTTGATAGCCGGTGCGCCCGCCGGCACCCGAGCTGCCGGTTTCGAGCCGATCACCGTCACCGACCACGACTGAGACGGACAGCCGCACCAGCGGTCGGATATCGCCGACCCGCACCCCGTCGGGCCGCATGATCTGAACCGCGCGCCACTCGCCGACGAGCGAGCAACTGACCTGGCGAACCCGCGGATCCTTGGCCCGCGCATAGGCGTCGATCGCGGCCAGCAGCTTGACCTTGTCGCCGAATTCAACGGTGTTCAGCGGGTTGGCGTCGGTATAGAGCGAGCGATTGGTGCCGCGCGGCGGCTCGGCCAACGTGCCGCCGTGACCCTGGCGCACGGCCCGCACGGTCTCGCCCGCGCGCTTGATCGCCGCCTCGCTCAATTCGCCGGAATGGGCATAGCCTGTGACTTCGCCGGAAATTGCACGCAAACCGAAGCCCTGCGAGGTGTCGAACGACGCGGTCTTGAGCTTGCCGTCATCGAAGGCGAGCGCCTCGCTCAGGCAATATTCGAGGTATAGCTCACCATCTTCCATGCCGGCGAGCGATTCGCGCACGATGGCGTCAACCCGCGTGGCATCCATATCGGTGCGGCCAAAAAACAACGTATCGGTAGCGGCGAGGTCAGTCATGAAGCGGCTCCGCGGCGAGGCGCCAAGGCGCCGGCCGGATGAAACGACGATCGAAGCTTGCCAGATCGGCGAGGGTAGGGCAATTGCGCGCAGATGCGTGACGGCAACGCAATGCGGCCAATGGCGCACAACTTGATTTTCGACATTGCCTTTGAGCGTTCGGGGCGACTATGGAATGCGCCGGGGAGCGCCATCCGCCATCACGCTTCCGCCGAGGCTTGAGCGCTCCGGTCGGTAGCCGATGGGCGGGCGGCGCATTTTGTCGGGACACGGGAACAGCATGAAGCGATCGATCGAGCGAACATTCCTGAGAGTCGCGGGGTTGACGGCCCCCGCCCTGATGTCGGGCGCGGCGTTTGCCGATCGGCCGCAACCTTGGCAGATCGGCCTGCAGGATCCAGCGACGCCCGTGGCGGACAAATTGCAGGATCTGCATTCGCTCCTGCTGTGGATCATCGTCCTCACGGTCATCTTTGTGATGGGGCTGCTGGCCTATGTGTGCGTGCGGTTTCGCGTCAAGGCCAACCCGGTGCCCTCAAGCACCTCGCACAACACGGTCATCGAGGTGCTGTGGACCCTGGTACCGGTGCTGATTTTGCTGGTGATCGCGGTACCGTCCTTCAAGTTACTGTATTTCCAGGAGACGGTGCCGAAGTCGGATTTGACGCTGAAGGTCACCGGACTCCAGTGGTATTGGCATTATGCTTATCCCGACAGCGGCGATTTTGGCTTCGACAGTGTGCTTGTCGACGACAAGGATCTGAAGGATCCAAGCCTGCGCTTGCTGGATGTCGATAATGAGGTCGTGCTGCCGGTCGATACCAACGTTCGCATTCAGATCGCCGGTAGCGATGTGATGCATAGCTGGTTTGTCCCATCGCTCGCCGTGCAGAAATATGCCGTGGTCGGCAGGCTCAACGAGGTCTGGGTCAACATCGAAAAGGAAGGCACCTATTTCGGCGAGTGCAACCAGATTTGCGGCGTCAACCACGCCTATATGCCGATCAAGGTGCATGCCGTTTCGAAAGAGGCGTTCGCCCAGTGGGTCGAACAGGCGAAGGGCAAGTTCGCTCGCGAGGACGGGACGCCATCGGCGACCCGTCTGGCCTCCGACGAGCCGTCGGCGCGGCACTAGCTACCGGCTCGGAACTGCGGCCGGCCCCAGAAGGGCGTGCGGCGCAAACCGGGCGTTGTCAAAAGACGTAAGGACCGAAGGGTAACAACATGGGTCACGCAACGCACGCCACCGACGATTCGCACGGGCATCACCCCGGCTTCGTCCAGCGCTGGCTGATGTCCACCAATCACAAGGATATCGGCACGCTTTACCTGGCTTTCTCGATCGTCGCGGGTCTGATCGGCGGCGGCTTCTCCGTGCTCATGCGCGCCAACCTCGCGCATCCGGGCGGTGCGTTGTTCGGCGACGATCACCAGCTCTATAATGTGATCGCGACCGCCCACGGGCTGATCATGGTGTTTTTTGTCGTCATGCCTGCGATGATCGGCGGCTTCGGCAACTGGTTCGTGCCGCTGATGATCGGGGCGCCCGACATGGCGTTTCCGCGGCTGAACAATATCAGCTTCTGGCTGCTGATCCCGTCCTTCGCCCTGCTGCTGGGTTCGGCCTTCGTCGATGGCGGTGCCGGCGTCGGCTGGACGATCTATCCGCCGCTGTCGAACGGGCAGTACCATCCGGGTGCCGCGGTGGATATGGCGATCTTTTCGCTGCATCTGGCCGGCGCATCGTCGATCCTCGGCGCCATCAATTTCATCACCACGATCTTCAACATGCGCGCGCCCGGCATGACGCTGCACAAGATGCCGCTGTTCGTCTGGGCCGTGCTGGTTACCGCGTTCCTGCTGCTGCTGTCGCTGCCGGTGCTGGGCGGAGCGATCACCATGTTGCTGACCGACCGCAATTTCGGCACGACCTTCTTCGATCCGGCGGGCGGCGGTGATCCGATCCTGTTCCTGCATCTGTTCTGGTTCTTCGGCCATCCGGAAGTCTACATCATGATCCTGCCCGGCTTCGGCATGATCAGCCACGTCATCTCGACCTTCTCCAAGAAGCCGATCTTCGGTTATCTCGGCATGGCCTATGCCATGGTCGCGATCGGCGTGATCGGCTTCGTCGTCTGGGCGCATCATATGTATACGGTCGGCCTCGACCCTGATACGCGCGCCTATTTCACGGCCGCGACCATGGTCATCGCCGTGCCGACCGGCATCAAGATCTTCTCATGGATCGCCACGATGTGGGGCGGCTCGATCGAGTTCAAGACGCCGATGCTGTTCGCCATCGGGTTTATTTTTCTGTTCACGGTCGGCGGCGTGACCGGCGTCGTGCTGGCCAATGCCGGGCTCGACGTGGCGCTGCACAACACCTATTACGTCGTGGCGCATTTCCATTATGTGCTTAGCCTCGGTGCCGTCTTTTCGATCTTTTCCGGATTTTACTACTGGTTCGGCAAGATGTCCGGCCGGCAATATCCCGAATGGGCCGGTCAGCTGCATTTCTGGACGACATTCATCGGCGTCAATCTGACGTTTTTCCCGATGCATTTTCTGGGCTTGGCCGGCATGCCGCGCCGCTATGTCGATTATCCGGCGGCGTTCGAGGGGTGGAACGAAATCGCCTCGGTCGGCTCTTATATTTCTTACGCGTCTACCTTGTTCTTCGTGTTGATGGTACTCTACACGCTGCTGGCGGGGCGTAAGGTCGCGGCCAACCCGTGGGGCGTTGGCGCCACTACCCTGGAATGGACGGTGAGTTCGCCGCCACCATTCCACACCTTCGAAGAGATACCGGTCATCGAATGACCGGCAGCGCATTCGATATGGATATGCGGGGTTGATTCGGTGTCCAACGTAAGTTCCGCCGATTTTGCCGGACGTGCCCGGCCGAGCGAGGCCGGGGTCGCCGATTACCGGGCGCTGTTGAAGCCCCGCGTGATGTCGCTTGTCGTCTTCACCGGCTTTGCCGGCTTATGGTTGGCACCGGGCCATCTGAATCCGCTGCTGGCCGGTGTCGCCATCCTGTGCATTGCGGTCGGGGCCGGCGCGTCGGGCGCCATCAATATGTGGTATGACCGCGACATTGATGCCTTGATGACCCGGACGCAGGGACGTCCGCTGCCGGCCGGCCGGATACAACCGAGCGAAGCGCTGGGCTTTGGCGTCGTGCTGGCGTTCGGCTCGATCATCCTGATGGGGCTGGCGATCAACCCGATGGCGGCGGCGCTTTTGGCGCTGACGATCGGCTTTTATGTCTTCGTCTATACCTTCTGGCTGAAGCGGCGGACGCCGCAGAACATCGTCATCGGCGGTGCCGCCGGGGCGTTCCCGCCGATGATCGGCTGGACCGCGGTGACCGGCGATATCGGTCTGCCGTCACTGCTGCTGTTCGGGCTCATCTTCTTTTGGACGCCGCCGCATTTCTGGGCGTTGGCGCTGTTTCGCTCCGGTGATTACGCCAGGGCAGGCGTACCGATGCTGCCGGTCGTTGCCGGTGAGCGCGAAACCAAGCGCCAGATGCTGCTTTATACCTTCGTTCTTTGGCCGTTCGCCCTCGGCCCGTATTTTTTCGGCATGGCCGGCACGGTCTATCTCGCGGCCGCGATCTTGCTGTCGGCCGCGTTCAATGGCTTGGCGATTCGAGTTTGGCGGGACCGGACGGGCCGTGAGCCAAAGCGGATGTTCGCCTTTTCGATTTTATATCTGTTCCTGCTGTTCGCGCTGCTGATCGTCGATCGCATGCCGGCGGCCCTGCAAGGCTGAAGCGATGACCCAGGATGCGCTACAGCAACGCCGATCACGGAATTTGGCGCTGGCCGGGGCACTGGTCGCCTTCGCGGCCTTGATCTTCGCCATCACCATTGTTCGGCTGCTCGAACTGCGATGAGAGAGAGCCGCAATACAAGCATTGGCCTGATTCTGACCGCCGCCGTGGCGGGCATGATCGCGCTCAGCTTCGCGTCGGTACCGCTTTACAAGGTGTTCTGCCGAGCGACCGGGTTCGGTGGCACGACCCAGAGAGCCGAATCGGCACCCGGTGAGGTCAGTCCGAAATGGGTTTGGGTGCGGTTCAATTCCGATGTGTCGCCCGATCTGCCCTGGGCGTTCGAACCGGAACAGCGTGAAATGCGGGTCCATCCGGGTGAACAGCGATTGGCGATTTTTCGTGCGACCAATCGGTCGAACCACGCGATCACCGGTAATGCGACCTATAATGTCACGCCGGACGCCGCTGGGCTTTATTTCGATAAGATCCAATGCTTCTGCTTCTCCGAGCAGACATTGCAGCCGGGTGAGACGGCCGAACTGCCGGTCAGTTTCTTCGTCGATCCGGCGATGATGGCCGACCGCAATGCCCGTGATATCGCGGCGATCACCCTATCCTATACGTTTTTTCCGGCGAAAGCCCAACCCGGCACGGCACGGGTCGGGCTGCTGCCGAATACCGGAAACCCGTCCGAGAAAGAGTCTTCCCGATGAGCGCATCTTCCGCCGGCCATCCCAAGCATCAATATCATCTGGTCGATCCGAGCGCCTGGCCGCTGCTCGGCGCTGTTTCGGCTGGTGCCATGTTCTATGGCGCCGTGCGCGGCATGCATGGCGAAAGCTGGATACTGGCCGAGGTTGGGCTCGCTTTTGTGCTGCTGACCATGTTTCTGTGGTTTCGCTCCGTGGTGCGCGAAGCGACCTTTCAAGGCCATCACACACCGATCGTGCAGATCGGCATGCGCTATGGCATGACGTTGTTCATCGCCTCGGAAGTGATGTTCTTCGTCGCGTTTTTTTGGGCCTTCTTCGCCTCAAGTCTGCACCATCTCCAGGCGCCGGGCGGCACGTGGCCACCGGCTGGCATCATTCCGTTCTCGGCCTTCCATCTGCCGTTTCTCAACACGCTGATTCTGCTGCTTTCGGGTACGGCCGTGACTTGGGCGCATCATTCGCTGATCGAAGGCAACCGCAAGGGCCTGCTGACCGGGTTGACCTTGACCGTGCTGCTCGGCCTGTCCTTTACCGCGTTGCAGGCGGTCGAGTACAGCCACGCGCTGTTCCATTTCTCCGGCAATATCTTCGGCGCCACCTTCTTCATGGCGACCGGCTTCCACGGTTTCCATGTCATCGTCGGCACGATCTTCCTGATGGTCTGCCTGTATCGGGCGTGGCGCGGTGATTTCACGTCCGATCATCATTTCGGCTTCGAGGCCGCGGCTTGGTACTGGCATTTCGTCGACGTGGTTTGGATTTTCCTTTTCATCTGGGTCTATTGGTGGGGCGGCAGCGGTGCCGCGGTGGTGGAATAACGCCGCCATGCCGCGGCGGCATCGACCCGGTGAGGCGACCGGGATGACGGGATCGTGAGTCTTGTGCGCCAGCATTTTCGCTTCACGCTGTGGCCGACCTTGTTCACGATCCCGGCCGTGCTTTTCATGCTCGGTCTTGGGACATGGCAGGTGCAGCGATTGGCGTGGAAGACCGCACTGATCGATGCGCGCAGTGCGGCATTGGCGGCACCCGCGATGCCGCTGCCCGAGACTCCGGATGCGGCTGAGTCACTCGATTTTCATCACGTCGCTGTCACCGGCATCTTCGATCACGCCAAGGAGCTTTATATCGGTGCCTTTGACGCGCGCGGTATCGAGGGGTTCCAAATCGTCACGCCGATGACGCTGCCGACCGGGCAGACCTTGCTAGTCAATCGTGGTTTCGTACCCGGCATCCGAAAAAATCCGGCGACCCGACCGGACGGGCAGGTCACCGGGCCGACCGAAATTCAGGGTATCTTGCGCCTGCCCAATCCGCCCAAGGGTTGGCTCGTGCCGCAGAATCGGCCCGGCGACAATTTCTGGTTCTTTGTCGATGTTCCGGCAATGGCGGCGACCGAGGGGCTCGAGCAGGTTCTACCGTTTTATGTCGAGGCCGGTCCGGCGCCCAATCCCGGCGGGTTTCCGATTGGTGGGCAGACGCGTATCGCGTTACCCAATGATCACCTGCAATATGCGATCACGTGGTATTTATTCGCGCTCACCCTCACGGTCATCTATTTCATCTACCACTATCGAAAGCCCGAACCGACCGAGAGCGCGCCATGACGCCGTATCATCAGCTTGAAACTCGGTTTGCCCGACTTGCGTCGCTTCAGGAGGCAATTGCCGTCCTGAAATGGGACTATGCTTCAATGATGCCGCCGGGCGGGATCGAAGCGCGGCAGAACCAGCTTTCGACGCTGGAGGTGGTTAGTCACGAATTGCTGACTGACGTGGCGCTCGGTGATGCCTTGCCCGCCGCCGCAGCGCAGGGCGATCTCGATTCCTGGCAGCGGGCCAATCTCGATGAGATGCGCCGCCGCTGGCTGCACGCGACCGCGATCCCGGTCGATCTGGTCGAGGCCCGCTGCAAGGCCGGCCTTGCCTGCGAGATGATCTGGCGCCAGGCACGTCCGGCCAATGATTTCGCCCGCGTCCGCCCGGCCCTGCAACATCTCCTTGATCTGACCCGCGAAGTGGCACAGGCCAAGGCCGATCGGCTGGGCAAATCACCCTATGACGCGTTGCTTGACGAGTATGAGCCGGGTGCCAGTTGTACCGAGATCGACCAACAGTTCGATCAATTGTTGCGCTTTTTACCCGACACTATCGCCGCGATCATCGAGCGTCAGGCCTCGCGTCCAGCGCCGCTCGTGCCCGATGGCCCGTTTCCGATCGAACGGCAAAGGCAGGTCGGGCTGAAGCTGATGGCGGCCCTGGGATTCGATTTCGACCATGGCCGGCTGGATGCCAGCGCGCATCCGTTCTGTGGCGGCACACCTGACGATGTCCGGATCACCACGCGCTATCGCGAGGATGATTTCGGCCGCGCCCTCATGGGCGTCCTGCATGAAACCGGACACGCACTTTACGAGCGCGGCTTGCCGGCGGATTGGCGCCGCCAGCCGGTCGGGCGCGCGCGCAGCATGAGCATTCATGAGAGTCAGTCGCTGTTGATCGAAATGCAGGCCTGCCGTTCGCGCGAGTTTCTGGAGTTCCTCGCACCGATCCTGCGCGATGCCTTCGGCGGCAAGGGGGCGGCGTGGGAGCCGGAAAACCTCTATCGCTGGAATACGCGGGTTGAGCGCAGCCTGATCCGGGTCGATGCCGACGAGGCGACCTATCCGGCCCATGTGATCCTGCGCTATCGCTTGGAACAAGCGCTGATCGCCGGGGATTTGACACTCGACGATCTGCCGGGTGCGTGGCGCGACGGCATGCGGGCGCTGGTCGGAATCGTGCCGCCTGACGATACCGATGGCGTGTTGCAGGATATCCATTGGTATCAGGGGCTGTTCGGCTATTTCTCGACCTACACGCTCGGGGCCATGACCGCGGCGCAGCTGTTTCAATCGGCGACAATCAGCCAGGCGGAAATCCGCCCGGCGATCGCGACGGGCGATTTCCGGCCATTGCTCGATTGGCTGCGCCGACATGTCCATGCGCGTGCTTCGTCGGTTCCTGCGAGCCGGATATTGACCGATGCGACGGGCCGGACGCTCGATGCCACGGTTTTCGAGCGGCATTTGGCGAAACGCTATCTACACGACGCTTGATTTCGCCTTCCTCTAAATCCCGGAGAGTTGAATGCGCCTTCCTTTGCTTCTCGCCCTGGCACTCACCGTCACTGTGCCGGCTTGGGCTGCCGATGCGGCACTCGAAAAATCCGTCGCCGACCCGCAACGCACCGCGGCGTTCCGCGACCGCGACGCCTTTCGGCATCCGGTCGGCGAACTGGAATTCTTCGGCCTTCGTCCCGATGCCACGGTCGTCGAGATCTGGCCGTCGGGCGGCTATTGGACCGAGATCCTCGGGCCTTATCTCCATGATCACGGCAAGCTTTATACCGCCGGATCACCCTCGGATACCGGCAAGGAGAGCGTTGACAAGGCGCGCGCCAAATTTCAGGCCAAGCTCGATGCCGATCCGGCGCGACTCGGTGCGATCAAGGTCACGGAATTCGGCCAGGATCATTATGATATCGCCCCGGCCGGCTCGGCCGACTTCGTGCTGACCTTCCGCAATCTGCATAATTGGCTGGCTGGCGGCTATGCCGAGGCCGCGCTGGCCGGTTTCTTCAAGGCGCTGAAGCCGGGTGGTGTGCTCGGGATCGAGGATCATCGCGCACCGACGACCAAGCCCCAGGATCCGAAGGCCGAGAATGGCTATGTCCGCCAGGATTACGCGATCGAACTCGCCAAAAAGGCCGGCTTCGAATTCGTCGGCGCGTCCGAAATTGACGCCAATCCGAAGGACACCAAGGACTGGCCCGAAGGCGTCTGGACCTTGCCGCCGAGCTTTGCGCTCGGTGACAAGGACAAGGAGAAATATGCGGCGATCGGCGAAGCGGATAATTTCGTCCTGAAATTCCGCAAACCCGCCTCGTGACAATCCGGCCCGGCGTCGAAGCGATGACCGGCTAAGAATCGGACGCAAGCGATGCCAGTGTCCTATGTCAGTACGCGCCAACCGACCGGGACCGGCGAGCCGCAATCCTTCGAGGATGTTCTGCTCGCCGGTCTGGCACCGGATGGCGGGCTTTATGTGCCGACCGGCATACCGTGCTTTACCAAGGACGAAATCCGGCGGCTGGGCCGGCTCGACTATCCGGCGGTGGCGGCGGCGATCATGGCGCCGTTTATCGGCGATGCTCTGGCGCCGCCGGCCTTGGAAGCGCTGCTGCGCGATGCCTATGCCGGCTTCCGCCATAAGGCGGTGGCGCCGCTGAAGCAACTGGGCCGCGACGAGTGGCTGCTTGAGCTGTTTCACGGGCCGACGCTCGCCTTCAAGGATTACCCGCTTCAGGCGCTGGGCCGGCTGTTCGATCATGTGCTGAGCCGCCGCGGCCGGCGTGCGACGATCGTCGGTGCGACCTCGGGCGATACCGGGTCGGCCGCGATCGAAGCGTGCCGCGACCGCGCCAATATCGACATCTTCATTCTCTATCCCCATGGTCGGGTCTCGGAAGTGCAGCGTCGGCAGATGACGAGCGTTGCCGCCGGCAATGTCCATACGCTGGCGGTCGAGGGCAATTTCGATGATTGCCAGGATCATGTGAAGGCGCTGTTCGCCGACGCCGAATTCCGTACCAAGTGCAGCTTGTCGGCGGTGAATTCGATCAATTGGGCCCGCATTATCGCCCAGACCGTCTATTATTTCGTCGCCGGAACGGCGTTGGGCGCCCCCGATCGACCGGTGTCCTTCGCCGTGCCGACCGGCAATTTCGGCAATGTCTATGCCGGCCAGATCGCGCGCGCGATGGGCTTGCCGATCGAGCGCCTTGTTATCGGCACCAACCGGAACGATATAGTCTATCGTTTCGTCGAGACCGGCACGATGGCGATCGCCGGGGTCGAGCCCAGCCTCAGCCCGAGCATGGATATTCAGGTTTCAAGCAATTTTGAGCGATTGCTGTATGATGTCACCGGACGCGACGGCACGGGCCTCGCCCACATGATGTCGGCGTTCCGCAAAACCGGCCGGCTCGAATGCGGCCGCGAGGCTTGGCAGCGCGTGCGCGCGCTGATCGCGGCCTACCGGGTCGATGACGCCGGTACGCGCGATATGATCGCGCGGGCGTTTCACGAGACCGGCGAAATGCTCGATCCTCATAGCGCGGTCGCCGTGGCCGCGATGCGGGGGATCGGCGGGGCGCCGGGTATTCCGCGCGTAGCGCTCGCCTGCGCGCACCCGGCGAAGTTTCCCGAAACCGTCGAACAAGCGACCGGCCGCAAGCCGGAATTGCCAGACCCTTTGCAGGATCTCATGACCCGCCCAGAACGCATCACTATCGTACCCAACGACCTTTCGGCGATCCGCAGCTTCATCGCCGCGCGCGCTCAGTGTGGGGGTATGGCATGACCGAGCCGGAAATCACGACACTCCCCAACGGGCTGCGCATCGTCACCGACCGGATGGCGGCGGTCGAGACCGCCTCGATCGGGCTTTGGGTCGATGTCGGCACGCGCAATGAGCCGGCCGAGATCAATGGCGTCGCCCATTTGCTGGAGCATATGGCGTTCAAAGGCACCGAGCGGCGCTCGGCGCGCGCCATCGCCGAGGAAATCGAGAATGTCGGCGGCCATCTCAACGCCTATACCTCGCGCGAGCATACGGCCTATTACGCGCGCGTGTTGAAGGATGATGTGCCGCTCGCCGTCGATCTGCTCGCCGATATCCTTCAGCACTCGGTATTCGATGCCGAGGAGTTGCAGCGTGAACGCACGGTCATCCTTCAGGAAATCGGCCAGGCGCTCGACACGCCGGATGATGTGATCTTCGACAATTTCCAGGAATGCGCTTATCCGAATCAGGGGCTGGGCCGACCGGTGCTCGGGCAGGCCGAGATTATCCGCACGATCGAGCGCGGCACCGTCGCCGATTACATGAGCACGCATTATGGTGCGTCACGCATGGTGTTGTCGGCTGCCGGGGCGGTCGATCACGCGCGGATCGTCGACCTCGCGGCCCGGCATTTCGGCGATCTGGCCGACAAACCGGCCATCGCGGTCGAAGCGGCCCGCTATCAGGGCGGCGACCGGCGGGACGAAAAGGATCTGGAACAGGTCCATCTCGTGCTGGGCTTTCCGTCGGTCGGTTATACCGATCCCGATTATTATGCCGCCTCGCTGCTTTCGACGATCGTCGGCGGCGGCATGTCGTCTCGCCTGTTTCAGGAAATTCGCGAGAATCGTGGGCTCGTCTATACGATCTACGCCTTCGGTGCGGCCTATGAGGATGGCGGACTGTTCGGCATCTATGCCGGCACCGGCGAGGATGAGGTGAGCGAACTCATGCCGGTGCTGTGCGATGAATTGGTCAAGACGGCGGACAGCCTCACCGAAAGCGAAATCGCCCGGACGCGGGCGCAACTCAAGGCCAGCCTGCTAATGGGGCTGGAAAGCAGCTCGTCGCGCGCCGAACATTTCGCCAACCATATGCTGATCTATGGCCGCCCGCTGTCGAGCCGGGAGATCGTCGCCTCGATCGATGCCGTCGATCGGAGTGCCATCGCGCGGGTCGCCCGGCGGATCTTCTCGGCCCCGCCGACCTTTACCGCGCTGGGGCCGATCGGCCGGGTCGAAAGCTTCGAGCGTATCACCGGTCGTTTGGCGCCGTGACCGGGACATGTCGCTGCTGAGCGGCTGGTTCGCCGGCCGGCTGCCTTCGGTCCGATTGGCGAACGACCGGATTCATCTGCGGCGGCCGATCGGAGCCGATTGGCCGGCCTGGGCCGAACTTCGCGCCGCCTCGCGCGATTTCCTGCGGCCGTGGGAGCCGACCTGGACAGCCGACGCTCTGTCGCGCAGTGCCTACCGTCACCGGCTGCAGCGTTATGCCCTCGATTGGCGCGAAGATCTGGGCTACAGCTTCGTCATTGTCCGCAACGAGGATGACACGCTGCTCGGCGGCATCGGCCTGTCCAATTTGCGCCGTGGCGTCGCCGAAACCGCCAGCGTCGGCTATTGGATCGGCCAGGCCTTTGCCCGGCAAGGCTATATGGAGGTGGCACTCGGCCTGATCCTGGCCTATGGATTCGACCAGTTGGGCCTGCACCGGATCGAAGCCGCCTGCCTGCCCTCGAACACGCCTAGCCGCAATCTGCTGGCCAAGCTGCGGTTCCGCGAAGAGGGCTACGCCAAGCGCTATCTCTGCATCGATGGCCGCTGGCAGGATCATGTGCTCCATGCGCTGCTGGTCGAGGAATGGCGCATGAAATAAGATTTCGGCGCCGCTACGCCGCCGCCAACACCGCGTCCGCGCGATGGCCGCGGCCGATGAACAGCACCATGATCGCCGCACCCAGGCACAGCATCCCGGCCAGCATGAACGCCGCCAGATAATCGCCCAGGTCGGTTCGGATGGTGCCGGCGACGAACGCCGCCGATGCGGCGCCCAATTGGTGGGCTGCGGCGATCCAGCCATACATCACGCCGACATTGTCCTTGCCGAACGCATTCGCCGTCAGCCGCACGGTCGGCGGCACGGTGGCGATCCAGTCGAGGCCATAGAACAGTGCAAAGATCGACAGCCCGGCAAAGCTGAGATCGAAGGCGAAGGGCAAGAACATCAGCGACAGGCCGCGCAGCCCGTAATACCAGGCCAGCAGCAGATTGTTGTTCCAGCGGTCGCTGAGCCAGCCCGATAGCGTGGTGCCGATGAAATCGCAAATGCCCATCGCCGCGAGCAGGCTGGCGCCGGTCACTTCGGGAATCCCGTGATCGATGCAAGCGGCGATCAGATGCGTACCGATCAGCCCGTTGGTCGAGGCGCCGCAGATGAAGAAGCTGCCGGCCAGCAGCCAGAAATCGCGCGAGCCGAGCCCGCGGCGCAAGGCCCGGAGCGCGTTCATCGCCGGGTTGCCCGGCCGAACGACGGTCGGCTGCGGCCCGCCGCTCTCGCCGTAAGGGGCGAGGCCGAGATCGGAAGGGCGGTCGCGCATGAACAAGGCGACCAGCGGCAGCAGCAGGGCCGCGACGCCGGCCACGGTCAGCGAGACCGAGCGCCAGCCATAATCCTGGGCGAGCGTTGCCAGCAACGGCAGGAAGACCAGTTGGCCGGTCGCCGTGCTCGCGGTCAGCACGCCCAGTACCAGCCCGCGCCGCTGGGTGAACCAGCGCGTGACGATGGTGGCGCCCAGTACCATGGCGGTTACGCCGGTACCCGAGCCGACGACCACACCCCAAAGCAGGATCAATTGCCACGATTCTCGCATCAGCGGCGTCAGCGCCACGCCGGTCGCGATCACCGCCAGCGCACAGCACATGGTTCGGCGAATCCCAAAGCGCTCCATGATTGCCGCGGCGAACGGGCCGATCATGCCGTAGAGAAAGATATTGAGCGCTACGGCGAACGAGATGGTCTGGCGCGACCAGCCGAATTCCTGCTCGAGCGGCACGATCAGCACGCTGGGCGTGGAGCGCACGCCCGCGGCGGCGAGCAAGGTGACGAAGGTCACGGCCGCGATGATCCAGCCGTAATAGAGCCGTCCGTGCTTCGCCATCATGATCCCTTTCGCCGCGGAAGATCGTGAGCACTGTGCGAGACGAGGCCGTTCGAGGTCACGTGACGAGACCGCGTTGCGGGCATGAGGAATGTGCGGGACAGCCGATGGTGTAGACAACAAGTCAGCCGCGGCGGCATAAACGGAATACCGCTATCGAGCGAAAAGGGGCTCCCACCATGTCATGGTCGCTGAATGCTGGCGAATTCCGCCTGGGCGATTTTCCGGTGCAATCGGGCGAAATCATCCGCGATGCGCGGCTGGTGTGGAAGAGCTATGGCACGCTGGCGCCGGAGCGCGACAATGTCGTGCTCTACCCGTGCAGCTATGGCTCCAAGCACGAGGACATGGAATGGCTGATCCGGCCCGATGGTATCCTGGATCCGACCCGCTGGTTCATCGTGATTCCGAATATGTTTTCGAACGGCCATTCGACCAGTGCCGCCGACACGGCCGATTACCCGGTCGTGGTGACGCCGTGGGACAATGTTCAGGCACAACGGCGCCTGCTGACCGAGCAGTTCGGCATCGACCGGCTGCACGCGGTCTATGGATTCTCGATGGGGGCACAGCAGGCCTATCATTGGGCGGCGGGCTTTCCCGACGCGGTCGAGCGCGCGATCGTGGTGTGCGGCAGTGCCCGCACAGCCGAGCACAACAAGGTGTTTCTCTCCGGCTTGCTGCGGACCTTCGAGGCGGCACCGGAACATCTGGGGCAGGGGCGGTTCGCCGCCGAGCCGCGCGCCACGCTCCGCGCGATCGGCCATATCTATGCGGGCTGGGCGCTGAGCCAGGATTTCTATCGCGAAAAGCTGCATCTGACGGCGCTGGGCGCCCCAGATCTCGAAACCTATCTGCGCACCGGCTGGGCCGACGTGTTCGAAGCCCGCCGCGCGGCCAATTGCTACGCCCAACTGGTCACCTGGTACCATGGCGATATCAGCGCCAACCCGCTCTACGACGGCGATTTCGCCCGTGCGCTGAAGGCGATCAAGGCGCGCGTGCTGCTGTTGCCGGGCGAGACCGATCTCTATTTCCGCGTCGCCGACCATGCGGCGGAAATGGACCATCTGGCCCAGGGTGAATTGCTGCCGATCCCGAGCATCTGGGGCCACCGCGCTGGCAACCCAGCCTCGATCCCGCCCGATGCGGCGTTCTTGAAGGCGGCGGTGCGGCGCTGGCTCGAATAGGCAGTCTGCCGTGCAGGGCAGGAAAGTGATGTTTGGCTAGCGAATCGGGATCGTCGTACTCCCCCCAGGAAGAATACTCATCCCTGGGGGGAACCCATGACCAACGTCGTGCAAGGAACCGAAGCTCGATGGGTTAAATGACCGAAATAGCGAAACTAAAATTCTTTAGAGTTCCATCTGGAAATAAGATCTCTAAGGATACATTATCCATCACGGTGTATCCAGGGTTCGATGTGTAGTAAAATATGACCGACGGGACTTTTTGGGAGTTGCACGCAAAGCGCGGATTATCTTTTGGGTAAGACGCGATGGTTTCGCCACGTTCGATTGCCATCTGACCATTAGGTGGACCCTTGGTTATTTTAACCGTGGGGTAACCTTCGGAGGTGCAATCAGCAGCAATCGCCGAAGCCGAGCCTAAAAGTTGCTTTTTGCCACTCTCAGCGCCTTTGGCCACGGGCGCATTCTGTGCCGGCGTCTGAACCGGTTTTTGCGCAACCTGCTGGGGAACATTCGCTACAACGACTTGAGTCGCCGACCGAGAACATGCGGTGAGAGCAAGGCAGGCGAGAATAAACGCGAAGGAGGTTGTCGAACGATTCCGATGCATCGAGAGAGGCCCTTACTCTGTCATTGAATAACCTGCGCAACCGCAAGCAGTTAACACCATACCTCATTAACCGAAGGCGACAAGGCTGGAAATTTATAATGGGAAACGTACTAAAACGGGTAGGAATATCGTCCAATGGCGCAAATCCGGGGACTGAAACCGATGTCCATCATCCTGCCACCCTGTGCATGACCTTACCTTTACAAATTGGCCGGGACAGTGAATCCCACACCTATCCGTTGGTTAAGCTGCAGGAGCCGGCTCAGGCGTCAAGCCGCTTCGCGCAGCCGCCCCGCCCAGTCCGCCGCCCAGGCGCCCGCCTCGTCC
>JBAVTK010000173.1:0-5258 GCA_049696095.1 Aliidongia sp. | reverse complement strand
CGGCCGTCATTGGCACCGCCCTGCATCATCGCGGTGGCCGGCAGCGTCGCGGTCGGCAAGAGCACTTTTGCCCGTGTGCTTCAGGCGGTATTGGCCCGCTGGCCGGATCATCCGCGGGTCGATCTGGTCACGACCGACGGTTTCCTGCATCCGACCCGCGTGCTGGAAGCGCGCGGCCTGATGCAGCGCAAGGGATTTCCCGAGAGCTACGATCTGCCGCGGATGTTGAGCTTCCTCGGCGCGGTGAAGGCGGGTGGCGCGGTTCAGCGCGTGCCGGTCTATTCGCATGTGACCTATGACATCGTGCCGGGCCGGTTTCAGCGGGTCGATCGGCCGGATATCCTGATCTTCGAGGGGCTCAATGTCTTGCAGGCGGTGGCCGGCGTGCCGGCCGTCGCAACGGATTTCTTCGACTTCTCGATCTATCTCGATGCGGCAGACCCGGACATCGAGAGCTGGTATGTCGAGCGCTTCCAGTTGCTGCAACGCACGGCGTTTCAGAGTCCGTCCTCTTACTTCCGTCACTTCAAGGATCTGACTCCGGAGGAGGCGGTCGCGACGGCGAAAGGGGTTTGGCAGCAGATCAATTTCCCCAATCTTCGCGACAATATCAAACCGACCCGCGAACGCGCCAAGCTGGTGATTCGCAAGGATTCGACCCACGCCGTCACCGAGATCTGGCTGCGCCGGACCTGATCGCGCCTGGGGCTTGTCACAGCGGCCCGGAATGATGATATGCAGCTTGCTCTGCCGGTCGGTGCTGATGCCCGCCTCGACCGGGCGGCTCCCAAAGGAGATCATGATGGCCAAGGGACAAAAGCGTAGCACGCGCGAAGCGAAAAAACCGAAGGCGGAGAAGAAGAAGCCGGCAACGATTTCCTCACCCTTCACCGAGCCACCGTCGAAAAAGAAAGCGACCGTCGACTAAGGACCGACGATTTTCCGGCGCATCACTCGTTTGATATCGGCCCGCCGCATTTTGCGGTCAAAATCGCCGCGAAAATGTTTTAGGGTCCGCTTGCAGGCGTCGCGTCGCGGCGTTCACTGGACGAGGAACAAAATGGACGACAATGATGACATGGAGGCCATGTATGACAAGGCCGCCGACATTGCCGGCAAGCATCTCAACGCAGCGCTGGATGAGGGCGGGCCGCTCGAATACCTCGTGGCGGTGATGATGGTCGAGGCCTCGGTCAATGCCGCGGTCGAGGCCACCAGCCGCGACGATATCATTCGCTTGCTCAAAGACCTGATCGAACAGATCGAGTCGGACGAGGCCGAAGAGGACTGAGTTTCGAATCGCGGCGCCCCGTCAGGTGGTGCCGCGATTTCCCGACCCTCGTATCATCTTGCAATAATATTGCAATTTGGTATCATTGTAAGGGTAATAATTGGGATTAAAGCCGGCATTATCGCTCCGTTCGCATGCCGGTGGATAAGAAAGCACCTTCAAACCGTTGTCACCTTATGGAAGACGGTTCGTGTTGGCGCCTTTAGGTCGATCGGACACGCCACTGCCGGTTTAGCCGCGCAGCATCGGAAAAGGGTGACAAAAGTCATGCTCTATCAGGCCTATCAAGCCCACAGCGATGTGATGGGGCCGGTGCGTTTCATGGCGCACGCGGCCGGCGGCATGCTGCGCCAATCCTGGGGCGGCGGCAATTTTTTCACGCGTAGCATGGCGGCTTGGTGCGAGTTGATGTCCCGCGCGGGAATGAGCCATTCGAGGCCGCCCTTCGGCATCGACAGTGCGCGGGTCGATGGACGGGATGTCGCCGTCACCGAGCAGGTCATGCTCGACACGCCGTTCTGCTCGTTGCTGCATTTCAAGAAAGAGAGCGCCGTCGAACAGCCGCGTGTCCTGCTGGTCGCACCGATGTCGGGGCATTTTTCGACATTGCTGCGCGGCACGGTTCGCACGCTGCTCGCCGATCACGATGTCTATCTGACCGATTGGACCAATGCCCGCAACGTCTCGCTGATCCATGGCCGGTTCGATCTCGACGATTTCATCGATCATATCGTCAAGTTTCTGCGCCTACTGGGACCGGGCACCCACATCATCGCGGTCTGCCAGCCTTCGGTGCCGGTGCTTGCCGCGGTGGCGATCATGGCGCAGGCCGGCGATCCGGCGCAGCCGCGCACCATGACACTGATGGGCGGCCCGATCGATACCCGCATCAATCCGACCCAAGTGAATCAGTTGGCCACGACCCGGCCGCATGAATGGTTCGAGCATAATGTCATCGGCACGGTGCCGATGCGCTATCCGGGCGCGTTCCGCCGGGTCTATCCCGGCTTCCTGCAACTCGCCGGCTTCATGACAATGAATCTCGACCGTCACGTCAACGCGCATGTCGATCTGTTTCACAATCTGGTCAAGGGCGACGGCGAAAGCGCCGAGGCGACGCGGAAATTTTACGACGAATATATGGCGGTCATGGATTTGCCGGCGGAATTCTATCTTGAGACGATCCGCGAGGTTTTTCAGGAACATTCATTGCCGCTCGGCCGGCTGCGCAGCCGCGGGCGGCTGATCGAGCCGGCGGCCATCGAACGGACGGCGCTGCTCACCATCGAAGGGGAAAACGACGATATCTGTGCCGTCGGGCAGACCTCCGCGGCGCACGAACTGTTGAGCGGGCTTTCGGTCGGCATGAAGTTCAATCATCTGCAAAAGGGCGTCGGCCATTATGGTGTCTTCAACGGGCGGCGCTGGTCGAACGAGATTTATCCCGTGCTGAAGGGCGTGATCGCTGCGCATTCCTAAACGGGCGACGAAACCGGGACCATGAGCCCGATCGACCCGGCCTCGGCCGCCCCGGAACCGGCGGATCTCGGCGGCATCATCGGACCCAATCTGAAACGGCTGCGGATCGGGCGTGCCCTGTCGCTTGAGACGCTGGCCCGGCTGGCCGGCGTCAGCCGGGCCATGATCGGCCAGATTGAGGCGGGCCGTTCGATGCCGACGATCGGGCTGCTGTGGAAAATCGTCCGCGCGCTCGACGTACCGTTCTCGGCGCTGATGGGCGGGGACGCCGACGCGGCGATGACCGTGCTGCGGGCCGACCGATCCAAGGTTCTGGCGTCGCGTGATGGCGGCTTCGTGTCGCGCGCGCTATTCCCTTTCGACAGTGAGCGGCGCGTCGAATTCTACGAACTGACCATGGCGCCCGGCGCGCTCGAATGCGCCGAGGCGCATGCGCCGGGCACGACGGAAAACCTGACCGTGGCCCAGGGCACCGTCGAGATCGTCGCCGGGGCCGAGTGCCACCTGCTGGCCCGAGGCGATTCGATCTATTTTCGGGCCGATGTGCCGCACAGCTATCGCAATCCTGGCTCGGACGAGGCGATCATGTTCCTGGTCATGAGCTACGCGACGATGCAGGGGTGAGCGCGACCGGCCTGAGAGATACGCTTATTTCCCGCCCGGCACCGTCTCGGCCACCCGCAATATGTCGGGGGCGGCGGCATCGGCGACCGCCATGGCGATGTCGCCCCATTGGCCTTCGACCACCGCGCGCGGCACGTCGTTTTCCTGGGCGATCACGCCGGCCTCGCGCCCATCGGGCGTCAGCACATGCCACAGGATCTTGATGTGATCCTGACCCGGCGGGCCCGGCCGCGCCTCGACCGTGCCGGCGACCGCGACCGTGTCGGCGGTGGCCGGGTCGTCGGTCAATCTGGTGCCGCTTCGTTGCAGCAGAAACACCAGCGCGCGTTTCAGCGATGAGGCCCCATCGCCTGGGGCACCTTCGACCGCGCGGACCAACAGTCGGCGCGTTGGTTGATGCTCGGCCGGGGTCGACTCCTGAATCAGGGCGGCCAGCTTCGGTGCTTCGCCGCGCATCGATCCGGCCAGCGTCGCGTCCGCGAGCGGCAGCGGCACTTGTTGGGTATCATTGCCGATGTCCGCGCCGGCGGCGTTGCGCAGTGACCAATTTATGTCCAGGTGCGAGGCATCGGCGCCGGGCTGGACGATGCCGGCCAAATGGAAGCTTCGCGTGTTGCCGGCGCTCGTGCTGGCCGGTAATTCGGCATCCTGCAACGCGTGCGCCATGGCTTCGGCGAGCGCGTGCGAGGTTTCATCTTGCGTCCCCTGTACCGGTTCGACCACTACGCCCAGGATATCGGGCATTGCCAGCAGCGGGGCATGCGGGGAGAGTTTGTCGTCCTCGAACGGGTGCGGCAGCGTCGTACAGCCAGCGGGACCGAGCAGCGCCAGACAGGCAACAAGCAATGTGCGCGGTCTTGTCATCCGGAGACCCTCAAAAGAAGCAACTGGCCAGCAGGCCGAGCAGCAGCATGGCGACGAAAAGAATGAGATAGGGCAATCACGTGCCTCCCCGCACCGGCAGACCGATGACCGAAAGCTGGCGGCCGTAATCCGGTTCATCGCGCAACGTGGCGCGGCGATAGCTGAAGAACCGCGTCTCATCGGCGCAAGTGTCCAGGCTGGTATTGCCGATTTGGGCGAGGCCGAGTGCCGCCAGACGGCTTTCCACCAAGCCCGGCAGATCGAAGCGATATCGCTCATCCGGTGCGGGGCCACGGAAGAAGCGCAAGCTCCCTGGATCGGCCTGCGCAAAGCGGGCGCGGAATTCCGGCCCGACCTCGTACGAATCCTGCTGAATTGCCGGGCCGATTGCGGCGGAGATGCGGCCTGGCTCGGCGCCCAGCCGGCACATGGCGGCGATCGTCGCCTCGGCGACGCCGCCGAGCGCGCCCTTCCAGCCGGCATGGGCGGCCCCAATGACCTCGGCCACCGGATCGGCAAAGAGCAGCGGCACGCAGTCCGCGGTGAGGATGCCGAGGCAGAGGCCGGGCCGGTTCGTCACCATCGCATCGGCACGCGGATTGTCGCGCCGCTCCCAAGGCCGCTCGACCGTGACGACCGTGGCGGAATGGATCTGATGGACCATCACGAGCGGTCGGCCGGGCATGCCAAGCTGCGCCAGCACGCGGTCACGATTGACCGCGACGTTGCTGCTATCGTCGTCGCTGCCGAAGCCGCAATTCAGGCTGGCATAGATCCCGGTACTGGTGCCGCCTTGCCGCGTGAAAAACCCGTGGGCAATGGCGTCGAGGACGGGGTGTGTGATCATGCGCCACTCCCGCTGGCCGGATCGAAGCCGGACGGTGCCGGCCGTTCCGCCGAAACCGCGGCCAGCACCTTGAACAAACTGCCCATTTGCGCCGGATCAAGCAAGCGCGCGGCTGCATGGCCGATTGCCGCGGCTTCCGGCTCGGGCTTGCCG
>JBAVTK010000172.1:0-3835 GCA_049696095.1 Aliidongia sp. | reverse complement strand
AAATGAGCGGCGCCGATGGCACGCTGACCACGCTGATCATTTCCGCAGTCTCGGCGCTGCTGGTCGTCAGCCTCATGGTGCCGTTCGATTGGGTGACGCCCACGCTGCGGCAATTTGGCATCGCCCTGCTCTACGGCTTCCTCGCCAGCGCCGGGCAATGGGTCATTGTCCTGGCCTATCATCGGGCCGGCGCCTCGGTGCTGGCGCCGCTGACCTATAGCCAACTCGTCTGGGCCGCGGCGCTCGGATTTCTGGTGTTTGGCGCGCTGCCCGATGCCTGGACGCTCGCCGGTGCTGCGATCATCATCGCCAGCGGCGTCTATACCGCCCACCGCGAACGGCTGCGCGCGCGCCTGGCGAACCCGCTGCGCGTCCTCGCGCGGTAGTCCACATTTGCGCTTGTCCACCGGTTGTTTCCACGCCACGGTCGCCCCCCAATTCGCAGAGACCAGACATGACCGATCCCGCCAAGCATCATCCCGCCACGCTGACGGCCCAAGCGCTGGGCGCAGTCGATCCGATCACCAAAGGCCTCATTCCGGCCCTGCATCCCTCGACGACCTATCTGCGCGATCCGGACAACCAATATCGCAGCGGCCGGATCTATGCCCGTGCCGACAATCCGACCTTCGAAACCGCTGAGGCGCTGCTGACCGCGCTCGAAGGGGCGGCGGCCAGCCTCAGTTTCGCTTCCGGCATGGCGGCGGCGACGGCCGTCTTCATGGCGCTCGAACCGGGCGCCCATGTCATCGTCCCCCAGGTCATGTATTGGGGTTTGCGTAAATGGCTGCAGGGGCTGGCCAGCGATTGGGGCCTTGCAGCCGAGTTTGTCGATACCGGCGACCTGGCAGCCCTCGCCGCCGCCGCGGTCAAGGGCAAGACCAAGCTGATCTGGGTCGAAACCCCGGCCAATCCGACCTGGGACATCACCGACATCGCGGCGGTCGCCGACATCGCCCATCGCGCCGGCGCACGCCTCGCGGTTGATGGCACGGTGCCGACGCCGCTGCTGACCCGGCCGATCGAGCATGGCGCCGATATCGTCATGCATTCGGCCACCAAATATCTTAACGGCCACAGCGACGTGGTCGCCGGCATGCTGGCCACCGCCCGGCTCGACGGCTATTGGGAGCGGATCGTCGCCGTGCGCAGCTGCAATGGCGCCATTCTCGGCACGTTCGAATCATGGTTGTTGCAGCGCGGCATGCGCACGCTGGCGATCAGGGTTGAGCGCGCCTGTCGAACCGCGCAGCAACTCGCCGAACATTTCACCGGCCATCGGCATATCGCTGCCGTGCTTTATCCGGGTTTGCCGGATTTCCCCGGTCACGACATTGCACGCCGGCAGATGCAGGGCGGCTTCGGCGGTATGCTGTCGATCCGCACGTTGGGTGGCGAAGCTGCGGCGATCGCGACGGCGGCCTCGGTCGGCGTCTGGAAACGGGCAACCTCGCTCGGCGGCGTGGAAAGCCTGATCGAGCATCGTCGGTCGGTCGAAGATGCCGCGAGCCGCTGCCCGGCCGATCTGCTGCGTCTGTCGGTCGGGCTGGAACATGCCGACGATCTGATCGCCGATCTGGAACAGGCGTTGGCACGGGCGCATGCAGGCGGTGGCGCGGGCGTATAATTGAACGGGGCGATAGAGATTGCGTTAATTATTCCGCGTTATTCTCGCCCGTCATGACTGTTCGCCCCCCGCCTCCAGCCGTCGATCCGACAATCGTCGGCGATATCAAACGCGCCAGCACCGCGGCCAATGTCGATTTCGGCTATCTCATGGCGCAGGCGGCACAGGAGAGCAGCTTTCAACCGACGGCGAAGGCCGCGACCAGTTCGGCGACCGGGCTGTTCCAGTTCATCGACAGCACTTGGCTGCAATCGGTCAAGCAATACGGCGCCAAATACGGTCTGGGGAATTTCGCGGCACAGATCAGCACCGGCGAGGGTGGCCAGCCGCATGTCGCTGATCCCGCGGTCAGGAAACAGATCCTCGATCTGCGCAAGGATCCGAACATCTCGTCGCAGATCGCGGCGGAATTCGCCAAATCCAACAAGACCGAGGTCGAACGCGCGCTCGGGCGCCCGGCCAATGCGACCGATCTTTATCTGGCGCATTTCCTGGGGGCGCAAGGCGCCACGCAAATGGCCAAGACCGTGGCCAGCGCCGGCACGACCAGTGCCGCAGCACTGCTGCCGCAGGCCGCCGCCGCCAATCGCGCGGTGTTCTACGACAATGATGGCGAACCCAAGACAGTCGCCCAGATCTACCGCAACTTCGCCGACAAGATCGAGCGGCAGATCAGCCAATATTCCGAAAGCACCGGCACTGCGGCCGATACCGCCGCCGAGACGATCGCGACGCGCGACGAAAGTTTTCAACCGCCGGGCGACGGCCAAAATCTCGGCACCATGAACATCTTGGCGCTGGCCGCACTCAAACTCATTGGCGGCACGAGCAGCACCGATTCGCCCGAACCCTCGGCGAACCGGCATCGTCCTACAGATACCACCGCCTGAGCCTGTCGTCCGGTTTCGTTTCGCGATTTGGAGGGCGGAGAGGATGTGAAGAAACGCCTCACCGCCGACGGAGATGATTTCATCATCAAGCCGTTCGATCCGAAATTTCAAACTGAGACACTACCGCTTGGTGCAGTCCGGTATACCCCGCTCGCCGGTCTTTGGCGTCCAATTCGGCGCGATGAACATCTGCCAGCCATAGTCGGCGAAGGCCGAGGGATCTGCGCTGGCGGCGCGGCGGGGAACTGGCCGCCATAAGCGGACAAGGCCGACACAATCAATATTCCGTGCCAGGCCGGGGACCGTTTCGCAAACGTCGTCGCCGACACCAGATCAATCAATCAAGTCGACAAACCTCTGCGATCAACGCGGCCAGACGGCGCTTGGTCTCGCGCATACCGTCCAAGGCCGTTCCGGTTGGGGCGACGCCCAACATGCGCGCCGACATGGACATGATGACGTCGACCTGCTCAAGCCCGACGAGCGCAGCCTTGAGAACGGACAGGTGATTGCCCGATGCCAGGCTTGAAGGATCGATCGGCGTCTCCGACAACCGGCGTGCCCGACGCTTCTTCATCGGGTCGCCAACCATTGGTAAAGGGTCAGCCGTGGCTGACGCAATCATAGGCTCTAACACAGCCGGCTCATCCTGAAGCGGCAGGATGGTATTTTCCGGCGCTTCAGGCACCGCTACATCCCCCATCACAGGCGCAGCCGGCAGTCCAGCAGGGTGCCGAGCCCGTTCGCGCAGCAGCTTGCAGCCGAAATCGCATGCCTTGCTGCGGCAGGGACGACCAAGCGCCTCGCAATAATTCGAGGGAGCTGCTTTCGCCTTCGGCGATTTATGCGACGCGTCGATCATGCCGCGATACCTCAAAAGGCGGGGCTAAATCGCGCCCACCGGATTATTCGTCAGTCAGTTGGGTCCCGAGATTCAGCGCGCGGAACGCCGAGCCGATCGAGAGGTAATTACCGTTGGCCTGGAGCAGGCCGATCACATTGCCGCTGCTATCGAGCACCGGACCACCCGGTTCGGCGCCGTCGAGCGCCGCCTGATCGTGTCCGCCCGACGCGCGGGTCGCGGCCACGCTGCCCGCAACGACCCCGCCCTGCCCGACACCGAAGATCTTGTCGCCAACCGCGACCCGGCGCGGATGCAACGGCAAGGCGGGCGGCAACGCCTCATCGGTCTTGAGCAGCGCCACGTCCAGTTCGGCATCCTTGCGCACCAGCCGCGCCTCGGCCGATTTGCCGGGCGAGACCGTGATCACGGCTGCGACCGCATCGCCGATCACGGAGGCCGCGGTCAGCACATAGC
>JBAVTK010000171.1:0-4733 GCA_049696095.1 Aliidongia sp. | reverse complement strand
GCCCTGGGGCGGCCGGCGTTGCCGGTGTTGGTGCCGGCCAGATTGGCAAGCTGGCCGGACTGCGGATTGATGCCGGTTGACGCGTTGAACACAACGGACCAGCCGGGCAGAACCTCTTCCGTGCCCTTGAGGCCCAGTCCCGTCTGCGACAGGTTGTTCGGCGCAACGAGGAATTGAGAATGGTTGCCGTTCCGATTGACCAGCGCTTCGCCTTCATAGTTAAGGCCGTTCTCCGGCAGGCCGTGGCTGACCCAGCCTGCGCCGATGTCGTATGCGCCGTAGAGCGTGATGCCATACCAGGTCAACGGGCAATCGGTCGCGAGGAATTCCTGGGCGCTCGTGCAGCCCGTCGGGGCGGATGGCGCAACGGGCGCCGGTTCGGCGACCGGAAGATCGGCTGCTGCTTGCGGCGACGACGGGACGAGTACCGAGGTGGCGGCGGGGCTGGTCTGCTGGGCGAAAGCCGGCACGCCGGCCACGGTCAAGATCAGTGCCAACACCGGACCGGTGCAGGCGCGGACCGGCAAAAGCAACCCCCATTGAGCGGCCGATGCGGCCTGGCGGCGGCTTTGACCCAGTCGCGCCGAGATGGCTCTCAAGCGTCGAGCGTGCGTGGCCCCTGGACGGCCTTGGCCCAAATGTGCGGTCGAAGACTCTATAAGCGAGGGGCTCATTGCCGGTCATCTCCATCATGTCGTTATATCGCGCTAGATATAACGGTAGTCAGCCGAGTTCAAGCGAAACCGGCGCGCTATTTCGAGGATGGGGTGAACGTTCCCTGTGATGGCGGTGATCGTCGCCCGCAAATTTTCTCTTCTGTAGAGCCTTACCATGCTACAATTGCCGACTATCTCGGTGTCTAAGCTTCCAGCGGATGGTCGCGATGCGGTCGATCAAGGCGCGAGAGGCGGTTCTTCGGCGGAATCTCGGCAAACAGGCTCCGACAAGTGAGGAAGGCAGAGAATGATTGCAAAAATCGCGGCAGGCTCGGCGATCGCCTGCGGGCTGCTGCTCGGCGAAGGCAGTGCCGCCGCCGACTCCGATACCCCGAAGACGGATAGTGCCGGCAAGGGGCACATCACCGGCTTCGGCGGCCTCTTCTTCAAGAGCAAGGATCCGAAGGCGCTCGCGGCCTGGTATCGCGATACGCTCGGGATCAAGCTCGAGAAATGGGGCGGCGCCAAGCTCAGCTACGACGCACCCGAACACCCGCCGGCCGTGGTCTGGAACGTCTTCCCGGAAACGACCGACTACATGGCACCCTCAACCCGCGAATTCATGGTCAATTTCGCCGTGGACGATCTCGACGCGTTCCTCGCGATATTGACCGCGAGGGGGGTCAATATCCTGAAACGCGACGATCAGGGCGGGTTCGGCAAGTTCGCGTGGATTGTCGATCCCGATGGGACGAAGATCGAATTGTGGGAACCGAAGAGACCGTGACGGGGTGAGTGCATTTTGATGACAGTGGATGACATCTAACGTAGTAATGTTGAAGTCGATCACTTTTTCGGCGGTATTGTACCCAAACCTTCTTTCACATTTACCATGCCTCGAACGATTATATATACTCCTGATAGAACTGTTAAAAAAGAGATCGCCGCTTGATCTTTTGAGATAACAGACGAGACGGCCATCGGGTCATTTATATATCGAATAGGCCCAACTACACCAATAAGGCAAGTCAAATCTCCGATAACTATTTCTACAATCCCATACCATATTCTAAATTTTTCGCGAATTATGAAAAAAATAAAACCAACTAAGAAAAAAAATGCCGATGAGGTAACAATTATTCCCAACGGCGGCAAATATTTGTTGTACAAGAATTGAATTATTAACCATTTTTCGAGTTCTATAAATACGGTATTTGAACCATCTGAGTATAGTGAGCCAAGAAGACTGTAAACAGTATATGATAGATACATCATGGCAATGATTACTAATAATATTGCAGATAGAATAAAAAATGGCCATTTAATAAATGGAAAATAGCGTGATTCGTAGAGTTGAATTATCGTCAATCTAATAATAGAGAGTAAGTTTTTCATCTTAGAAAGATCATTTTCTTGGAAACGAAGTTACGGCGCCAGTGCATAAATAGCGCTTTGAGCATCATGCTATCTCGCCGCCCCCTTACCCCTTACCCCTTACCCCTTACCCGTAAGCCCAAGTCGGCCGCCGATCAGGCGGTCAAGCAGCCGTTTGGGTAGGTAGGTGGTCAGGAAATCTTCCACCCGATCGGGCGTCACCGTATAGCGCACCTTGGGGCGGCGCGTGGTCAGCGCGTGTAGGATGACGGCGCCGAGCTTTTCCGGTTTCAGCCCCTTGGCGCCGGTCGCCGCCATGTAGGCGCGGATACGCTCCAGCGCCGGGGCGAAGCGGGTATTGCGATAGGGCGTCGTGTCGACCTGTTCCGCCTTGCCCCAGATCGCGGTGGCGACCGCGCCTGGTGCGATCACGATGACATCGATCCCGAGCAGCAAAAGCTCGCGCCGCAGGCTTTCCGACAAGCCTTCGAGCGCGAATTTCGAGGCGACGTAGGGTCCGAGGAACGGCGCGCCGTTACGCCCGCCGACCGACGAGATATTGACGATCCGTCCGGGCGCGCCGCGCACTTCGCCGGCAGCACCCAACAGCGGGGCGAAGGCTTGGGTCACGATGACCACGCCGATCAGATTGATCTCGATCTGCTGACGAAATTCCGCGATCGGCAGGTGCAGCAGCGGCCCGGCCACCACGACGCCGGCATTGTTGACCAGGCCGAACAGGGGCTCGCCGCCCATCGCCCGGCGCACCTCGGCCGCGGCTGCGGCGACTGCCGCCTCGTCGGTCACGTCGAAGATCAGCGGAGTGAAGTTCGGGCCGAACTCGGCGGCAAGCCGCGCCGCATCGGCCGGTTTGCGCACGCTGCCGAAGACGCGGAAGCCCTGTTCGATCGCCACCTTGGTGGCACCCCAGCCGATGCCGGTCGAGACGCCTGTGATTACGATGCTTTTCATGTACTGCTCCGCAAATACCGATTCTCGGACATGTTGGGCGATCAAGGCGCCATCGGGGTAAAACTTTTCCGCGCTATGATCGGACCTCTCACCACATTTTTCAAGCCGCTGTCTCGACACCCATGCCGCCCGGCCGGATGACCACATCGCGAAAACCTTTGAGACGCTTCCCCTGAAGCCGGATTTTCCCGATGATGCGCGCCATCGCGCGTCTCATGCCCCTCGGCACGAGACGCGCCGCACGACATGCGCAAGGCCATGATATCCCGCCCCGAGCACCGCCCCACCTTCAGCTATGCCTCGCCCGAGGTCGGCCGTCTGTCGCGGATGGTGATCCGCGTCATCGAGGTCCTGACCGGGCAGCCGCGGATTCGCCGGCTCTATGAGCGCCATGCGAAGCGGGGCCGGCCGCCGGAATTGTTCTGGGACGATGCGGTCGAGGCCCTTGGACTGACCATCCGCAGCAACCGCCCGCCTTCAGACCAGATCCCGGCCACGGGACCGGTCGTGATCATCGCCAATCATCCGTTCGGCGTGGTCGATGGCGTGATCCTGTGCTGGATGACCGCGCGGATTAGGCGTGATTATCAGATCATGACGCATCGCGTGCTGCATCAGGCGCCGGAGGTCCGCGACCATATCATCCCGGTCGATTTCTCCGGCACGCGCGCCGCCCTTGAGAACAACGTGGCGGCGCGGCGGGCGGCGCGCGATCTGCTGGCCGCGGGCGGTGCGCTGATCGTGTTTCCGAGCGGCGGCGTCGCCCTGTCCGAGGGTATGCGCGGCCGGGCGATCGATCTGGAATGGAAGACCTTGACCGCCGGGCTGGTGCTGGGCAGTGAGGCCGATGTGCTGCCGGTGTTTTTTTGCGGCCAGAACAGCCGGCTTTACCAGATCGCCGGCAATCTCCGACAGACGCTGAAATTGTCGCTGCTGTTCCACGAGGTCGCGAACAAGATCGGCAAGACCATCGAAATCCGCATCGGCGACCGCATTCCCAATGCCCATCTGCGCGCGATCGGCGATCGCCATGCGGTGATCGCGTTTCTGCGCGGCGTGACGCATCGGCTCGGCGCGTCATGAGGGTCTGGAACCGAGAGGCGTTCGCGGCGCGGGCCGCGCACAGCGGCGTACGATCCGGCACCATCCGGCTGGCCGTGACGGCGATCTCGCTGTCGGTCCTGGCGCTGTTCGCGCTGCTTAACGGGCAACTGCCCTGGCTTGGCAATTTCGAATGGCTCGCCGGAGCCCATCCCGAGCGCGGCTATGCCTGGCTCGCCCCGCTCGGCAATCGGTCACTGGACGAGGATGGCCACGCGCTCGAAGCGAATTTGCTCGACTGGGCACCGGGCAATCCGGCCAGCGCCGCGGCGCGGCTGTGCTGGTGGGCCGGACCGGCCTTCGCTCAGCGGCCCGATAGTGTTTGCTCGCCCTATTGGCACCAGCTCGGCCCGCCCCATCAGCCCCACGACACCATTCGAAACCAGGGCAGCGGCTTCTCGGTCTGGCATGGCGCGGTCTATTTTGCCATGCCGGCCGACACCGATCCCCCGCCACCGGAGCGCCACCTGGCGCTTTGGGTGCCTTGGACGATGGGGGCTTTCCTGATCGCCGTTGGCGCGGCCGTCGGTGTCGCTTGGGCGGTCTGGCCGTACTTCGGCGTTTACGCACGACACCATTCCAAGCTTTTGCTCGCAGCCGCGGGGCTGATCGCCGGGGGCGCGGCAGCGA
>JBAVTK010000170.1:0-4258 GCA_049696095.1 Aliidongia sp. | reverse complement strand
CTCTATTGCTATCGGGTTCATTCGGGATCGAGCACGCTCGATCCGGCGCGGCGCAATCACCTACGGACCCGTGAAGAGCATGCGGCAATCCTTCGGCGTATCCTGCCCGAGACGCGTGGTTCGGGCGCCAGCGCGGCCGTTAAAGTCGCCGTGCAGCGCTGGCATGCGGTCGAATGTGCATTGCGGCTTCAGGCGTTGGCGGCTGCGGGCGAGTGGCGTGCGGCGGCACGGCTTTGCGCCGAATCCACTCGGACCGACCCGTTATGGCCGCTGGTTCTGGCTGGGCGGATCGCCGCAAACTTCCGCAGGAATTCAGGCGGCCCGGAACAGTGATTTCTCGAATTCGCACGCGCACGCTTGCCGCGCGGGCGGCACTCGCGTAGAACCAAATCTTTGGTGCGTGCGCTTATGCCGCCTGACGTTGCGTTGCGGAATATATTGACGCTTATGCGCTTGATAATTGGACGGATGAGAGGCGGCGATCGCTGGAGGTCGAGATGGGACCGGTAAGCGTCATCATTCCCGTCTATAACCGGCCGGCCGAGCTGCGCCGGGCGATCCGTAGCGTGCTGGCCCAGAGCTATGCCGATTTCGAATTGATCGTCGTGGACGATGCCTCGAGCGAAAATATTGCCGCGGTGGTCGAAGGCATCGGGGATTCGCGGGTCCGGCTGATCCACAAGACGGTCAATCAAGGTGCCGCCAGCGCCCGCAATACCGGCATCGAGGCCGCGACCGGCCGTTGGGTGGCGTTTCTCGACAGCGATGATGAATGGCTGCCCCATAAGCTCGAACGCCAGGTCGCTCGGTTGGCCGGGCGGCCCGGAGGGGCGCGGATCTGCTGCTCCGGCTATGTCATTCTTCATATCCAGGAGCGTCGGGCGCGTGAATTCCGCCCCTCGGACTGGCACGGCACGGCACGGCAACTGGTCTGGGGCTGCAATCTCAGCCCCGGCAGCACGTTGGTCGCCGAGCGAGCCTGTTTCGACCAGATCGGGCTGTTCGACGTAACGCTGCGCCGCTTCGAGGATTGGGACTGGTTGCTGCGCTATCTGCGCCACTACCCGATTTCGATCGAACCGGACGTGCTTGCGCGCATCAACAAGGACAGCATGCCCTCGCACAGTTCGGTTCTGGGCTCGCTCGCATTACTGCGCGCCAAGCATCAGGCAGCGCTGTCGGCGCAATCCCGGACGCTTGGCCGCAAATTCCGGTCGAGCCTGCTGGTTGAGGAAGCGGCCGCCGCCTTCTATGCCCGACGATTTTGGGAGACCAGCACCCTGCTGGCCCGCGCCTTACTCGCCTATCCGTTCCGCAATCGCGACTTCTATGCCATGTTGGTAAGGCGGCTCGGCAGTGTTGCCTCGCTGCCGGCCCCTTTGCCCAGCGCGCCCCCCGGCCGGTTCGGTAAAATCACCGAACGGGCGGAGCAATAGCTTCCCAGCTTATGACCGCGGAGTGGTCGGCGTTGCTTCCGCGTGAACCCGATCAAAGCCTTGTTTCCCGGTCATGCCGCTGATCTTGACGACCGTATCCGCGCTGCCGACAATGCCACGTACCGGGCAAAACTCACCGCAACGAGCGGGCCCGATGCACGGAACATCGAAATCGCCCCCGTCGGCCAACAGCCCTAAGCGGGCCCTGTCCTTGTCTCCCGGCCCACACCTGCCCGATCGTCGCCATCGCCAAATGCGGAATTACCGTCTATCGTCAAACTCAACGAAGAGGCGATGGCTGTCGCCGGGTCGGGATGATGTATGACACGCGACAACCGATAAAGCGCCACCTGTTGCTCGAATATGCGTCTGCCGTTCTGATCGAACGGCCGGTCGCGACGCGGCGTCTGCTGCGGTCAGCACTTCATGATATCGGCTTGCGCCAATTGAACGAGTTGGATCAAGTGCCCGAGTCGGCGGCCGAGGCGGATCTGCTGCGGGCTGTCGATCTGGTCTTGGTCGATCTGTCCGAAGATGATTTAGCCGGCGCGCGGTTTGTCGCGAACATCCGCCGCCGCATCGCCGCTTTCAATCCGTTCGTCATCACCATCGCCACCAGTTTCACGGCAACCTCCAGCGTCATCAGCAGTGCAGTGAACGCGGGTACCGATGGAATCTTGCTCAAGCCCTTTTCGCAGCAGCAGATCTACGATCAGGTGCTGCAACTGATCGAGCAGCGCCGGCCCTTCGTCGTCACCGCCAATTACATCGGACCGGAACGCCGGCCGCGTCTGCGCCCCGGCGCCGGTTCGGTGCCCTCGATCGATGTGCCGAACACCCTGCGCGACAAGCTGATCGAAGGCCGCTCCTATAATTTCGCCGAGGCAGCGGCAGCGATCGAAGCGACCTGGGGCCGAGTCGATCGCGAATTCGGCCTGCGCGGTGCCTTTCAGATTCTCTATCTCGTACGCTTGGCCAAGGCGGCACATGATGATCCGGCACTCGACGGTGGTTCGGCGCGAGAACTGGTCCGGCTGCGCGACGCCGCCCGTGAACCGTTGGCGCGGATCGCCGAAACGCAGCTGCGCGACATCGCCGTCGAGTTGACCAATTGGATCACGCATCGGCTCGATCTCAACGCGGGGGCGGGCAACGGCCGAACCTTGGATCAGATCACCGGGCTTGCCGCAACGCTGATCATTCTGCTCGGCAGCACCGCAACGCCCGAAGCCCTGATCCAACAAGCCGACCGCGCGGCGTTGGACTTTCGAGCGCGTCAAACCGCCAGCACGTCATGACGATGCCGTCTCGCATCTGACAAGCGACCCGATAAAGCGCGCCGCCGGCAATGTCACCGTTGCCGTGGAGCCGATGCCAAGCGACGAAGTGAGCCGAAGCTCCCCGCCATGTTCCTCGGCCAGCGCCCGCGACAATGGCAGACCGAGCCCCGTGCCCTCATACGGCCGGCTATGAGCGGCATGGACCAAGCCGAACGGTTCGAAGGCCTGGGCGATGTGGTCAGAGTCCATGCCGATCCCGGTATCGGTGATCGCCAGAACGAGCGCGCCCTCGGCATCGCGGCCGACCCGGATTGTGATTTCCCCACCCGAGCCGGTGAATTTGATCGCATTGGACAGAAGATTGAGCACAATCTGTTTCAGGCGCATCGGATCGGCCCGCAGCGCTGGCAAGCCGGCCTCGACCTCAAGTCTTAACTGCAACCCCCCGCGATTCAACCGTTCTCGCATCAGTGAGGTGCAATCGCCGATCAGCGCTGCGATATCGATGATACCGTCATTCAGCACGACCTTGCCCGCTTCGACGCGCGCGAGATCGAGTACGGTGTTGATGATGTTCAGCAAATGCTGGCCGCTGCCATGGATGTCGGCAATATAGCCGCGGTACCGCTCGTTGCCGATCGGACCGAAGGTCTCGCTCTCGATCATTTCGGAAAAACCGATGATGGCGTTGAGCGGCGTGCGCAGTTCGTGGCTCATATTGGCCAGAAACTCCGATTTCGCCTTGTTCGCCGACATCGCCGCCGACATTGCCGCCTGAAGCTGTCCTTCGCGTTGCTTCAGGTCGGTAATATCGCGCCGCATCGCGACCACACCGCCATCGCGCACGCGCCGTTCGGTCCCCTGAAGCCATTGCCCGTTGGCAAGATGGATTTCCCAGGCACCGTTGCCATGGCGAAAATCCGCCAGACGGTCGGCGATGAAACTTTCCGGATCATCAAGCGGTGCGGCGGCGATGCCGCTGCGCATGGCCGCTTCGAAACTGGAACCGACCGAGAAGACGAACCCGGGATCGATCGCGGCATGGATTTCCCGCAGGCGGGAATTGGCAAGAATGAGATGGCCGGCCGAGTCGTAAAGGGCAAATCCCTCGGACAGGCTTTCAATGGCGTCCTTCAGCCGTCGGCGCGCATCGAGCGCATCGGCCTCGCTTGCCTTCGCGTCGGTGATGTCGATGCGCAGTGAAACCACGTCGCCGGACGGGGTGCGGAGATCATGGGCGCGGATGCATCGCCCGTCGGTCAAAGGCAGTTCGGATGATTGATTGTCATCGCTACGGAAGGCGGCCAGACGTGCCGCGACATAGGCCTCGATTTCGGCCGGTTCGGCGTCGTCGTACAAATCCGGCAGGTGGCTGCGCAACAAGGCTTCGAAACTGACACCCGGCTGAAACAGGCCGGCGGCCAAAGGAAAGACATTTCGGCACTGGCTATTGAACAGAACCAGCTTTTCGTCGCGATCAAACAAGATGAAGCCGACCGGCAATGTCTCGATCGCCTCGACCAGCCGTGCCTCGGCCTGGGC
>JBAVTK010000169.1:0-8298 GCA_049696095.1 Aliidongia sp. | reverse complement strand
GATCGCCACCGGGCGCGATGCCGCGCGGCTGGCCGCGACGATGGAAACGCTGGATGGCACCGACCATCGCAGCGTCGCCTTCGATCTTGCCGCGATCGACATGATAGCACCCTTCGTGCAAAAGCTGGCGAGCGAGGGTGGCATGCTCTCGGGCATCGCCCATTGCGCCGGCATCCAACTGGGCAAGCCCGTGCGGGTGACCGATCAAGCCTTCATGGATCAGATGTTCCGCGTCAATGTCGAAAGCGGCATCGCGCTGGCGCGCGGCTTCCGCCAGCGCGGCGTTGCGGCGCCGGGGGCAAGCCTCGGGCTGTTGAGTTCGGTCTCGGCCCTGGTCGGCCAGGCGAGCAATGTCGTCTATTGTGCCAGCAAGGGCGCGGTGCTGGCGGCGACCAAGGCGCTCGCGGTCGAGTTGATGCGCGACGGCATCCGGGTCAATGCCGTGCTGCCCGCGCTGGTCGAGACCGAAATGGCCGAGCGCTTCCGTGCCACCATGACCGAGGCGCAGTGGCAGGGTTATCTCGCCCACTATCCGATGGGTATCGGCAAGCCGGAAGACATCGCCAATGCCATCGGGTTTTTGCTGTCGGACGCATCGCGCTGGATCAACGGTATCGGTCTGGTGGTCGATGGCGGCGTGCTGGCCGGGTGACGGCATGACCGACGGGCTCGATCCGGCGACCTATACCGAACCGGCCACCCTCGCCGCCGAACACCAATCGATCTTCGCCCGATGCTGGCAATTGGTCGGGCTGAAATCGAGTCTGGCCAACCACAATGACTGGCTGACCGCCAATCTCGCCGGGCGCAGCATCATCGTGCAGAATTTCGATGGCGCGCTCGCGGGCTTCGGCAATGTCTGCTCGCACCGCCATGCGAGGCTCAAGGGCGAATGCCGTGGCAACGGCATGCTGCGCTGCCCCTATCATGGCTGGACCTATAACAGCGAGGGCGTGCCGGTCGGCATCCCCGGCAATGCCGCGTTTTTCGGCCTGGACCGGGCGGCGCGGCGCGATCTGGCGCTGCCACCGGTCGCGCTGGCGCTTTGCGGCAATCTCATCTTCGCCCGGCTCGCAGAGGCAGGGCCCAGTCTGGCCGACTACCTCGGCCCCTATCACGAAATTCTAGCGGCCGCCTCGGCCTGCCTATCCGTGCCGTTTGCCGAACAGGCGATCACTTGGCGCTGCAATTGGAAGATCGGCGTCGAAAGCGCCATCGAGGGCTATCATCTCGACCTGATCCACCCGGAGAGCTTCCGCGATTTGGTGAGCGCGGTGCTGCCAACGACCGGAACCGGCGATCATTCGCTCGGTCCCTCGACATTGACGGACACGGCGAGCCGATCGCTGACGCGGATCGAGACACGATTGCGCCTCGCCCGGCTCGAACCATCGGATCGGTATGATCATTACCATATCTTCCCCAATCTCTGCGTCACGGTGACGGCCGGCCTGACGCTCAGCGTCCAGGTCTATGAGCCGACCGCGCCGGATGCGACCCGGCTGCGTTTCTGGCTCGCGACCGGCGCCAGCGCCAAGCCCGGCGTGCGCGATGGCGTCATGGGCCGCTCCGTGCTCGGTGCGTTGGCCGAATTCAATGACCGTGTCTTGGAGGAGGATCGGCAGATCTCCGAAGAGGTGCACCACGGCAAGGCTTTCGGCCCGCCACGGCCGGCGCGGCTCGGCACCAATGAGGATCGGATCGCCGGTTTTCACGGCGCCTGGCACCGCTGGATGGAGGGAAGCTGATGCCGTTCACTTTCCGGGCGCCGCGGATCGCCGATGCCGAAATGCTGCTCGATTGGCGCACCCGGCCCGAGATTACGCGCTTTATGTTCACCGATCTCGATGGCAATATCGAGCGGCAGCGCGACTGGTTGCGCGCCTGCGAAAAGCGCGCGGACTTCACCCATTTCGTCGTCGAGTGGCGCGACCGGCCGATCGGCTATCTGTCCTTCGCTGAAATCGACCGGCTTCATCGGCGCTGCACGCCCGGTACCTATCTGATACTGGAGCCGAAGGAGCGCTTCATCGCCGCCTTCACTCACAGCTTCGTGCTCGATTATGCCTTCTACCGACTCGGCATGCGCAAAGTCTGTTATGCAATCATGGGGGGAAATGAGAATTTCATTCGCGCCAAGCCGCTGCATGGCGTGCGAACCGTCGGCGTGATGCGCGACCATATTTTCAAATATGGCGAATTTCACGATGTGCATCTGTTCGAAATCACCGAGCCGGAATGGTGCGTACAGCACCGGCTGTTCCCGCGCGACAAGACGCTGGCAGCCTTTCCGCCGTGAGCGCCGATCACCCGATCATCGCGATCAGCCAGGCGCGGCTGAAGTCGACGCGGCTGCCGGCCAAGGTGTTGCGCCCGATTCTGGGCCGGCCGCTGCTGTGGTGGCATTTGACACGGCTGCAACGCGCGACCCGCCTTGATGGTATCATTGTGGCAACGACCGAGGCGCCGGGCTCGGACCCGATCGCCGCAATCGCGGCCGATCTGGGGATTCCGGTCCATCGTGGGTCGGAGCAGGATGTGCTGGCGCGCTTTGCCGGTGCGGCCAGCCAAGCGGGCGCGGCGACGATCGTGCGCGTGACCTCTGATTGCCCGCTGATCGATCCGGGCCTGGTCGATCAGGTGATTGCCGACTATCTCGCCCATCGGCCGGACACGCACTACGCGAGCCTTGATGTTGAACGCTTCCCGCGCGGCCTCGACACCGAGGTTTTCAGCCGCGCGGCACTCGATGCCGCCCTGCGCGAATCGGTCGACCGCTTTGAGCATGAGCATGTGACGCCCTTTATCTGGCGCCGCAAGGAACGCTTCGGCTTTCGGCAACTCGGCACTGACCAGCCAGCACCTTATCGGTTCTGCGTCGATGAGGCGGCCGATCTGGCGCTCGTGACGCAGATCATCGAGACGCTGGCGCCGACCCGACCCGATTTCGGCTGGCGCGATTGCGTGGCGTTGCTCAATGCCGACCCGGCGCTGGCCGCGCTCAACGCCCAGGTGATGCAGCATCCGGCGCGATGAGGGACTGATACGCTCGATTTATGGACTGCCGTAACGCCGCGCCCAAAGCGTTATGGCGTCGATCGTCGAAAGTGATGTTGGGCCGGCGGTCGAAGCCAGGACAGCCACAAAACCGTAAAGCGACTACGCTGACCCTGGCATACCATCGCCACTGACATTGATTGAGAAGCCTGATCGGACAGCATGGTTGATTTCATCGGCCGATCTGTCATCTTTCCCACTCACTCGGGGAACCGCATGACACGAGACGTCGGCAGACCGGAACGGCGATTGCGCTGGGGCATTGTCCCGGCGCTGTTTGCGTTGTTCTGCCAGATCATCGTGGCCGGCATGATGCCGATGGCGGCACTCGCCGCGACCGGCCCCGACGACTTCGCCGCCAGCATCTGCCATGGCAGCGGCGACAAGAGCGGGGCGCCGCAGGATCATCATCAATCGGGCGATTGCACGCTGTGCCCGATTTGTCAGGCGCTCGCCCAGGGCGGATTCGTTACGCCCGACCTGCCGAGCCCCGTGCTGGCGCGTTTTGGCAAATTGCTCGACCCGGTGCCGACGCCAGCCCTGCCAGTTTTCCGCCGCGCTGTCGCCGCCGCGTCACCGCGCGGTCCTCCTTCGGTTTCGAGTCTCGCCTTGTGATCCGCGCGCCGTCCTGAGCGGCGCCATCCCGACTCGTTTTTCCCCGAAGGACCAACCCGAATGCCCCGCATTTTGACCGCGGCCCTGCTGGCCGGCGCGTCGCTGACCGCTTGCCTGTCAGACGCTCAACGAGGAACGCGCTTTGCGCGAGGGGCGGGAGTTCGAGGGATCAGGGGAAAGGCTCGCTTTAGCCGCCTCGGCCCCGCGCGGTAGAGATAGTTAAGGGCATTGAGAGTGAGCGCCGAGAGACAGAGAGCATTGGCGGTTGGTACCTGGCTGGCTGGGCTTGCGCTCATCGTTCAGATGCTTTTGCCTGCCATCCTCTCGGTTGAGGCCAGGCTCGCCGAGGCCGATCAGTTGCCCGGCGTCGTGACTGGCAATTGCTCAATGAAAACGGGCAAAACGCCGCCGGTCCAGCACCATCGCGGCTGCTCGATCTGCCTTGCCGTCGCGGCTTCAATCACAGCCCCGGTCCCGCCGGCTCCAATCGTCGGCGGCCCGGCCGTTCGGCCGATACTGCTTGCCGACATCGCTCAGGCTATCCCGGTTTGGAACGAGCCGCTTCGATACTACCGGGCACGCGCTCCCCCAATAACCCTCTAAGCAGTCGAGTATATAACTCCGTCCTTAGGGGCGGTTGGTTCTTCTTGATCTAGAGGAGTGTGTAATGATTCGCGCCTTATCGTGCGCTGGCGTCCTGGTGCTGGTGGGAACCGTTGCTGCTGCGCCGGATGCCGCGGCACATGGTTTCGCCGGCGACCGTTTCTTCCCTGCGACGCTTCAGACCGATGATCCCTTTACTGCCGATGAAGGCACTCTTGGCACCGTGACCAAGAACCCGGACGATCCGACCGGTGGAGAATCCTATTCCTACGAGTTCGACATTTCCAAGCGCATCACACGCGACTCCGACTTCACCATTCAATATGAGTGGAACTACTTTCAGCCCAAAGGCCAGGCGGCGCGTGACGGCTTTGGTACGCTGACCATCGGTCAACAGTATCAGCTCTTCGTCGATGGTCCGCACGAGGCCATGGCGCTCTTCGGAATCCAGGAGAGCCTGGGCCATACCGGTGCTGTGAATAATGGCGGCGCCGACGATCATACGACGATCTCGCCGACCTTCGATTTCGGCAAGGGCTTGGGCGACCTGCCGGACAGTTTACCTTGGCTGCGGCCTTTCGCGATCACCGGCAATCTCAGCATCGACGTGCCAACCCGCGTCAACAGCACCGGCACGCTCAATCAAGAGGTGTTCAATGCAGGTTTCGCCATCGAGTACAGTCTCGAATATCTTCAACACCACGTACAGGATGTGGACATAGCCCCGCCGTTCGATCACCTGATACCGCTTGTCGAAATTACCAGTGCTACACCGCTCAATCGCGGCGTGGTAACCGGAGCCACAAATAATTTCGGCTTCGCCGCGACCGGCGTCATCGCACCCGGCGTGATCTGGTCCGGGCAGTATTACCAAATTGGTACAGAATTGATCATTCCCTATGGTGAAGGACAGGGTCATGGCATCGGCGGTCTCGTACAATTCCACCTCTATCTCGACGACATATTCCCCAACACCGTCGGGCGTCCGCTCCTTGGCAGCTAGGCGCGCGACCACCCTGGCTGCGGCCATGGCGATCATTGCAGCGGGGTCTCCGCTGCCGGCGCAGGCCCATGCCTTTCTGGACCACGCGCTCCCCAAGGTGGGCAGCACGGTGCAGCAGGCGCCTGACGCCGTGCATATCTGGTTCACCCAGAATCTTGAGCCGGCCTTCAGCACGATCGAAGTCAGGGATGAGGCCGGCAACCGTGTCGACAAGGGCGACTCGGCGGTCGAATCCGGCGATGAAATAGCGGTCGCGCTGAAGCCTCTGCCGGCCGGGAAATACAAGGTGATGTGGCATGCGCTTTCGGTCGATACGCACGAATCCACAGGCACCTTCACGTTCACGGTCGTCCCGCAATGATTGATCCAGGAACGCTGCTGGTCGTTGCCCGCGCGTTGCTCTTCGCTGCGGCTGGGCAGCTTGCGGGCGCTCTCTACTTCGATTTCAGCATCGCGCCGTTGGCGCGCGGATGGCGCTTCATCGTGTGGGGAGGGTGGGGGGGCGCCGTGCTCGCGGCGAGCCTTTGGCTCGTCACCCAGGCCGCTGGCTTCGGCCACCGGCCGCTCGGCGATGTCATCGGGAGCGGCGTTCTTGGTATCACCGTCACACGCACGCGCTTTGGTCATATCATGATGATCGAGTTGGCACTGGCCGTGTCGACCGCGCTGGCGTTGGGTGCCGCGGCCATGCTCCGGCAACCCTTCGGCCGGATTGGCATTCTCCCGGCGGCGGCAATGCTGGCCACCCTGGCGTGGATCGGTCATGGCGGTGACGATCACGGGCTGGCAGGGGTGCTCCATGTCGGGGCCGATGCCATTCATTTGCTGGCGATGGGCGCGTGGCTCGGCGGTCTCCTGCCGCTGGCGCTGATGATCCGCACCGCTCACCGGAGAGGCGATGTCGAGGCGGTCACGGCCGCTCGCCGTGCCATCTGGCGCTATTCCTCGCGGTGCCTTTGGGCGGTCGGTGCGCTTGCGGTCACCGGCTGCGTCAATGCCTGGCTTCTCGTCGGTAGCTTTCATGCTTTGGTAACGACAGGCTATGGGCAACTGCTGCTGGTCAAAATCGGCATCTTCTTACCGATGTTCGGCCTTGCGGCCATCAACCGAGAAATTCTGATTCCGCGATTGTCGGGGCCGATTCCGGGGGAAGCGCTCGATCGCGCCGTGCAAACATTCCGGCCAATATATCGCAATACGATCCTGATCGCAGTTCTCGGCATTATCGTGCTTAGCGTCGTTGCGAAGCTCGGTCGGCTGCCGCCGGCGCTTCACGACATGTCGCAGATGCAGTCCGATCTGCTCGGGACTCGGCTCGAAGGTATCGGCCTCCAGGGCTTTGTCACCTCGTTTCACAATCTTCGATTCGCTCAATCTCCGGTTCTAGCGGACATCGATTCGGTGCGAGACAAGGAATCACAACGGATTCCCGCTCCTCGCGGCGGCAGCCTAAACGAGAGGGAGTAGACAGCGTTCATCCGACTCACCCGAAATGTTTCGATTGAACAGGCTCTGGGCCTTGCTATCCTTGCCGCCGCAAGTTTACTCGGTACCCTGCCACCGGGCGGTTACGGCCCGGCGCCATGAGGATTGCTCCATGTTGAGGTCACTGTTTTGCCTGGTTTTCGCGGCGACATTTGCTGTTGCTTCCGCCCTTGCTCAAGCGCCGATTCAGGTCGAGCAAGGCTGGGCGCGGGCCACGCCCGGCAAATCGACGATTGCCGCCGCCTATCTCAGCATCGAAAGCAGCGACGATGATCGCCTGGTCGCCATCACCTCGCCGATGGCCGAGCAAGTGCAGTTGCATGAGGAAAGGACCGAGAACGGCATCGCCAAGATGCGGCAACTCGACGGGATCGCGATCCATGCCGGCGAAAGGCTGGTGCTCAAGCCGAATGGGCTCCATCTCATGCTGATCGGACTGAAACAGCCCTTGGCCGCCGGCCAAAATGTCCCACTGACCCTGACTTTCGCCAAGGCGGGGGCGGTCGAGACGCAGATTCTGGTGCGCAAACTCGGCAGCGCCGATGGCGGCGAGACCATGCCGGGCATGCATATGTAACGCCGTCATCCGGCCTTATGGACTTGGCAGCCGCCGGGCCACGCGGTATGGCTGCGGCGATGTGCGCCACAGCCCGAGTTCGTTCCTTTGCCGCCCAGGGGCCGATGCCATGAGCGCCGGCACCGTGCTGGTCTATCGCGACCGGATCGTGCCGCGGTCGGAGGCGCATTTCCTGCGGCGGCTTTATCTCGGGTTCGAGCATTTGACCCCGCAGTGGGTCGGCTGCCGGATCGACGACGGGTTGGCGGATCTCGGCGCCGAGCCGCTGATTCTCGGCGGGTCGGGCAGGGGCGGTGGCCTTGATCGCATGCTGTTCAAGCAATTCGGCATCGTACCGAACAAGCAGGATCTCGCAGCGTTGCGGCCGCGCATCGTCCACGCCCATTTCGGACGCGGCGGCGCCTTGGCCTTGCCGATCGCCCGACATCTGGGCATCCCGCTGGTCGTGACATATCATGGCGGTGACGCCACCAAGGATAAGCATTATCGGCGGCGTCTACTGCCGACCATCTATCAACGCCGGCTGGAGCGACTGAAGCGCGAGGCGGCGGCGTTCATCTGCGTGTCGGCCTTCATCCGCGACCGGCTGCTCGACCGCGGTTTTCCGGCCGACAAGCTCAAGCTCATTCGCTATGGCATCGAACTAACCGACGATGCCGTGGAAAGCCCATCGGCCGAGCCTTATGTGCTGTTCGTCGGCCGCTTTGTCGAGAAGAAGGGCATCGTCCATCTGCTCGACGCGATGCGGCTGCTACGCGCCCAGGGCCGCACAGTACCGCTGGTGCTGATCGGTGACGGACCGCTGGCCGAGGTATCGAAAGCCACCGCCGCCGAGTTGGGCAATATCCGGTTTCTCGGCTGGCAGGATCAGGCGGCGGTGCGCGACTGGATGCGCGGCGCGCTGGCCTTGTGCGTGCCGAGCGTGACCGCGCGGGCGGGCGATGCCGAGGGCTTGCCC
>JBAVTK010000168.1:0-2294 GCA_049696095.1 Aliidongia sp. | reverse complement strand
TGGGCTATGTCGCCTCATCCCATGCCGCCACCGGCACCTCGGTCGACCTCATGGTCCGCGGCACGCCGCGCCCGGCGCGGGTCGCCGACCTACCCTTTACCCCACATCGCTATTTCCGCGGCTGATGCCATTCCAAGGAACATCACATGACCGAAATCCGTTACGCCAAGAGCCATGAGTGGATCCGCATCGACGGCACCAGCGCCACGGTCGGGATCACGCCCTATGCCGCCGAGCAACTAGGCGATGTCGTCTATGTCGAACTGCCCGAGGCCGGCCGCGAACTGGTCAAGGGCAAGGAAGCCGCCGTCGTCGAATCGGTCAAGGCAGCGAGCGAGGTCTATGCCCCGGTCTCGGGCACCGTGACCGCCGCGAACGAGCAACTCGCCGATCAGCCGGCGCTGGTCAATGAGGATGCCGCCGGCGCCGGCTGGTTCTTCAAGATGGAGATCGCGGACCCGAGCGAGTTGTCCGACCTGCTCGATCAGGCGGCCTATGATGCCATGGTGGCGGAGCTGCATTGATGCGTTATCTGCCGCTGACCGAGACTGAACGCGCCCAGATGCTGGCCGCGATCGGCGTGCCGTCGGTCGATGCGCTGTTCCAGGATGTGCCGCGCGCGGCGTGGCGCGACGAACCGTTCGATCTACCGCCGCACCAGGGCGAAATCGAGGTCGAGCGCGCGCTGGGTGCGCTGGCCGGGCGCAACATGACGGCCGGCTCGGTGCCGAGCTTCCTCGGCGCCGGCGCCTATCGCCATCATGTGCCGGCCGCGGTCGACAGCCTGATTCAGCGCGGCGAGTTCCTGACCTCCTACACGCCTTACCAGCCCGAGGTCAGTCAGGGCACGCTGCAATATCTCTTCGAGTTCCAGACCCAGGTGGCGCTGATCACCGGAATGGATGTGGCGAACGCCTCGATGTATGACGGCGCCAGCGCCACGGCCGAGGCGGTGCTGATGGCCAACCGCATCACGCGTCGCAAGCGCGCCGTGCTGTCCGGCGGCCTGCATCCGCATTACCGCGAGACGGTGGCGACCCATGCGCGCTTTGCCGGGTTCGGTGTGACGGCCGCTGTGCCCGATGCGCTGGGCGACGAGGATCTCACCCAGGCGATCGACAAGGATGTCTCGGCGATCGTCGTGCAGAATCCGGATTTCTTCGGCCGAGTGCGCGATTATTCCGCACTGGCCGAGGCGTGCCACGCGGCCGGCGCGCTGCTGATCGTCGCGGTGACCGAGGTCGTTTCGCTCGGCGCTGTGATGCCGCCGGGCGAGATGGGTGCCGATATCGTGGTGGCCGAGGGCCAGTCGATCGGCAACGCGCTGAATTTCGGCGGACCGTATCTGGGATTGTTTGCGACGCGCGACAAATATGTCCGCCAGATGCCGGGCCGGCTGGCCGGTCAGACGCTCGATGCCGATGGCCGGCGCGGCTGGGTGCTGACGCTGTCGGCGCGCGAACAGCATATCCGCCGCGACAAGGCGACCAGCAATATCTGCACCAATTCCGGGCTGTGCGCGCTTGCCTTCACGATCCATATGAGCCTGCTGGGCGAGACCGGCTTTACCGGCCTGGCCGATCTCAACCACGCTTACGCCGTGCAACTGGCGGAAAAGCTTGGCCGAGTTCCGGGCGTCGCCGTGCTGAACCAGACCTTCTTCAATGAATTCACGCTGCGCCTGCCCGCTCCGGCCGCGCCGATCGTCGATCGACTGGCCGCACGGGGCATCCTGGGTGGCGTGCCGGTCAGCCGGCTTTATCCGGGCGACCAGGCGCTGGCCGATCTGCTGTTGGTCACGGCGACCGAAACCACGACCGAGGCCGATATCGACGCCTTCGCCGCAGCACTTTCCGAGGTATTGTCATGAGCGATTGGAGCCGCGCGGTCAGCAATTTCCAGGCCGGCACCGGCAGCGGCGGCACCTATAGCGGCAATCGCGGCCTTCAGATCGAAGAACCGTTGTTGTTCGAGCGGGATTCGCCCGGCCGCTGCGGCGTCGATCTGCCGGCGCCGCCCAAGGTCGAAAACCGACTGGGTACGGCCCGCCGCCGGGGGGCGATCGGCCTGCCCGGCCTGTCCGAGCCGGAGATCGTGCGCCATTTCACCCGCCTCTCGCAGAAGAATTATGCGATCGATACCGGGCTCTATCCGCTCGGCTCGTGCACCATGAAGCATAATCCGCGGCTGAACGAGCGCATGGCCCGCCTGCCCGGCTTCGCCGACATCCATCCGCTGCAACCGGTTCAGACGATCCAAGGCGCACTCGCCGTAATCGATCAATTGGCCCATTG
>JBAVTK010000167.1:0-13478 GCA_049696095.1 Aliidongia sp. | reverse complement strand
GTCTGGCAGAGCGTCGCTGTCACCGGCAACGCGGCACCGCCGAAATCGGTCGAGGCGGTCAGGGTGCCGCCGGCCCCGACATTGATGCTGGCGACGGCAAAGGCGGCCGCACCGCCGGCGGTCAGGGGAATCCGCAAGATGCCGTCGCCCGAGGCGGTCGCGGCCAGCGCCACGATATCGGTGACCGGTGTCGCCGATATCGTCAGATCGACCGTGTTCAAGCCCTCGATCGACGCCGCATGCGTGACGCCGTCACAGGCAAAGACCAAGCCTTGGTCCGGCGCCGAGAGCGCGGCCGGTGCCGAAAAACCCAGTACGAAGCTCCGCCCGCCATGGGCGGCGATACTGACCGGCTGATTGGGCTGGCCGGTCGGCAGGTTGGTCGCGGGATCGGTTGTCTGATAGCTCAACGCCAAGCCGCCGGGGGCCGAGGCCGGCAGGGCGATCTGGCAATTGTCGAGTGCAGTGCCGCCGCCATTGAGCATGGTGGCGAACAGAGTCGCCTCGGTGCCGAGCGTCACCGAGCGCGCGTCCGGCAGCAAGGCGGCGAAGAGTGGCGAGGCCGGCAGGCCAAAGGCGTAGAGATGCTGATCCCAGGTGCCGAGAAAGACCTGGCCGCCGATCACGGAAGGCGCCACATAGGCGCCGCCCCCGATGGCGGCACCACTGGTCCACAGCACGGCACCGGTGCGGGCATTCACCGCATAGACGGTGTTGCCGGCGCCGGTCGCCAAGAAGACCACGCCCGGAATCGCCGTCGGCGAGGCAAGCGGGCCGTTGCCGCCGGCCCCGATCGCGGCCTGCCAGGCAAGTTCGAGCTGACAGGACGCGTTGACCTCGAAGGCGAGGAGACCGTGACCGTAGCTGCCCGACGGGGCATCATTCGGGTTCGCGACGAAGATGAGACCGGCGGTCGTATCCCGCGCCAAATCGCCGATCAGATCGCCGCTGCTGTCGCTGATCTGGAGCTTTTGCAGGGGACCGGCCGCGATATTGTCGCGATCATAGGTCACCAGAACGCCGGATTTGTTGATCGCGGCGGTCTGGTTGTTGCAGGCGGTCGAATAGAGGAACGGCGTGGCGCCGTAATCGACATCGCCGCCGGTGAAACCGGCATAATTGGCGCCAACGACGGCCAGGGCCGGGTCGAGCCGGATGACATCCTCGGAAAAGCCGGAAGTCTCGGATGAGAGCCCGTTACCGCTGGCGACATAGATCGCCTGGCTCACCGGATCGACGGCGGCGCCGCCATAGCCCCAGATCCCGCCGCCATCGCCGATCGTGGTGACGGCGAAAGTCGCGGCGATCTGGATAGCGACCGGATCGACCGAGAAGACGAAGCCGGTATAGGGTGCGATGTCGCAATAGCTGGCATTCTCGATCAGGATTCGGCCATTGGCCAGGCTGAGCGCGCCCCAGACGAATTCATGGTCGGGATGCGGAATCACCTGGAGCGGCCAGCCCGCGACCGTGACACCGGTCGCATCGTCGAAGGCATAGAGCAGCCCGGTGCCGTCCGCGGCATAGATCCGGTGGGTCGCGGGATCATGGACCGGCGTGCCGACGATACCGAACAGGCCGCCCGGTTGCTGGCCGCAGCCAATGGTTTCGGTCAGCAGCTGGCGGCGCCAGATGAGCGCGCCGGTCGCGGCGTCGAAGGCGGCAAAGACCCCATTCGCCGCCCCGATATAGACCAATTCGGTCGGCAGTCCGGCAATCACCGCATTATGGACGACGATCGGCTGTGACGTGATCGCGGCACCCAGATCGGCCGACCATTGCAGCTGGAGCCCGGCGACGCTTTGTGGATCGAGAACCAGCTCATTGGGATTGTAGCTGCTCCGCCCGGCCTCGTAGCCATAGGTCGCCCAGTCGCTCGATTGTCCGGCGGCTTGTGTGACAGAGGTTATGACGAGCAGCAGAACGACGCAGCAGTGCCTGAGCGATGACATCGCAAACCTCCGCAAACAGAGGGCAGGAATAGGTCGATTGGCTCGCCACAGCGTAACCTATCCGCGGGCATGACAGGTTGTGCAAAAAGCGTGATTGAGTAGATTCCGAAGGAGCGCGCCCCGGCGCGGGTCGCGGTTGATGGGATGGCGAGCGGGAGTATCCGATGACCAGCTTTGTCGTGAAGGCGCCGCCACAACCGAAGAGCGGCGACCGTCTCGCATTCGACGAGAAAACCATGTGGCGCGGTAAGGAGATCCGCGCCGGCGATGAGGTCTTCATTTTCGCGGCGGAGCACCATGGCGGACATGGCCTCTATGCGCGGGGCGTCGCGACCGAGGCGGTTCGTGGCGCCGCCAGCCGCGTCAGCCTGGTGGTGCAATGCACGGCCACGGCGACGCGGCCGCTCGGCCGCGGCGAATTGCGACCATACCGCGATCTTCCGGACGGCGGCCCGCGGACCGAGATCGACCGCAAACTCTACCGCCAAGCGACCAACAAAATCGCCGGCATCTCCGATGCGGCCGCGGCATTCCTCAGGGGGTTCTTTTGAAGGGCGCACCGCCAGTCCCGGCCGCCTGGATGACCCACGGGCCGGCAGGAGGCATCTTGTCGGCGACGTGCTTCTTGCCCGAGGCAAGCAGCGCGGGGCGCCCTTGCCAGCCCTCGAAGGCCGGTGGATAGCGAATAATGTCGACGCGCTCGAAATATTGCCGGAACAGTTCGACCATGAACTCGATGTTCGGCGCTAATTGATGCGCATGGGCCGCGCCGATATCGTCCTCGATATAGCTCCATAGAATGCCGGTGATCATCACCCGCCCGGTATTATGGGTTGGCGCCTGATAGGGCAAATTCACACCAGTGATCAGCCGCGGATCGGCCAGCGGCACGAAGCAAGCACCGTGCGGCGCGGTCCAGCACCAGAGATTCGCGACAAGCCGATCGAGATCGGCGATCGTATCGACCAGGCCGTAAGCATACCACATGCAGGAAACCAGCCCCCACCGGTTCTCCCATTCCGCGATCGGGTCGCGGTAATCATGTTCGCGCAACTCGATGGTCGGATTGCCCTGCCGCGCCAGCCGGAGCATGGCAGGCGAGAGGTCGATCCCGGCCCGGTCGATCTCCGGGAAATGCCGCAGGAAAAAGCCGGTGCCGCACGCAACATCGAGCCAACTCACGCCAGGAGGCAGGAACTGCCGGAGCAACCGTAGTTCGCTGTCGGTATCGGCAAGTACCAACGGATCCACCAGGAACTTCCGCTCGTATTCGGCGGCATAGGCATCATCATATAGCCGCCGGATATCGTGTCGCTTCAGATCGCGCGCCCTGCTTGGGTGCTGGAGCGGTCGCGATGGTTTAGCAACCCGTCCAAACCAGACCTCGACGGTATTCTCGAATTCCGCGCACCACTCGACGAGCCGCGTCACAATGGCTCGCCAATCGCCGGCCTGCTGGACCATCGCACGCCAATCGTCACGCTGCCGCGCCAGGGGTTGGCGGAAGATTGCGGCATGCAGGAGGGGAATCCAAAAAAAGCCCGGCCCCTCGAAACCGAGCTGCACCGCCGCGGCCATCGGCATCCACAGGGTGTAGAACATCTCGTTGGCGAAGGGCACGCTCGGTCGGACAGTCGCTGGCTCGGCGCTCAAGGCGAATTGGAAGCCGAACTGGTATTTCAGGGCCTCCGACCCGACATAGAGGACAAATGCCGGGATCGCGAGCGGACACCACGGGCACACCAAAAGCGTGAAAAGTGCGCTGACCGGAAGCTCCGCCAAGAGATTGAGCCGTGTCAGAAATCGCTGGGCGGTCGGCAGGTCGGCCCTGGTGGCAAAGGTCACGATCCCGGATCGGATGTCATTGTCCCGATCCGCGATCTGATGATGCAGTATCCCCTTCAGGCCCAGCAGCGCGGCCCAGAGTGTCGCGACCAGCGCTGTCACGGTGAGTCCGCTTGGTGTCGCCTGTGCGAACAGGGCCAGGATGAACAAGGTCGGGGTGATGTGGGAACCGAGCGCGTCGCAGGCAACACCAAGCAAGCCGCGTTCCTTCAGCCGCATGAGCGGCATCGAATAAATCGTCGGCCATAGGTAATTCAGCGCCAGCAGCAGCAGCGCACCGAGCGGATAGGCCGTGACCATTGCGGGCAGAAAACCGGTGAGCGCGAACACTGAAACGAGCAGCCGGCGCCGGATCGGGCGCATCGCGGCGAGTCGGTTGATCTTGCCGGCCAGCCGATCCGCTTCCAGGTCGAAAATATCGTTCACCAAGTGACCGTAGATCGCGACGCAACCAATCGAAATCACGGCAGACACGAGCAATCGGGCGGCCTCGCCGGGCGCGATGCCGAACCGAAGGATCTCAATATAAGCGATAGCGAGGAGCGGCGGGATCTTAGAGACCAGCCAGTTTCCCGGCCGAGCAAAGGCGAAGAACCGGGCGACCGTTTCGGTCGAGTAGCGTGTTCCGTCCATGGCGTGCTCTTTCACAATGCCGCCTGGGCATGCCAGGTCGAATGGACCTCGCTGCACCATGATTGCAGATTGCGGATCATGGTCCGGCCGTCGAGTGTGCGCCGTGCTGCCTCGGCAGCGGCAACGCCCATTTCCCGGCGATGCGCTGGCATGTCGAGCAGTTGCGCGATGGCCGCGGCCAACTGGACTGGCTCGCACGGCGGCACGGCCAGCCCGGTCCGACCCTGGTCGATCAATTCAAGCACGCCGCCGCCCGATGCCGTCACGACCGGCGTTCCGCAGGCCATGGCCTCGGCGACGACGTTGCCGAAAGTCTCCTCGAACGCCGAATGGATCATGATGTCGGCGGCCCGATAGAAATCGGCGAGACGCGGCCGGGACTGGATATAGCCGACATGACGGACCAGAATGTCGGGCGTGATCGCCTCATCCGGCGCGTTCGATCCGGCGACGAGCAAAGTGATGCCGCGCCCTGGTGGCCGGTCCGGCAACGCGGCCAGAGCGTGCCGCACAGTCTCAAAGTCCTTGTAGCGATTGGCCGTGCCCTGATTTGCGACATAGAGCAGCAGCGTCGCGTCCGGATCGAGTGCCAGGCGCCGCCTGGCGTCCTTGCGGGATCCCGGAAAGAAGGTGGCCAGATCGACGCCGCCCGGAATGTGCTTCCAATCGAGTGCTGCGGCGGCCAGCACAGATTGCTTGGCGCGATCGAGCATCCACCGGCTTTCGGCCGAGATAAAGAGTCGGGAATTCTTGAAGATCCGCTGCTTTCGTTTCAAGTTGAACCGCGACTCATCCTGGGCAATCGCGGGCGGGATGGACAGGTCGGGACAGGCGCCGCATCCCTGCCGCCATTGATCGCAGCCTAACGAATAAGCGCAGTGACCAGTCTGCAGCCAAATGTCGAACAGCCGCAGTACGACCGGCATGCGGTCACTCAGCACGGACAGAACGCGCAGGTCGAAATACCCACCATGAAGATTGTGGCACAGCACCAGGTCGGGCGGCGAACCGGTCATCTCGTCAATCCAACGAGAATAGGGGTGGTTAAAATCCTCCAATCCCAGGGACAGATCCTTGCGCCGCTGCCTTTCAAGTTCGCGCACGCTGCGCGGGTTTCCATAGGGCCGATAGTCGAAAAACGGACTCTCATGAAACGACAAGACACGAGGATTATTGCCAAACTTGTGACCGACCAGGAGCCACGCGTCGAGGCCGAGTTCGAGAAACCCCTCAAGCACTGCCATAGATACCCGCTCGGCCCCACCCCCTTCATCCGCGGTATTGACGATCACAATCTTACGAAGCTGCCGCATCATCACTCGCTCAAGGTTCAGGTCCATCGCAATGGAACGACGTTACACGAGAAAGTCGTCGGCCGTTACCTTGCTCAGCGAGCAACGAGGGAGGCCGTTCGACGATTTCGCGCGTTTGTCGCGCGCGATGACACCGTCCGAATGACTGGCGCCGGCTCAGGCGTGGCCTACTTCGCTCGATAGCATCGCGGCATCAATCCCCAGGCGGCTGATCGCGCATCCCCATTTCGTGTCGTTCCGCGGAGCGAACGAGGCGTCATCGGCCAGCGGCGCAGGGCGCGGGGTCGCCATCCAGCGTCATCGGGATCTTCACCGTGAAGGTACTGCCCTTGCAGAGTTCGCTCTCAACCGTGATGACGCCGCGATGGGCCTTCACGATGCTGTAGGAAATGGCCAGCCCCAGTCCGGTCCCGGAGCCCACCGGTTTGGTGGAGAAGAACGGCTCGAAGATTCGCTCGAGATTTTCAGACGAAATACCGGAACCATTGTCGGATACGCTGATTTCAAACAGCGCTTCATCACGTCTGGTGCGGATGCCGATGACGCCATCGCCGTCGATCGCGTCGATCGCATTAGTCAGAATATTCATCACGACTTGATTGAGAATTGCCGGCGAACAAAACAATTTGTCCTCGGCACAGAATTCCGTTGTCAATGTTATTCGGTCCTCAAAGCGATGCTCGATCAGCATGATTACCGACTCGATACTTTCATTGACTCGTACTTCTTTGAAATCACCTTCATCCAATCGAGAGAATGTTTGCAAATTTAACACAATGCTGGTGATGCGATCGAGACCGTTCCGCGTTCTCGCCAACCGGTCGCGTGCCTTTTCGAGCTTGTCGGCCAAGGCACGATGCACTTGCGCGTTGGCGGCCACCTCGGCGAGCAACGTGCCGACGGTCGCCTGATTGGCGATGACGAAGGTCAGCGGATTATTGACCTCATGCGCGATACCGGCGACCAGTTCGCCGAGCGAGGCCATTTTGGCCGAGTGGACCAATTGCGTCTGGGTGTGCTGCAACCGATTATGCGCCTCTTCGGCAGTGGCCTTTGTCCGCCGCAGCATTTCGTTGGTTTCTTGCAGCAGAACGTTGCTATCCCGGTACCCACGCATCAGCATTTCGAAGGAAGACAGCGTCTCTGAAAAGAAATTCGCCGCCATTTCGATCTGTTTCTGAAGATCGGCTGGCGGCACCCGCTCGATCACCCGGGCCAAGGCGTCGTGATACAGCTTGACCATGTCGAGCACGCCCAGCCCGCCGCTGATGGCGTTGCGGCCGATTTCGTAGGCTCGATGAAGGGCAAATTCGCTGTCCGGGTCCGCCAGATGCTCGTTGAGCGCCGCCTCATATTGATCCGACAAGGACCGCGTGTCAGAAATCATGAGGGCGGTCCGCGATAGCGTGCGACCAGCACCAACGCGTCATCGGTGTTTTTGCCATGCCAATGCAAGATATCGTCGGCCAAATTTTGGGCCGGCTGATCTCCTGGTTCAATCCCGGCCAGGTCACCGGCGATACCGTCGGTCGCAAGGATCAGAACGTCCCCAGCACCAATGGGTAAGGCGGCGGCGCGCAGTGTCGGAATCTGATAGCCAACGACGCCACCACGCAACAATAAGGACTCGCGAGCCTTCGGCGCTCTCCTTTCGGACCGAATGAGGATGCCCTGGACATTGCCGATCCCAAGCCAAATGATCTGCCGTGCGGTCTCGTCGAACAAGGCGATGCTGAGCACGGCACCGCGGGTCCGGCGCAAGGCTTCGTGGCACAAGGCCATGAGTTCGGTAACGGGTAAATCCGCATGGTTCGCCAAGACCGTGGTCGCCGCCCGTGCGGCAATGGCGGCTTCGGGACCATGACCGAGCCCGTCGACCACGGCGACCAATGCGCCGGCCGCGTGCGGCGCCACCATATAAAGGTCACCCGATATTTGTCCACCGCCCAGACCGAGGCCGGCGATACCCCAGTCGATCGAGGCGCATTTTCCCGAGGCAGTGGCGATCATTATTTGCGCAACCATTTGCGCATAATCACCGTGGTGCCGACACCGACTTCTGACTGAATTTCGAACTCATCCATCAACCGCTTGGCGCCGGGCAACCCCAAACCCAGACTACGGATACCGGTAGAAAATCCATCCCGCATCGCTGCGGCGATATCGGGAATGCCCGGTCCGCTGTCCCGCGCCGCGACCGAGATCCCGTGCCGGTTGCCGATCATGACCGGGCCCAGGGCTATCTCGCCCTCGTGGGCATAGACGACGATATTGCGGGCGATCTCGGAAATTGCCGTCGCGATGATGGTCAGGTCGCTGCCGGTGAATCCCAGCCGCAGGCTGACCTCGCGCCCCTTTTGGCGCGCGGTGACGACGTCCGATTCTTTGAGGACCGCTACGACGATCTCGTCACCGAGCACGACGCAAACTCTCCTGTTCCCGACGCTGCACGACTGCGAGTCCTTCTTCAAGATCAAGACCGGTGATCACCCCGTCGAGGGTGAGGCCGAGCTGAATCATGGCAAAGGCGACATCCGGCTGGATGCCGACGATGACCGTTTCGGCGCCCCGCAGCTTGGTCGTGTCGGCGATGCTGTGTAGCGTGCGGGTAGCGAAAGAATCCATCACATCGAGGGACGAGACGTCAATGACGACGCCGGTCGCGCGGAAGCGGCCGATTTGATTGGCCAGATCGTCGCGCAACTGGACGAGCAGGTTATCAGACAAGGCGGCCTGGATCGAGACGATCAGCACCGTGCCCTGCTTGAGAATCGGAATGGTCATGTCGCGTAGGCCGATTGCTCATCATAGCTATCGTGCTGGGCGACAATCCGATAGCCGAGATTGCGCTCGGCCAGTTCGAGACCGCCTTGCAAATCTCCCACAGTATTGAGCGAGCTCAAATCGACCCCGAGGCCGACGAGCGCCTGGGCGACATCGGCCGACAGCCCGGTCACGATGACCGTGGCCCCCATCAGCCGCGACGCAGCCACGGTCTGGATCAGATGATTGGCCACCTTCGAATCGACGGCAGCCACGCCGGTAATGTCCATCACCACCACCTTGGCCCGATTGGCGCGGATCGCGTGAAGCAGGCTGTCGGTCAGTTGCCTGGCGCGAAACGTGTCGAGGACGCCGATGATCGGCAGGATGAGCAGGCGGTCGCGGATTTGGAGTACCGGGGTCGATAGTTCGCGGATGGCTTCCTGCTGAGCGTTGATGGTGTTGTCTCGTTCGGCCATCATCACGTCGATGATCAGGCTCATATCGAGGAAACCGATCTTCTTGAGCGACATGAAACACTCGAAGGCACCCTGCGGATCCTTGGTTGCATTGGCCATGATGGCGACGCCGACGGTTCGCATCAAATGATGGAATGCACCGAGGAGAACGCGCGTATTGAGCCCGACCTTGCTGTAGAGGAAGCCGAGTTGCAGCCGCTGCTCAACATAGTCTCGACCGTAGACGCCGCTCACCATGGCAATCAAATTCTCGTGTTGCAGACGCTTGGTCTCTGCCAGAAGGTCAGAGCGGCGAAACAGCGCAGCGGCTTCGTCCAGACCCTTCATAAATTCGAAAAAACCGTCCGCCAACGCATCGGCCCGCATGCTGACAATGCTCTTCACCGTGGCAATGCGCGGAAGGTCCGCAGCGGTAAGCTCGACGACTCGTTTGCGGCGCTCAATGTCCTGATCGCTAAGCCTGACCGATTGCTGAAGCACACCCAATTGCCATCCCGCCATAATCTTGTCCTGTCCCACAATCTTCTCCTCTGCCATAATCTTGCCCTCTGCCGCAACTTGTTGTCGCCGAAACCTGAGGCGCCAACTCCGTGGATAGAACGACGGCATTCTTGCCGCCGCGTTTTGCTTCATACATGGCGCGGTCGGCCAAGCGCATGACCCCGGCAAAGTCCTTATCGTCATCGGGGAAGACGGCGATGCCGATGCTACAACCCATTCGCAGCGTTGGATCGGGAAGCGACATGCCGCCGATCGACTGAAGAATGCGGTCGGCCACCATTTTCGCGCCCAGATGCGGTCGCGCCCGGTCGACCGTACAGAGCACGACGAATTCGTCCCCGCCGAGCCGCGCGGCAACATCGGTCGCGCGCAGGCAGGGGACCAACAGTTCGGCTGCTGTCTTTAGTACGTTGTCACCGACGGCATGACCCAGCGTGTCGTTGATCGTCTTGAACCCATCAAGATCGAGATAAATCAGGGCGATCGACGTACCGTGCCGCTTGGATTGTGCCTGCAATTGTTGCATGCGGTCTTCCAGAAGAATCCGGTTGGCCAGCCCGGTCAACGGATCATGTCCGGCCGCGTGCTGGATCTTTCGGTTGATCTCCTCCAACTCGGCGTGGCGCGACTGCTGGTGGGCCAGATCGCGTTCCAGGCGCCGCTCCTCGGAGATATCACGGCGGATCGCCACCATTGCCGTGACCTTTGCGCTGTCGTCGCGAATCGGCACGGTGATGGTCGACCACCAGCGCTCGCTGGTCGTGCCCTCAGCCTCAACCCTTACCTGGTGGACGAGCGGGGCGTCCTCTTCCAGAATCTTCTTCTCCGCCTCGGCGATCTCGATTGCATGGTCGGCGGGGACGAAATAATCCTCGCGCCGGCCAATCGCCATTTCCGGACTGTCGAAACCGAGCCAATCGGCCATCGTCCGGTTGATCCGCATGAGGCGGCAATCCCGATCCTTGATGTAGATATGGTCGGGCATGCTGTCCATCAGACCCCGCATGAGGTCGCGCTCGGCCTGCAAAGCGGTGGCGGTCTGGTAGCCTTTATAGGCCGCGCCGACCGCGAGGCGCAGATGATCGATATCGAAGGGCTTCGACATGTATGAATGGATTTGCCCATCGTTGATCGCACGCACGACCGCTTGAAGATCGGCGTAGCCGGTGATCAGTACTCGGCTGGCACGGGACAGTTCTCGCGCGCGTTTGAAGAATTCATCGCCCGTCATCTTCGGCATGCGCTGATCGCACAGGATCACGGCGATGTCGGTGCGCTCGGTCAAAATGCGCACCCCCTCCGCCCCGGACGAGGCGGCGATTACGTGAAAGTCATGTTCCAATTGATCGATAATGGCCTGAACGATCTGCGGCTCGTCGTCGATGACGAGCACGGTAGGCTTTTCGGTCATCAAATATCTTCCTCCCGGGTCCCACATGACGGGCAAGCCCGCGTCATGCCACTATCGACGATCGTTCACCCGTGCATCCGCCATCTAACCAGAGCAGCATAAGCCCGCAGCATAAACATGAATGGTTTAATGTCGATGAGAAAGTTACAGCATTTCTAAATAAGATCGAATCTCGGCTGAAGGGCCGTGCTGCAATGGAATGGGCGTTTACTAGCCGATCATCAGCACCAACCTCGGTCTAAATTCAACCCCCGCTAGCACCGAGTGGCCATCCAGGATGCCGAATCGTCTTCAACCTTGGTCGATACCGCCAGTCAAATCTAACCCGTCAGATCTGGCAAGGCAAACGGGTCTTTGACCGAGCCCCATTGGAAACATTGGAAAATTTCTGGGGCTTCAACAAAAACCACAACTCAAGTACAAGCCCTCAGGCGTGCCCCGCTTCGCTCGACAGCATCGCGGCATCGATCCCCAGCCGGCCGATCGCGCGTTCCCATTTCGTGTCGTTCTGCGGGTCGAACACGATGGCATCGTCGGCCGCGACGTTCAGCCAGGCGTTGGCCTGGATTTCGGCATCAAGCTGGCCCGGCCCCCAGCCGGCATATCCCAGGGCCAGCAAGGTCCGGCTCGGCCCCTCGCCCCGGCCGATAGCGCGCAGAATGTCGAGCGTCGCGGTCAGGGCCAGCCCCTGACCGATGATCTGCGTGCCGTCATCGATGTAATCGGCGCTGTGCAGCACGAATCCGCGGGCGGTTTCGACCGGCCCGCCGAAATGGATCTTCTCGGGCTGTAAGGGCGTTTCTGTCGGCACTTCCAGATGGGCCATCAACTCGGGCAGGGTCAGGCTGTCCAGCACCTTGTTGATGACCAGCCCCATGGCGCCGTCCGAGGAATGGGCGCAGATATAAAGCACCGAACGGTGGAACCGCGCATCCTGCATCTGCGGCATAGCGATCAGCAGCTGGCCGGTCAGATAACCGCCGTTTGCGTCTTTGGGGCCGCTGCGCGGCAGCGGTGTCGTGGCCTTGCGTTTCATGACACATGAGATAAGGCGCATTCGCGCCGGCTGCAAGCCAGGGCTGATGAATCAGGTCGGCACAGCGCACCTCGCGACAAGTTGTTCATGCCATCCGCGCGCCGACGGTGTAAAGAGTAGGCATGACCCGTCCAACACTCCCGCTCTGGCCGTTGCTGGTTCTCCTGCTGCTGCCGTTGATCTCGCCCGGCCCCGCACCGGCGGCCGAACTCGCCTCCGATTGGGGCAGCACCCGGCAGGGGCGCGTGCGGTTGCTGGCCGCACCGGGTCCGGCCGGCGCGCTGCGGCTCGGCCTGCATTTCGAACTTCAGCCCGGCTGGAAGATCTATTGGCGCGCACCGGGCGATGCCGGCCTGCCGCCCGAGACCGATTGGACCGGCTCGACCAACCTTACGATCAGCGAGACCAGCTGGCCGGTGCCCGATCGCTTTTCCTATGCCGGGCTGGAAACCTTCGGCTATGAGGACGAGGTGGTGCTGCCGCTCGCGGCGACCCTGCCCGATTCGGCATCGCCGGCCAAGGCCCAAGCGAGCGTGCATTTTCTGACCTGTGCCGCAATCTGCGTGCCCAATGATGTCGATCTCGTGCTGGATATTCCGGCCGGCGCGGCGGCCTCGCCCGAATCGGCGGCGCTGATCGACCGCTTCGCCCGGCGCGTGCCCGGCCCGGCGACCGATGCCGGTCTGGTGCTGATCGGCGCCACCATCGCCGAATCGGGCAAGGATGCCGTGCTGTCGGTCCGGCTGCGCGCGACGCCGGCGCTGCAACGGCCCGATCTGCTGGTCGAAGGGGCCGACGGCTTCAGCTATCTGCCGCCCGTGCAGAGCGACGAGGACGGGGTGACGGTGCTGAAGACCACCCTGCCGGGCGGGGCCGCAGCGACGACCAAGTTGCCGGGCCATCAGCTCGGCCTGACGGTGATCGATCGTGCCGCACCACCCGAGGCGATCCGCGCCGGCTTTATCTCCGCGGCACCGTTGGTCGCGGCACCGATCACCGCCGGTGCCGCCTTGCTGCCGATGCTGGCGCTGGCCGTGCTCGGCGGTTTCATCCTGAATTTCATGCCCTGCGTGCTGCCGGTGCTGTCGATGAAACTGGTCGCGCTGGTCGGTCATTCCGGCCAGGGGCGGCGCGCGACCCGGCTCGGGTTTCTCGCCTCGTCGGCCGGGATCATCGTCTCGTTCGTCGCCATGGCCGCGATCCTGATCGCCATGCGTTCGGCCGGCCTCGCCGTCGGCTGGGGTCTGCAATTTCAGGAACCGGCCTTCCTGGCGGCGCTGGCCGCGCTCGTCACCCTGTTCGCATGCAATCTTCTCGGCTGGTTCGAGATCAATCTACCCTGGTGGCTGGCCGGCATGGCGCCGGGCGGCGGTCCGTCGCTCGCCGGCAATTTTCTCGCGGGCGCCTTTGCCACCCTGCTGGCGACGCCGTGCTCGGCGCCGTTTCTGGGTACTGCGGTGGGATTCGCGCTGGCCGGCAGCCCGAGCGACATCGTGCTGGTGTTTTTGTGCCTGGGCATCGGTCTGGCTCTGCCCTATTTGGCCG
>JBAVTK010000166.1:0-2003 GCA_049696095.1 Aliidongia sp. | reverse complement strand
GCACGGCGCCGACCGGCACCTCGCCCGCGGCCGCCGCGGCTTCGGCCTCGGCGAAGGCCAGATCCATGAAATCGGGACCGGTCATGCGCCGACACCCGACCCGTTGCGCCGCAACGCTCCGCGGCCTAATGTCCGCTGGCCCGTTTCAGGAAAATTCATGTCCCGTCCCATCATCATCGGCCTCACTCTCGATTGCGAACCGCCCGGCGGTTATTCCAAATTCCCCTGGTACGCGCTCCGGGAAAATTACTGCGGCGCCGTCGTTCGGGCCGGCGGCCTGCCGGTCCTGCTGCCGCACGAGCCGGAACAGGCCGAGGCCTATCTCGGCCTGATCGACGGGCTGATCGTGACCGGCGGCGCGTTCGATGTCGATCCTGCGCTGTTCGGCGCCGAGACGCGCCATGCCAGCGTCACGACCAAGGATCGCCGCACCGCCTTCGAACTGGCGATCACGCGCGGGGCACTCGCCGCCGACAAGCCGGTGCTGGGCATTTGCGGCGGGCAACAATTGCTGAACGTGGTGCTGGGCGGGACACTCGTCCAGCATATTCCGGACGAGATCGTCGATGCGCTGGCCCATGAGCAGCCCAACCCGCGCGACGAACCCGGCCATGCGGTGCGGATCGAACCGGGCACGCTGCTGCACAAGGTGACTGGTGCGACCGAGATCCTGGTCAATTCGGCGCATCATCAGGCGGTCGGGCGGGTGGGTGACGGGGTGATGGTCGATGCCGTCGCCCCGGACGGCGTGATCGAAGGCATCGAGGCGCCCGGAAGGCGCTTCTGCCTGGGTGTGCAGTGGCATCCGGAATTCGCCATCACCGAGGCTGACAACCGGATCTTCCGCGCCTTCATTGATGCCGCGGGGCGGCGTTAGATGAACGGCCTGCCGCTTCATACCCCCCGCCTGATCCTGCGCGAATGGCGTGATGCCGATCTTGATGCCTGGGCCGCGATGTCGGCCGATCCCGAAGTCATGGCGTGGTTGCTCGGGCCGAAGAGTCGTACCGAGTGCGAGGCCGCGGCCGAACGGTGGCGGGCGCATTTCACCGAGCACAGCTTCGGATTCTGTGCGCTCGAAGCGCCTGGCGTGGCCGATTTCGTCGGTGTCGGCGGGCTTGGCAAGACCCGGTATGAGGCGCCTTTCACCCCGGCGGTGGAAGTCGGCTGGCGGCTTGCCCGGCCGTTTTGGGGCCGGGGCTATGCCACCGAAGCGGCCAGGGCTGCGCTTGAGGACGGGTTCGGCCGGCTCGGCCTGTCGGAAATCGTCGCCACGACGATGCCGGACAATCATCGCTCGCGCGCGGTCATGACGCGGCTGGGCATGAGTCATGACCCGAAGGATGATTTCGACCATCCGATCGTCCCGGAGGGCCATCCGCAGCGCCGGCACGTGCTCTATCGCCTGAGCCGCGCCGCCTGGGAGGCCCGGTCATGAGCGACACAGAACGCGGCGATCGCATCGCCAAGGTGCTGGCGCGCGCCGGCCTCTGTTCGCGGCGCGAGGCCGAACGCTGGATCACCGAGGGCCGCGTCGCGATCGATGGCCAGGTGCTGACCAGCCCGGCCGTCACGGTGGCGCCCGGTGCCATCGTGCTGGTCGATGGCAAGCCGCTGGCCGAACCGGAGCCGACGCGGCTCTGGCGCTATCACAAGCCGGCCGGCCTGGTCACCAGCCACAAGGATGAAAAGGGCCGCCAGACGATGTTCGACGCGCTGCCGGCCGAAATCGGCCGGGTCATCTCGGTCGGACGGCTCGACCTCAATTCCGAGGGGCTGATCCTCCTGACCAATGATGGCGAATTGGCGCGCAAGCTGGAACTGCCCTCGACCGGCTGGATCCGCCGCTACAAGGTCCGCATCCACGGCACGGTCGCACCGGAACGGCTGCTGGCGCTGGAGCAGGGTGTCACGATCGACGGCGTGCGCTACGGCCCGATCAAGGCCGAGTTTGAGCGCCAGCAGGGCGCCAATGCCTGGTGCATGATGACGCTGACCGAGGG
>JBAVTK010000165.1:0-2075 GCA_049696095.1 Aliidongia sp. | reverse complement strand
GTATAGGGGCGCTAGTAAAGCCAACATTACCAGTCAAGGGCATGCCTTACACGAAAATTTAGATCGGGAAGATGGTATTCTCCACTGCGTACTGGATTCGTAGGTGCCGGTGGCATGGGTCTACAGCCCGTTTCATGCGCCTCGCGAAAGCCATTGGCTACTAACCACTCCATCGCTAAGGTATCACAGCCTACATGTTTCGGTTTGTACCCTGGGGGTCTGTATGTTCCGGCAGCAATCTTCTCTTCCCGTTCTCTATCACGCTTTGCTTTTAGAAAAGCATTTTGCTTAACCATCTTAACCTTAAAGGCTTCAGTAGTTTTATGCTGCCTATAATATTCCTTTTTCCGCGCCACTTTCTCAGAAGCGGTTAGAAGTTCTTTCGGGCCGAAGATATTCTCAGCATGGAAGTTAGGCATTAAATCCTTCCAATCTTCTTAGCCCAGAAGTAGTAAAACTCCTGTCCAGATATGTCATACTCTTCAGTACTCTTAGCTAGTTCGGGGAAACTGGTACGCGCCAATTGATCCTGGAACACGATGCGCCGCCGGATTTTCTTTTGGCTTATGATAACTTCCTTTGGAAGGAAGTGGTATATCTCATCGAACTTAGTAGGAAGCTTCGCACTAATCTTGTCCCTTGCCAGAATTTTATATCCTGCAAGTTCGCTACGGGTAGGTTCGCCTTCCTTGACCTTTACTGGCTTATAGTACTCCATTTCATGCGCCGTGACGATTACATTGCAGTACCTTTTAAGGTCTACAAGATTTTCCCATAGTAGTTTACGAACAGCTTCCGCCTCGTACCCATAATCTTGCACTGTCATAAGGGATAAATCTCCACGTTTGCGCCCGGCATTATTGTTGTCCGATACCTCAAGGCTATCGGATATGGCGAAATCATTAAAGGATGTGAAGCTATCAATGAGTATGGTATGGAATGGGGCTTTATTGCGCTGGACACAGATGTCTCGTATGCTAACCAACCTATTCAATACACCAGCAGCACCTTCGACATTTGTAAAAGCATCATATACTACAGGTCGCCCACGCAGCGCCGCTAGTCTTCCATCCAGTTCCATTACATACATAGGGCGCGGATCGGTGCCTTGTACCATACCGGGCGGAGGTATTTGGTCTGCACTCATATAGCCGAAAGATGTGGCCGCGAAGGATTTTCCGCCATCGGCAGGGCCGACGAAGAGGTATAGGTTATACTGATCGAGCTTTATGTCTTTGGCGCTTTTAGGTAGGCTTGGGACCATTAGGGGCGATAATATGTTTCAATCTTAGCAGGTTTCTTTGGCTGGGTGCTTACAATATAAATAGTCTCGTTGTCTTGGCTGAAGGTATCAGCTTCTACGGTTAGTACCTCGGGTGAATGATCCCCTTTAAAGACCGCCGCGTCAAAATAGTGCTGTAGCGCAGCCTTTATAAAGGAACTACAAAGCCGATATGTATTAATCTCCACCTTCAACATCCCCCCTTGGGTTTTCCTTGGGCCACTTATGCTCGATGAATTTATTCACAGTATGAAATACCATAAGAACCGTTGCCACAATAACCAGCGAAAGATCGCTACTATTCATCCAGGCACATCCATAGAATACCGATAATCACTACGGCGGCTAGGATTAGGAGATATCCAATTTCGCTTAAGGTAGAGACTGACAACTTAATGCCCTTTTGGCCTATCGCAGTGTGGATTACGGAGCATTATACCTTGATCGCTTATAGCTGTAATCTCATAGAATTCCGCCGTACCAGTAATGGGAAAATCAAAATATGCTTTAAGAGGTTCGTCCCATTTTCCTGTACCGGTATCAATAAGTTCATCGCTAACCTCATCCCTTGTCTTTGCCATCTCTATTCCTCCCGTAGCATGTCAGCCAGTGTAAACCGCGCCGCTGGCTTGTGTTCAGTTACTATTAAATCTTCTGTCATGCTAAGTAATGTTCTAGTGCCATCCTTCTTGCACCCCAGGCACCATACGGTGCTTCTACGAATATGCTCACACGTTATGATAAATATGGTATGGCAGAATGGACATTCCGCGCGCTTGCCAATGAGAATAGC
>JBAVTK010000164.1:0-1984 GCA_049696095.1 Aliidongia sp. | reverse complement strand
GGCGAAAACCTCGGTAAAGAACCCCCGAGAGGAAAGCTTCGATTTCCTTGGCTATACGCTGGGACCCCGTCACTTTCCCGAAGGCGGGCGTTGGTATCTGGGCGCAAGCCCGTCCAAGAAGAGCGTGCGGCGGATCAAGACGAAGTCAGCGAACTGCTGACGGGGATCAAGAGCGCCTAGCCCGAAGTGCAAGCTCGACTGAATCGCAGGGATTATGATTGAGCGTCCGATTGCACAACGGACGAAGACGGTTCAAAGCGACGTTCACAGTAAGATGGCAGGGCTGGGGCGACCAGTTACATTTTCCGAATTGCGCTTGAGGCCACCAACCCAAAAAAGCACTAAGAGAAACAGCTACGACGACTCGGACCTTGTCTTGAGGTCGTCCTTATCGAACCAGACATTGAGTCCAGCCTCTTTGGCGGGCGCCGCTTGAGCGTTCTCGCGGCCTCGCTCCGGAATGCGAAAGAAAATGAATTGGGATGGTCTGACAATGCCTGAATGGATCGCTGCCTCTTTCCTGACTTGCGCCAGTTCAAGGTTCTATGTGAAATGTCGGCTCGGCTTGGTGGTTCGCCGTCGCCCCGGCGCGGCATGCACAGCTCGATTTCGGACGTCGCGGAATGGTTCGGAGGCTTCAATGTCAGACTCGAACATCGTCCAGGGGGGGCCAGAAGCCCAATCGGCCGCCACTGGAACGAATTCTTACGAAAGTGTTACGACTGTCCTGGCAGCCAATGACAGCACCGACTTCGGCAAGCTTGCCACGCTTGCCCAATCGCTGGCTGCTAAGGCCCCCGAGCTTGCCGGCATTCTTCGATCATCATCCGTCCGCACCCAAGTCGACATCTACACCCGGCTCGATGCTGAGGCCGTGCTGCAGCAGACCCGGTTCATGCATGAGCTAACCACGGCCAATATCTGCCTTATGGCCACCGGTGTCCTGAGCGGGCTCGTGCTCGTTGTCGGCAAGCTTGGATCGCTGATCGGCTTGCCCTCGGTCAAAAGTGTTTCCCTCATGCTCGGAGGTGCAATACTCGTGCTTGGCGCGTGGGCGGCGATGTTTACCTACAAAGCGCGTGAGAGCGATCGGCTGGGACGCTGGCTGGGCGCCCGAGGCGCGGCCGAGATGGCCCGGATCACGGCCTTCCACACAATTGCCACTGAGGCGGCGGCGAAAGGTCGGGTCGTCGCTAGTGACGCGCTTGCGCTGCTCCGGATGCACCTACTCGACAATCAGCGCAGCTGGTTGGAGATGCGAGCACGCAGACACCGACGCTCGTCTGAAAGAACGGCCACCTGGGGAGGCATCGCAACAGGACTTGCCTTCATCGCCGGCAGCGGGGCGGTGATCGCCGCTTTCCAGCCGGACCAGACATGGCTCGCGCTATCCGGCGTCCTCGGCGCTGCAATCGGCGCTTATGCCGTGAACCGCGAAGGCCTGCGCCGCGACCGCGCCAACGCCGACCGCTACGAGAAGGCAGCGGTGGCCCTTGATGCGCTCGCCGGCCGGTTCGACGCGGTCGCGAAGGAAGTCTTTGCCGGTAAGGCCGATGCGCTGACCGCCTATGCCACCGCAATCACGGAGCAGCTGGCAACTGAGCACAAGCAATGGCTCGACGGAACCGCCCAGGCCGAAAGCATCATCGCCAAACTTGACGCAGAACTGCACAAGGTCGGCAACCCAGACACGAAATGATTGCACGGCGGCGCGAATAGCGAGCTGGCACTGGCCGTCGCAATCGAGGCCAGCCCTGATGGGCGGCAGCTCGGCCTCAGCATCTGGATCGATACGCGCCAGCTGCAGCCTGGAACGCCCTGGCAGGAGCAGCTGGAGGACGCGATCATTAGACCTCTTGCATAACCGTTACGCGGTCTCGAGCTCGATGTTGTAGATTGCGGCGATAAGGAAGAAGCGCAGACCGAAACGGCGACGGCGGTTTCTATAGCGGTCGGCGATGATTTTGAAGCGTTTGAGCATGGC
>JBAVTK010000163.1:0-2039 GCA_049696095.1 Aliidongia sp. | reverse complement strand
TCTATTGCCTTACACATTATTACTTCATGGCTCGATATATCGATCGCTCACCTCATTCCCAGTCCCTTCGGTCCCCATGGTCGCACTACAGCTCGAGACACGTGGCAACTCCTGAATAAGGAGTTTAATTCAGATTCTTGCGCACACGTCTCGACGATCAAGGGTGATCTTAAACGAACTCGGCTGGGGACGGACATGGATCAGTACATACAGTTGTGGAATGAGGGGCGTACTGCCCTGTACAATGCTGGATCCCCCCTTAGCGATGATGAATGTGTTCGTGGCTTCGTGGACGGTCTACTCCGTACCCTAGATTGGCGACCCTTTATTGATCGGGTCCTCGACCATCTAGAAGATGACCCGAACACAGTAACATTCATCAGCATGACTGATCGCGCATGCAGAATTTCAACTCGTGAGGCGAATTGGAAGCGTGAAAATGTCTTGATCTACACGAACATGGACAAGTCAACGTCAAACCCATTTGTCCCTCGTTCTAAGGCACTCACACGCACAGCTCCTCGCATTGCGCCCTCGACTGTTGTCACCAATACCGGTACTTCTAGGACTTGTACGAATTGTGGCGGACGTGGTCACACTGATGACCAGTGCTGGTCCGAAGATGGTGTCGACGAAGGTGGCAAGGATCGTTTCATGACGGAACGCGAGTCCCGAAAAAGACCTGATCCTGGGGGTGCCGTGAGTAGAGGATGCGAGCGCGCGCTTGTTGCGGTAGAGTCTGATGTTAACTCCGCACCTGTTTCTCCTACCTCGGAGACGGAGATGTCTGATACTGTCGTTGACACTCCTGAAGATAACACTGTTCACTGGGCCGTTTACCCTCGTGTCAGCCATAAGCCAGAATGTGCATTGAATGCACTCACATCTGCGGACTTCGTTCACGGCGAGTTTGCCAACATCGCGCACAACCTCTTGACGACCGTCCTGGACTCCGGTGCATCGTCACATATCATCCGCGACAAGCGTGCCTTTTGGACTTATGATTCCGAACAGTCCACGGAAGTCCAAACAGCTAACTGTGGCCGGCTCGCAGCTTTGGCGCGTGGTACATGTAAAGTGCGCGTCAACTGTGGTAACGAGAGTGCAACGTTACTCTTACAAGAGTGTTTGCATTCGCCGGATGCGGCAGTGAATCTGCTGTCGGTAGGCGCTTTTGTGGACCATGATTTCGAGGTGGTGTTTTCGAAACCATCTAGAATCTGGTTTCCGCATCGTCCGTCCGGCCCGAAATACTTTGGTGTTAGGCGTCAAGGCCGGTTGTTCTTCGTTGAGATCGAATTTTTGTATCCTTCTACGCCGCCCTTGGATGCGCCGACCTGTTCGCTCCAAAATCGCGAATATGGGCTGTTCAGTACTTCTTTTCCGAAGACGGAGTTAACGCCCACCTTATGGCATCGGCGTCTTGGTCATATCGGACAAGACACGACGAAATCTATGTTAACAAAGTCCTTCGTCACTGGTTTGAAGTATACTTCGCGTATCGTGAATGAACGCTGCATTCCGTGTATTTTGGGGAAGCATCCTGCGTTACCTTATCCAGCGATTGGAAATCGTGCGGGAGACTTACTGGGAATCCTCCATATGGATACTTGTGGGCCTTTTCCTGTGATGACGCCCCAGAAACACAAGTACTTCCTAGTGATCCTGGATGATAAGTCTAACCTCGGTTTTACTGCTACTCTCACGCACAAGAGTGATGCACTCACGATTTTCAAGGGCCTTAAAGCGCGTTGGGAGAAGCAGACCGGCTGCAGAGTAAAAATCATTAGGTCCGACAATGCCGGTGATTTTTTGTCGAAAGAGTTTCAGGCTTACCTGACAACGGAGGGTATCGTCCATCAACTCACCGTTCCCTATGCCCACCAGCAGAATGGCAAAGCCGAACGGTATATCCGGACGCTGGAGGATGGCGCCATGACCATGTTGGCAGACGCAGATGTTCCGCTGTCTTACTGGGGAGACGCTGTCTTGACGAAACAGTACCTGCTCAACCTCACACCTACCTCTACACTCAATAG
>JBAVTK010000162.1:0-3440 GCA_049696095.1 Aliidongia sp. | reverse complement strand
CCGCGCGGAACCGGCCGAGCGGCATGGCCATATCATTCCCGCGGTCCAGACCGCCCGTTGGTCGATCCAGATCGGCGCCTATGCCCATGCCGGCCAAGCCGAACAGGCGACGCACGAAGCCTTGCATCTTGCCAGCCTGCGCGGAAAGCAATCGGAGATCGTCGCTCCGAGCAAGGGCGAAAAGGTCTATCGCGCCCGCCTCGCCGGATTCGGCAGCGAAAAACAAGCGCGCGAAGCCTGTCGGTCGCTCCAGAAATCCGGCCATGCCTGCTCGCTCGTGCCACCGGCGAAATTCAGCGTGCGCGTCGCGGCGGCGCGCTGAGCACCGAAGCCCGAATTTGGGTCTGAGGAGCGTATCCACTACTCGGACGATTCGCGAGATTCGTCTTCCAACCGGAATGCCGCCGCGACGATCGGCTTCGCCCAGCCCGATGTGGCTGGAATGGCAGCGACGTCGTTCCGCGCGGGATACAGATTTTGCCGTGCTTGACCACCAGGACAAGGACCGGGGGGCGACCGACCGGACACCTTGTGAAATTACCGGCGGCACAGCCTGCGCGGTATAGCGGCAATGCTTGTTCGTCTGGTGCCAACGCCGCATCGGCGAGCGATAATGGCGCGATTCCCCGCCTGGGTTTTATCGAACCATCATGCGGCCCCGACGCAGCAGGAGAAACCGAGCCGTGACGCTACATACCGGACGCCATTTTCTTCAGATCCCCGGCCCCAGCACTGTCCCCGATCGGGTGTTGCGCGCCATGGATCGGCCGGTGATCGATCATCGCGGGCCGGAGTTCCAGGTGCTCGGGCGCTCGGTGCTGGAGGGCTGCCGAGCCGTGTTCCAGACCAGCGGCCCGGTCATCATCTATCCGTCCTCGGGTACCGGGGCGTGGGAAGCGGCGATCGTCAACACGCTCTCGCCCGGCGATCGGGTGCTGATGGTCGAGACCGGGCAATTCGCCGCCTTGTGGCGGGCGATGGCCGAGCGGCTGGGCCTCGTCATCGACTATCTTGCGGGTGATTGGCGCCATGGCGTCGATGCCGGCGCGATCGAGGCCAAGTTGGCCGAGGATCGCGCCCATGCGATCAAGGCCGTGATGGTCGTGCATAACGAGACCTCGACCGGCGTCACCAGCGATATTCCGGCCGTGCGCCGGGCGATCGACGCGGTGTCGCATCCGGCCTTGCTGATGGTCGATAGCATTTCCGGCCTGGGTTCGGTCGAGTATCGCCATGAGGCGTGGGGCGTCGATGTCACCGTCTCGGGTTCGCAAAAAGGCCTGATGCTGCCGCCGGGGCTGGGTTTCAACGCCGTCTCGGCCAAGGCGCTGGCCGCCTCGCGCGAGGCGAAATTGCCGCGTTCCTATTGGCGCTGGGACGAGATGCTGGCCTCGAACGCGACCGGGTTTTTCCCCTCCACGCCCGCAACCACCCTGCTCTATGGCCTTCAAGAAGCGCTGGCGATGCTGGCCGAGGAAGGGCTGGAGAATGTCTTCGCGCGCCATCGCCGCCATGGCGAGGCGACCCGGCGCGCGGTGCGCGGCTGGGGGCTGGAAGTGCTGGCGATGAACGAGGCCGAAATGTCGCCCGTGCTGACCGGCGTCATCATGCCCGACGGCCATGACGCCGACCGGCTGCGCGACATCATCCTGCAGCGCTTCGACATGTCGCTCGGCCAAGGTTTGGGCAAGCTCAAGGGCCGCGTCTTCCGCATCGGCCATCTCGGCCATTTCAACGATCTGATGCTGATGGGCACGCTGGCCGGGGTCGAGATGGGCCTGGCCGCCGCCGGGGTGCCGCACCGGGCCGGCGGCACGCAAGCAGCCCTGGATTATCTGGCCAGGAAAGAGGCCTGACGGCGCCGGCTCTGGTCAGCCGAACAGACTCATGAGATCGCCGTCAAACGCGATGCTGCCGACATGGGTCAGTCGGCTGTCGAGATTGATCCAAATCTCGCCGCCGATATCGCGCCAGCGCTTGCAGAAGGCATAATCCTCGCTGAGATAGCTGCCGGTCTCGGGATCGATCATGCTTTCGAAAAAGCCGATGCGTTCCCGGTCGTCGGGCGTCGGGCGGCCGAAACCGCGGAATTTCAGCGCGGGATAATGCTCGGCCAGGCGCGTGAAGACCGCACGGCGGATCAGCATGAAGCCGGTGCCGACATAGCGGACCTGGGCCAGCCCGTCGACCGGGGTGATCGCCGCCGGATCGAGAAATTCCACGGCATAGCTCATCGTCGCCGCCGGCACGAGCGGCCGACCGGCGGCGGTCTGCGCCTCGATCCGGTCCCAATTGACGATCTTCATCGGATAGGCGGCGCTGACGACATCGCGGTTGCCGTCGAGCAGCGCGAAGACCTGTTCCGGGCGAAAGCCGATATCGGCGTCGATGAACAGCAGATGGGTCGCCGCGGGCTCGTCCAGGAACTCGGCGACCAGATTGCTGCGCGCCCGGGTGATCAACGCGTCGCCGCCCAGCATGCGGAACGACAACTCGATCCCGCGCGCGATGCAAGCTTCCTTCAGCTTGATCGCGGAGAGCGCGTAGTAATTGGTAACATTGCCGCCATAGCACGGCGTGGCGACGACGAGATGCGCTCGCGCGGCGGTTTCGGTCATGGCGGCGACAATGCCCTCGCAAATGATGATGCCCGGCGGCATTGTGGACTGCCCGCGCAGAGGCCGCAACGCCGGATCGGCCCACATGCGCAACCGCCTGCTCGGCTCCTTCCCGGTCAGATCCGCTGCTCTCGGCCCAATCCTGAAAGGTTGACCGCAATCCATCGGCCGCCAGATCGCCACGCCCCATCCGACGCAGGGTCGCCAGCAACGCCATGTTCGACATCCGTCATGACGTCGAGGAGGACGTTAGCGTCAATCAATACGGCGGTCATTCAGTCTTCGCGGGTCAGCGCCATGATGGCGTCGGTACTCAATGCGACGTCGCCGCGGCCATCGCTCTTGCGGGCCGTAGCGCGAACGATGCGCACGACCTCGCCATCGAACTCGAATTGTACTTCCGTCTGCGGCAGCAGACCCGCCCGCTCGCGGATTTCAGCCGGGATGGTCACCTGACCTTATGATGTGATGCGCACGGTACGCCTTTCTTACTCCTACATGTAGGAGTAAGGATCTCGGCACCGAATCGCAAGACGCTGCCGCTTGGAATCCAAGACTGCGGATAGATCTATTGCGGCCCCAGCCAGCCATGGCAGATGGGTTGATCATGATGCCGGCCGCTGTGGAGGGCGATGGAGTGTGGTAGCGTAAGCTGGCGTGCCGGGGCCGATGATGATGAGCACTATGTTTACTCTGTGGCCCTATGATGGAAGCTCAGTCCGGCGCGATCAGAGGCAGCTTGGGGAAATAAGTCCGGTAGCGCGCCGCATCCCGTGTCATGAGAAGATATTCGGCAACGGCCGCATGGGCGCCGATGAAAAA
>JBAVTK010000161.1:0-8875 GCA_049696095.1 Aliidongia sp. | reverse complement strand
CCATCGTCATGATCGAGAATATCGCCCGCTACATCGAAGCGGGCGAGCCGCCGCTGAAGGCGGCCCTCAAGGGCTCGGCACAGATCGGCTTCACGATCATTTCGCTGACCGTCTCGTTGATCGCGGTGCTGATTCCGCTGTTGTTCATGGGCGATGTCGTCGGGCGGCTGTTCCATGAATTCGCCATCACGCTCGCCGTCACCATCGTTATTTCGGCCGTGGTGTCGCTGACGTTGGTGCCGATGCTGTGCGCCAAGCTGCTGCGCCACCAGGAAGAGACTGAGCAGAGCACGCTCGCCCGAAAGAGCAACGAATGGTTCCAGGCCGTGATCGATTATTACGGCCGCCGCCTCCTCTGGGTGCTCGATCATCAATGGCTGACCTTGCTGGTCGCGGCCGCGACGCTGGTCGTGACCGTCTGGCTCTATATCATTATCCCCAAAGGCTTCTTTCCGGTTCAGGATACTGGTCTCATCCAGGGTATCACTCAGGGTGCGCAATCGGTCTCCTACGCCGGCATGGCCGAGCGCCAGCAGAGTTTGGCGGCTGCCGTGCTGAAGGATACGGATGTCGAAAGTGTGTCGTCGTTCATCGGCATCGACGGTACCAACACCACGGTCAATAGCGGCCGCATCCTGATCAATCTGAAGCCGCTGGAAGAGCGCAGCCACGCCGTCAGCGACGTTATCCGCAACCTGACGCGCGAAACCGCCGGGATCGCCGGCATCTCGCTCTTCATGCAGCCGGTGCAGGATCTGACGATCGATGCCACGGTCAGCCGGGCGCAATATCAATTCATCGTCGAGGACGCTAACCCGGTCGAGCTGGCGCAGTGGGTGCCCAAGCTGCTCGACAAGTTGGCGACCCTGCCGGCACTCGAAGACGTCGCGAGCGACAGCCAGGATCACGGGCTTGCCGCCTATATCACGATCGATCGCGACACGGCCGGCCGTTTCGGCATCACACCGGCCACGGTCGATAACGCGCTGTACGATTCCTTCGGTCAGCGCATCGTCTCGACCGTCTTCACGCAATCGAACCAGTATCGCGTCATCCTGCAAGCCGATCCGGCGTTGCAATCGACGCTCGATTCCCTGAACTCGATCTATCTGCCCTCGTCGGTCTCGGCGAGCGGCCAGGTTCCGCTATCATCGGTCGCCAAGGTGACCGAGACAAATGTGCCGCTGCAGGTCAATCATCTGGGGCAGTTCCCCGCGACGACGATTTCGTTCAATCTGGCACCCAATCAGTCACTGGGCGAGGCGGTGACGACGATCCGCGCGGCCGAGCAATCGATCGGTCTGCCGGCCAGCGTGCTCACCACCTTTCAAGGGGCGGCACTCGCCTTTCAGGCTTCGCTCAACAACGAGGTGCTGCTGATCATCGCGGCGATCGCCACGATGTATATCGTGCTGGGCGTGCTCTATGAGAGCTTCATCCACCCGATCACCATCCTCTCGACGCTGCCCTCGGCCGGTGTCGGCGCGCTGCTGGCGCTGATGATCGCGGGCAGCGATCTGGGGGTGATCGGCATCATCGGCATCATCCTCCTGATCGGCATCGTCAAGAAGAACGCGATCATGATGATCGATTTCGCGCTTCAGGCCGAACGCAATGAGGGCAAGAGCCCGCGCGAGGCGATCTTCCAGGCCTGTCTGCTGCGCTTCCGGCCGATCCTGATGACCACGATGGCGGCCTTGCTCGGCGCCTTGCCGCTGATGCTCGGTACCGGCGTCGGCTCGGAACTGCGCCATCCGCTCGGCATCAGCATCGTCGGCGGGCTGATCGTCAGCCAGATCCTGACCTTGTTCACCACGCCGGTGATCTATCTGGGATTCGACCGGCTGGCGACACGCTTTGGCCGGCCGACTCATCTCGGTGACGAGGCGCCCGCGGAATGAATCCGTCCGCGATCTTCATCAAGCGCCCGGTCGCCACCACGCTGCTGACCATCGCGATCGCGCTGGCCGGTGCCATCGCCTTTTTCAAACTGCCGGTCTCGCCGCTGCCGCAGGTCGATTTTCCGACGATTTCGATCCAGGCGACTTTGCCCGGCGCCAGTCCGGAAACCGTGGCGACCAGCGTCGCGACGCCGCTCGAACGTCATTTGGGCACGATTGCCGACGTGACCGAGATGACGTCGCAAAGCTCGGTCGGTTCGGTTCGAATCACCCTGCAATTCGGGCTCAACCGCAATATCGACGGGGCGGCGCGCGATGTCGAGGCGGCGATCAACGCGGCGCGCGCCGATCTGCCGACCAGTCTGCGCAGCAACCCGACCTACAGAAAGGTCAATCCGGCCGACGCACCGATCATCATCCTGGCCTTGACCTCGGCGACCCGCACGACCGGCCAGCTCTATGATTCCGCGGCTTCCGTGTTGCAACAGAAATTGTCCCAGGTCGAAGGGGTGGGGCAGGTCAATGTCAGCGGCAGTTCTCTGCCCGCGGTCCGGGTTGAATTGAACCCGAATGCCCTCTCGAAATATGGCATCGGTCTGGAGGATGTCCGTGCCGCGCTGGCGGCGGCCAATGCCAACAGCCCGAAGGGCGTGATCGACGATGGCGACCGGCGCTTCCAGATCTATACCAACGATCAGGCGCGGCTGGCCGAGCAGTACCGGTCGCTGGTCGTGGCCTATCGCGATGGCGCCGCGGTGCGCATGACCGATGTCGGCGAGGTGACCGATGGGGTCGAGAATGTCCGCAATCTCGGCCTCTTTAACGGCAAGCCGGCGGTGCTGCTGATCATCAACCGGCAGCCCAATGCCAATATTATCGAGGTGGTCGAACGGATCCGCGCGCTGATGCCGGAGTTGCAGGCCTCGATCCCGTCGGATATCGATTTCACGGTCGCCAATGAGCGGACCGCGACGATCCGCGCCTCGCTGCACGACACGGAAAAGACGCTGCTGATTGCCGTCGCTCTCGTCGTGCTCGTCGTGTTTCTGTTCCTGCGCAATGGTCGGGCAGCGCTGATCCCGAGCGTGGCGGTGCCGGTGTCGCTGATCGGCACCTTCGGCGCCATGTATCTCATGGGCTACAGCCTCGACAATCTGTCGCTGATGGCGCTGACCATCGCGACCGGCTTCGTAGTCGATGACGCGATCGTCATGCTGGAGAACATCTCGCGCCATGTCGAAGAAGGCATGCCACGCTTCCAGGCAGCACTCCAGGGTGCGCGCGAGGTCGGCTTTACCATCGTATCGATGAGCTTCTCGCTGGTCGCAGTGTTTCTGCCGATCCTGCTGATGGGTGGGCTGGTCGGCCGGCTGTTCCGGGAATTCGCCTTGACGCTGTCGATCGCCATCCTGATTTCCATGGTGATCTCGCTGACGACCACGCCGATGATGTGCGCCTTCATCATCCGCCATGTGCCGTCAAACGAACAGGGCCGGTTCTTCCGGGCGATCGAACGGTTGTTCGACGGAATGGTCGCCTTCTATGCCCGCACGCTCGGTTGGGCCCTGCGCCATCCGCTGCTGATCATGGCATTGCTCGTCGGGACCGTGGGATTCAACGTCTATCTTTTCGCCATCATTCCCAAAGGCTTTTTTCCGCAGCAGGATACGGGCAGCATGGTCGGTGGCATTCGCGCCGATCAAAGCATTTCGTTCCAGGCGATGCGCGACAAGGTCACGCGCTTCATGCAGATCGTGAATGCCGATCCGGCGGTCGATACCGCGGTCGGATTCACCGGCGGCGGCTCGACCAATGGCGGATTCATGTATGTGGCATTGAAGCCGCTGGCCGAGCGTAAGCTGTCGGTCGATCAGGTGATCGGCCGGCTGCGGCCGAAACTGAACGAGGTACCGGGCGCATCGCTGTTTTTGCAGGCGGTCCAGGATATCCGGGCGGGCGGGCGCCAGAGCAATTCGCAATACCAATTCACCTTGCAGAGCGACAGCCTCCAGGATCTCTATAACTGGGCGCCCAAACTGACCGAGGCGCTGAAGCATGTGCGGGAAGTGACCGATGTCGATTCCGACCAGCAGCAAGGCGGGCTCGAAGTCAATCTGACGATCGACCGCGATACCGCCAGCCGGCTCGGCCTTTCGGAAACCGGCATTGACAACACGCTCTATGACGCGTTCGGCCAGCGGCAGGTCTCGACCATCTATAACCCACTGAATCAGTATCATGTGGTGATGGAGGTGGCGCCGCAATATTGGCAGAGCCCCGAGACTCTGCATCAGCTTTACGTCAGCACCGCGGGCGGCGCGGTCGGCGGCGCCGCGTCGACCAATGCCGTGGCCGGCACCGTGATCGCCTCGACCAATCCGAATGCCGCCAGTGTGGCGAGTATCACGACCGATACCGCGCGAAATCAGGCCGCCAACAGTTTGGCCAACACCGGCCATGGCAGCGCTTCGACCGGGGCGGCGGTCAGCACCAGCGGCGAGCAGATGGTGCCGTTGTCGGCCTTCAGTAAGTTCGGGCCGGGCACCACGCCAATTCAGGTCAATCACGAAGGGCATTTCGTCGCCTCGACCCTCTCGTTCAATCTCGCCCCCGGCGTATCGCTGGGCGAGGCGACCGGGGCGATCTATCGGACCATGAACGAAATTCATGTGCCGACCTCGGTCCAGGGCAGCTTTGCCGGGACGGCGAAATTGTTCCAGGCATCGCTCGATAACGAGCCGATCTTGATTCTGGCGGCGCTGATCGCGGTCTATATCGTTCTGGGTGTGCTCTATGAGAGCTACATCCACCCGATCACGATTCTGTCGACTTTGCCGTCGGCCGGTGTCGGGGCGTTCCTCGCGTTGCTCGCCTTTAATACCGAGTTCAGCATCATCGCGGTGATCGGCGTCATCCTGCTGATCGGCATCGTCAAGAAAAACGCGATCATGATGATCGATTTCGCGCTCGATGCCGAGCGGACGCGCGGCAAGAATTCGCGAGACGCGATCTTCGAGGCCGCGTTGAAACGGTTCCGGCCGATCCTGATGACCACGATGGCGGCGGCGCTCGGTGCACTGCCGCTGGCGGTCGGGGCGGGCGATGGTGCCGAGTTTCGCCGACCGCTCGGGATTTCGATCGTCGGCGGGCTGCTGGTCAGCCAGGTTCTGACTCTCTACACCACACCGGTGGTTTATCTTTATCACGACCGGTTCAGGTTGGGGTGTACGCGGCAATGGCGCCGCGCCTATCCGCAGACCCTGACCTCGTCGCAAGTGCCGGAAGCGGGCGAATGAACGAGTGCAAGCGATATCGGTTCCTGATCCTGCCGGCCCTGCTTGGCGCCTGCACGGTCGGGCCGGATTACGTGAAACCCGAGGCGCCAATCCAGACGAGCTTCAAGGAGGCGGGCGAGGCCTGGAGCCAGGCCGAGCCGCAGGATGCGATCGATCGCGGTGCTTGGTGGTCGGTCTACAAGGATACGGTGCTGGACGGGCTGGAGCGGCAAGTCACGGTTTCGAACCAGACCCTTCGCCAAGCCGAGGCGACCTATCGACAGGCTCGTGCGCTGGTCGATCAGGCCGATGCGGCCTTCTACCCGACATTGTCGGTTGTGCCGTCAGGTACACGCACCAGCAGCGCGCGCGTGACGGTGAACCAATTTACCGCCAACGCGGAAGCAAGCTGGGCGCCCGATCTTTGGGGCGAGGTCCGGCGCACGGTCGAAGGCGATACCGATACCGCTGAGGCCGATGCAGCCAATGTCGCCAATGCAAAGCTGCTGGCCCAGGCCACGCTCGCCAGCGATTATTTTCAGTTGCGCGGCACCGATCAGCTGAAGACGCTGCTCGATGAAACGGTGACCGCTTTCACCCGGTCACTCAAGATCACCAAAGATCAGTATGAGGCCGGCACGGCCCAGAAATCGGATGTGATTCAGGCGCTGACCCAGTTGGAGTCGGCTCAAGCCCAGGACATCAATACCGGCGTGCTGCGCGCCACTTTGGAGCATGCCATCGCGGTGCTGATCGGCAAGCCGCCGGCCGAATTGACGATCGAGCCGGCATCGCTGACCCAGGATGTGCCGGTGACGCCGGCCGGAATTGCCTCGCGCCTGCTTGAGCGCCGACCCGACATCGCCAATGCCGAGCGTCTGGTCGCCGCCGCAAATGCCCAGATCGGTGTGGCGATTTCCGCCTATTATCCGACTCTGACGCTATCGGGCGCCTATGGTTACTCCAGCCCGGCGGTGTCCGGGCTGTTCATGGTCGCGAACAGTGTCTGGTCGTTCGCCGGCTCGGCAAGCGAGACGGTGTTCGATGCCGGTGCGCGTGACGCCGCCGTCATTGCCGCCCGCGCCACGCACGATCAGACTGTGGCGACTTATCGCCAGACCGTGCTGACGGCCTTCCAGCAGGTCGAGGATGAATTGGCGACTTTGCGCATCCTGGAAAAACAGGCGGTGGTCGAGGCCGACACGGTGAAGCAGGCGAAACTGGCGGTCACTTTGTTCATAAACGAGTACAAGGCCGGTACCGTCGCCTATACCTCGGTCGTGACGGCGCAGGCGACCGCCTTGACCGAGGAGGAAGCGGAGCTGACCATCCTGCAAAACCGTTTGGTCGCCAGCGTGACCCTGATCCAGGCGCTGGGCGGCGGCTGGTCGGTCGATCAATTGCCGGAGTCTGGCGAGGTGGCTGCGGCAAACGACGCGAAATAATCGGCGGGGAATCCCGCACTGCGCTGTTGCCAGCCGGCCGGTAAGGCGCGATGCTGGCGATCTCAAGGAGGACGCGCATGACTGCCACCGCCACGGCCGCCGACCAGGCGCCGCTCGATTTCAACCCGCTGTCGCCGGACTTCATCCGCGATCCGTACCCGTTCTATCACCGGCTGCGGGCGCACGCGCCGGTCTTCCACACACCGGTCGGGTTTTATCTGGTCAGCCGCTACGAGGATGCCGCAGCCGTTCTGCGCGACAAGCGGTTCGGCAAGTCGTTCGACAATCGGATCATCCAGCGCTTCGGCCCGAACGCGTTCAACGAACCGGTCGTTCAGAGCGCGCGTCATTGGATGCTGGAACAGAATCCGCCGGATCACACCCGGCTGCGTGGGTTGGTCGCCAAGGCGTTCACCGCACGGACGGTCGAGGATATGCGGCCGCGCATTCAGCAGATCGTCGATGCGACGCTCGACCGGGTCGCGCCGAACGGGCAGATGGACGTGATGCGGGAATTCGCCTATCACTTGCCGGTCATTGTGATCTGCGAGATGCTGGGCATCCCCGAGGAAGATCATGCAATGTTCCTCGAAAATGCCGGAAAGGGCGGAAGGCTGCTCGATCCGGTGGCGCTCTCGCGCGAGGAACTCGACCAGGCCAATGCCGGCCATTTGGCCCAGGCGGCCTATTTTAAGCGCCTGTTCGACCTGCGCCGGCGCGAGCCGGGCGACGATCTGACGACACACTTGGTGCAAGCCGAGGAGGAAGGCAGCAAGCTCTCCGAGGCCGAACTGACGGCCAATATCATGCTGTTGTTCGGCGCCGGGCACGAAACCACAGTCAATCTGATCGGCAACGGCCTTTTGGCGCTGCACCGGAATCCCGACCAACTCGATCTGCTGAAACGTGATCCCTCGCTGATGCCGCACGCGATCGAGGAAATGCTGCGCTATGATTCATCGGTGCAGATGACCGGGCGCACGACGCTCGACGATGTCGAAATCGGCGGCGTCGAGATTGCGCGCGGCAATAGCGTCCTTTGTCTGCTGGGTGCGGCCAATCGCGACCCGGCGATGTTTCCCGATCCCGACCGGCTCGATATCACCCGGCCGAATGTCCGGCCGCTCTCCTTCGGCGGCGGCATTCATTTCTGCCTGGGCGCGCAACTCGCCCGGATCGAGGGCGAAATCGCGCTGAATTCACTGCTGGCCCGGTTGCCCGATCTCCGCCTTGATGCGCCCGACACCCCGTCCTGGCGCCCAACCTTCGTGCTGCGCGGCCTGACCTCGCTGCCGGCGCATTGGTAGGGGAAACCGGCGATGGGTTTTGCCAAGCTCGCCACGCTGATCCCGCTGGCGCTGCTGGCGAGCGGCGTTGCGGCCGAGACGCCGGGGCTGCCTCAGATGGTCGATAGCCCGGCCTTGAAGGCGGCCTTTGCCAAGGCCGCGGAAGGCGAGGTCGAACTGGCGGTCGATGTGACCGCCGACGGGCGGATCGAGCATCCGCGCATCCTGCATTCGACCCCACCCGGCGTGTTCGATGCGGCGGCGCTCGATATGGTGGTCGGGCGGCATATGCGGCCGGCTGTCGCGGATGGCACTGCATTGCCGGCGCGCGACCGCCACATTGTACTGCGTTTTCAAGCCGAAGCCGATCCGCCGGCCGTGCTGGAGCCGAAGCAATGAACGACCTTCCCGTGCAACCACATGGGCGGTTAGGTCATTGAACGGAACGACGCGTCATCCGAGGCTCGTCATGATGCGTTGTCGCTATCCTTACGGGGAGCGGCGAGCCCGGATCTTTGCGGTTGCTCCCACTGCAAGGGTCCGGGTAGCCGCCCCGCCACACAACAGCTCGTCCGGTGCCGGAGCCTAATGCCCGTACCGCTCCTGCTTCCACGGATCGCCGCGGCGGTGGTAGCCGCGCGCTTCCCAATAGCCCGGCGCGTCGCGATCGGTGAACCAGAGATGGCGCAGCCATTTCGCCGATTTCCAGAAATAGAGCTGCGGCACGACCAGCCGAACCGGGCCACCATGGGCGCGGGTCAGGGGTTGGTCATCCCAATGCGTCGCCAGCATGACGCCGGGCGCGGCGAAATCCTCAATCGGGACGGTGGTGCCATAGCCATCATAGCTGCGCAGCCGAATAAAACGGGCGGTCGGTGCCGGTTGCACGAACGCCAGAAAGTCGCTAGCCGCCATGCCGCCCCAACGATTGTCGTAGCGCGACCATTTTGTGACGCAATGAATGTCGG
>JBAVTK010000160.1:0-1611 GCA_049696095.1 Aliidongia sp. | reverse complement strand
CCATTCAGGAATCAATTTCTGCCACTTGTCCAGTCGCCATTCGAGCGATGTCGTCGCCGGGCCGCGCGTACTCGTGGCGCTCAATTCGGTGGTTGACTCGGTGGCCACACGTTCAGCGCCGAGTGGTGTGGCGAGAAACGCCACGACTATCAGCACTGCGGCGACGCACGAGCCCAGCTTCAGCCGAAACGAGCCAGACCGCAGGACACCAAATGCCACGATCATGACCAGCAAGCTCACGACCCCACCAAGGCTGAACGTCGTTATGGTCGCGGCGGCGTAGACCACCCCTACGAGCGCATCGAGCCGTCCTCGTCCGTTGTCGAAGTACCGCCATAGTGACGCCACGGTGGCCACGGCGAAATAGACCGCAGCGTCATTCGGATGAGCGAAGGTGCCGTTCGAGCGAATCGCCCCTCCGACGTCGGCGCCGGTGTGCGTCATGAATTGATAGAGCGCCAAAACAGCGGAAGCGATCCCCGCCAGTTGGATGTGGCGCGTGATCGTACTGGTGGTGAGAGCTCCGCGCGCGTTGAATGCGATCACGGCCACGGCGACGATCGACGCCTCACGCACTCCCTCTCGAACGGTCACCGCCGATGCGCCGTGAGAACCCATGGCTATGGCAGTCCACACGCATAGCCAGAGTCCGACGGCAAACGCGGTCTTCAGACCCTGCCGACGGCGGATCAGCAGACCGACAGCGACCAGAATGAAAGACGCCGCGATCAGGCCGGTCAAGTCCAGGGACGCAGAGTGTCGAGTGCCCGCGGAGGGTAGGTCGTCCGTGAGCACACAGAGCAGCAGCATCGCTCCGACGAACGGTGCCAAAGGTATGACGGCAGCCAGCGCCACCAAGAGCAGGCCCACCAGCGGGACAGCCCAAAGCATGGATTGCGTGATCGCCGCGCCCTGCGCGATGAGGATGCAAATCAAGCATCCCAGTGAGATCACGAAGCGCGAATCCAGCCGGCGCTCGGAGTACGCGGCGCTCGTGCGTGGAACCAGAAGACGCTGTCGGAGGGATTCTCCAGACCGCACGTACGACCCGCTCATGTGACTCAAGCCCTTTGGGGCACAGTAAGCAAAGCGCGACGCCTCGCGGCCTCGGTAGCCTGGCGTTCGAGCCCGTCGCGCAGCGAGACGCACGGACGGTAGCCCAGATCTGTGGCGGCGCATTCGATGTCACCCCAGGTGTCGCGGACATCGCCTGCCTTCGGGGCCTCATGCGCCAGACGCAGCGGCGAGTCAAGCACCTCGCCAAGCTCTCCGAGGATGTCGAGCAGGGCGCGCGGCGCGCCGGATGCGACGTTGTAGGCCGCGCCGGATCGACCCCGTTCGCCGGCGGCCACCGTCGCCCCCACCACGTCCCCTACATAGGTCATGTCACGCTGCTGCAAACCGTCGCCGTAGAGCGGGATGGCCCTCTCCTCGACCATCGCCTCGATGAACCGCGACAGGCCCATGTCCGGGCGCTGACGCGGACCGTAGACGGTGAAGTACCTGAGTCCGACTGCGTCGAGCCCGTATGAGGAGGCATATGCGCCGGCTAGGACCTCGGTCATCACCTTGCTCGCGCCGTACGGCGAGATTGGGTGCAGCGGGTGTGCC
>JBAVTK010000159.1:0-14087 GCA_049696095.1 Aliidongia sp. | reverse complement strand
CGTTTGTAGTAACGTTTATACATTGACTGCAAGCGGGAGCGTCACCCATGACCATCACCACCCTCTCCAGCCGAGAGTTCAATCAGGACACCGGTCGCGCCAAGAAGGCCGCTGCGGAAGGACCGGTCTTCATCACCGACCGGGGCAAGCCGGCCTATGTCCTGCTCAGCATTGAGGAATATCGGCGCATCACGGGCGGCCATCGGAAAATCGCCGACGCGCTGGCCATGCCCGGCATCGCCGACATCGAGTTCGAGCCGCCCCGCGTCACCATCGGCACCCGGCCGGCCGAGTTTTCCTGATGTTCGTCCTCGATACCAACGTGGTCTCGGAGTTGCGCAAGATCGGTGCGGGGAAGGCCGATCCTCACGTCGCCCGATGGGCTGACAGCGTGGATGCCGCGACTCTGCATCTATCGGCCATCACCATCCTGGAACTGGAACTCGGCATCTTGCAGATGGAACGCCGCGACCCAAGGCAGGCTGCCCTGCTCCGGACCTGGCTGGAGACGAGGGTGCTGCCCGAGTTTGACGGGCGGATCTTTCCGGTTGATACGATTGTCGCACAACGATGCGCGCGTCGGAATCCGCAGCCTAACCGGACAGCAGTGCTCCTATCGATATGTCACCTACCGCTAGGTTTGCCTCGACTATGTTGCTAACATTGCGGATGATCTCTCAATCTGAAGCGAGTCAATGATGAGCGATGTGCGTGAAGTTAAACTGTGCAGCGATCTTTACGACATCCTCGAAGCCTGCACGAAAGAAGAGATCGCGCCCATCGTCGATGTGCTTGTCAAATCGCCGGTCAGCGTTCTACAGATCGGTCGCGCGTTTGAGCGCCACACCCCCGATCACACGCGATATGCCGACCAGATCGGCGACGAGGTGTACCGGCTCGCCTTGATGGCGCTTGGGCATGACAAGGGGACACGCCCCGCGTACTCCGCAATGTTGGAAGGTCTAAGCAAACAGATTGGCCTTCCGATCGCTCCTGGAGACGTCAGCGCAACCGAAGCGAACCTTCTCAACGCCTTCGCGAGTCAGCACCTGCTGTCCGTTCCGGCTGCCACGCGGCAGTTCATCGTCAGCGAGGCCGCTGCGGCCGCGTCTCGCGCCGCCAGTGGCTTCCTAAGCTCCGATGCATGGGCTCCGTTCGCCTCGACACTGCTACTTCTTGTCTATCGTCGCCGCACACTCGTCGACGACGGGCGCATTCCGCTGTTGCCGCAAAGCCAATCCGCGATCATCCCGGCGGCGGCCGACGATGGTGTTGATGCCATGGTCGTCGTCCGGGTTGAGGGCGGCGAGCCGGTTCTTTCGCTGGCCACCATACCAAAAGATGCCACAGGATGGCAGGATTTAGGCCAGAACAGTAAGGTTTCCAGTCTGCTATATCCTATGCTGGAGGCGATCCAGCCACTGATAGCGGGCGGCCAGATGCTACGCGGCGACACGTTGTGGGAGGTTGCGGGAAAAGGCACGGCGCACATCGTGCAGAAGGGGCATCAGGGTATGAGGGATTTAGCGCCAGTCTCTGCGGCAGGCCTGATGGGACCGGTTGCAATGATGGCATTGATGAGTGCAATGGTTGAGAGACACAAGCTTGAGCAAATTGAGAATGGTCTGGCCGAGATCAAGGCCACCATCAAGGACATCGCCATGTTCCAGAAAGGCGAGCGGCGCTCGGTCCTGACCGGGTCGGTCCGGTATTTCCAGCAGATTGCCCAATCCGTCCTGGCGGGAGAACTTGCCGACGAGGTTCTCCATGGGATTGAACGTCATGAAATCGAACTCCTGCGGGTGCAGGATCATCTCACCGAGGAAGCTAGCGAGCAAATCACGGCCCTTCGCGCCATACAGAAAGAAGGTTGGGGAAGTGGCAAGTATGTCAGCGCAATTCAAGATCAATTGGCCTTGATTGACACTACCTACAACGAGTTGTTCCTGTGCATCCGCGCCCGAGCTTGCGCTTATATGCTTCTATGCACCTTTCCGGGCCGGGAAGCCGGCAAGCGAGCGCGTCTTAACGAGATCAGGGACGCCCTCGACACGTTCTCACCATTGGGCGCGGCGACCATTGCTCTGGATCAAGGCCTACGCGAGAGGCTGCTGACCGTACCTTCATTCGAAACAAAGGCATCTCTTTTAAGCAAGGAGAATGCGTTGCTGGAAAGGGTGTCAGCGAGTACTGCTTCCATCCTTAAAGGGCTGAATAGTCCCGTACACGCGGTCCTTGATACGACGGCATCGTTGTCTTTCAATGTCAAGCTACAGGATGGGCGTCCCGTCGCAATCCGGATGGACGATCCTATGGCGGGTTACGTCATTGGCGCGTAGGCTCTCGCCTCCCGGCGGTGGTGCGCTGGCTTGTTCTGTTGGATTAATCTAAGGGCGGGAGAATCGGGGTTACGTTGGGTCTATATAATTAACCATTTAAGGCTCTCAAAATGTCCGAGCGTGACGGTTCACTGGAACCTCAAATTTCTGACAAAATCAAAGATTTTTTGGAGATGGTAGAAGAGATTAAAGTAAAAATTAGTAACTACACAGAAAAAGCAAATGAATTTGACTGTAAACATAGACCGTGCGGCGGTAGTGACTGGTGTCCAGGCGAATCTCCCTATGGAGAAGAACTTGTTAGAACCAAAGAATCGCTTGAAGAGATAGAGTCAGCAATCAACGATCTGCTACCTATTTTTGAACCGCGGCGGAACCTCGATGGCAAATATCAGCGTTTAGATTTATCGTCTTTGTCACCTTTCATTGCGTCCTCTATAATTTTTTTTGCGGTATGCTCTACGATTCTAAATATAACACTTGTCGCTTGCTTCAGAATTGTTACCGTAGCTTCACTAAATGATTCCGTACATGAAAGGCAGAGTTGGTGATCATATCCGCTAGTTCCCTTTGTATAATGATGACATCCTGGAGTCCTGCAAGTATATATTTTTTCTCCACAGTTTTGATTGGGGCATTTTAGGTCATCCCTAATTGGTCCAAATCTCCAAGTTTTAATCAAGATTTCGGGTTTCACGGTTTCTTCGCAAAATGGGCATTGTCCCTGCTGCTTATAGATTTTCTCAGCCGCTTCCAGGTTGCCATTTTCATAAGCCTTTTTGTACCACTTGAAAGCATCATCCCAAGATTTTTTAATGCCATAGCCATTTTCATAGCAACATCCGATAGCAAATTCTGCCATAGAATTGCCTTGATCTGCCGAAAGGTGATACCATTTTATTGCATCGCCCCACGACTGTGGTACGTTTTTTCCGCTATGATAGTAACACCCAAGGATATATTGAGCATTACTATGTCCATTTTCAGCAATACTATTCAACACCTTTAATAATTTTATTTTTTCGATACTGTTTTCTGATGATGTAAGTGCTTTGTCAATAAAAGCAATTATTTCGTTAATTTTTTCTGTTTGTGATGTTCGGCTTAGTTCTTCAAGTTCATTATATGAGAATTTTTCCATCCTATGTCCTCCAAGTAAAACGGGAATTTTGGTAAGGCCACGGTTCTCGCAGCGTAGACACAACGCTCAACATAGTCGGTCGTGGTCCGCCAATCAACGCCACAGCGCGACGTTACCGCCAAACCCTCGCTCCCGTTTACAACGCCGCTTCGTAATCTTGACCGCCGTAAAACACGCCGATGATGGATACCCGCTCGACCTCCACGGTAAAGGCGATCACAGCCCGTTTCCGGTAATTCATGACCCGTAAACCGGGGCGTATATCGTCGCGCTGGACACCTCGATGCGGCAAAGTCCCTAGCCCCTCGCAATAGGTGACGATGGCATCGGTATAACCCGCCAAAATTTCCGGTGATGCGGCATCCGCGATAGAGCGCCGCAAGCTGCTCGTCGGCTTCCGGTGTGAAAACAACGGTGTATGGCATTACCTTTTCGCGGTAGCGCTGCGGTGTTCGCCCGCCAGCCTCGCTCGAACCTGATCGGCCGAGACGGCGCGTGATGAATTTGCTTTGAGGGCGTCGTAGGCAAACCCGACCTGATCGAGCAGCCAATTTTCCACAGCGCGGTCACGGGCGAGGAGAGTCCGTAGCCCGTCGCGAATCACTTCGCTTTCCGTGGCATACTCCCCGGCCGCAACCTTGGCTCTGACCGCCTCGGCCATCTCGTTCGGCAGGGTAATGCTGAATTGCTGCGTTGAACGCATGGTGGCCTCTCATAGACGTGTAGGATTTAATCCTATATCTCATTGACCGGCGGTGCCATGGAAAACGACGGTGATCGCCGCAGTGTCGGAATTACGGTACCACTACCTAATCTCGTCGCCCGCCCGCTCGAACCGTACCACCAGCCGCGCGATCACCGGGATGTTGGACTTATTGACAACAGGACGGGTAAGGGCGACCACAAGCAATTGGGTGCCGTGGAGACAGCCTACGCGTTCACGACCCCGGCGGCGCTGCTCGCTGATTTCTGGCATGATGTCGATCGATGGAGGCCATCATCAACATTGTGACCCTTTCTGTCGCCACACGCGAGGCGGTGACACAGCGGGCGCTGGCCGCTTTCGCGGGCGAGCGGCAAGGTGCCTATATTTCCTTCGCGTCGGTCGAATTGCTCTGGCGGGTTTTGACGGCCAAGCGGTGGGAGTTGCTCAAGGCGATGACCGGCCAGGGGGCAATGACGATCCGCGAGTTTGCGCGCCGGGTTGAGCGTGATGTGAAGGCGGTTCATGGCGATATTCATGCCCTGCTCGATGCCGGTCTGATCGAGTGGAGCGAGGATGGTCGTATCGTGTTTCCCTATGACGCCGTGCATGTCGATTTCACACTGACCGCCGCGGCGTGACTGGCCCACGGGTTTCCCCGCGAGCGCTCGGTCAACCCGCCCGGCGCGTCCTGGTCGCGGCCGCCAGCCGTTTCAATGTCCTGACGCCGGGTATCTGTCCCGCCGCTTTCCTTCCGCGCGATCACCGATAACTGTCGTCGTCGAGATAGGTGCAAGCCCGTGGCGTTGAAAATTTCCATAGCGTCCCTTGGGCGGGTCGCCAGTTAGCGGTCTCGAAAATAAGGTTTCTCGCGACGCGAGTCGGTGCGGCAACCGGTTGGTGTAAAACGAGTCTGCTCTATGAGCGGAAGATGTGATCGATAGACGGTCGGCCTCGTCTTTCGAGTATGATCGGGCGACGGACAGCCTCGACATCAAGGTCCGGTTGGGTGAGGCGGTCGATAACCGCTTCGTCGGCAATGATGTGGTCATCGACATCGGTGATGACGGCGACCCGGTCGGCGATGACATTCAGCATGCGGGGTGGCGCAGATCTCGATCACCGGGGCGCTGGGCTTGCTGCACCAGCGCCCCGGTGCCTGATCCGTTGCGCGCCGAGTGTCGCTCGTGCGCCCCGCGGCTCACCAAACCGACATACCGACTTTCCCGCTATCGACTGCTTGCATGCCGGCGGCCGGCCGGAGTACGCTTGAACTGTCGTCAACACTTGAAAGGAGGTGACCTCGTGGCAAAATCGCAAGAACTACCGGCGGCGGTGACCGCACCCAGGTCGTCCAGCGTTTGCGAGGGTTGCCTCGTCTGACGTCTGAATTTCCGGGTTTACGGGCGCTGACGCCCGTCGTTCGGGTCGAGGAGACGCATTTGGCGGTTCTGGTAACGGGATCGGTCGGGTGGCCGTCCTCAATGCGAAGCGGCCTCCGCGGGGAAACCTGCGGAGGCCGTGTCGTTTCTGGACGTATTGCGGTGTCGGTATGCTTGGCCACCGCCTTGAAAAATAACTAAAAGTTAACCAGATATACGGCATTTGGTAAAATTATAAGAATAATTTGGTGAATGATTGGCCGAATCGAACAAAGGAAGCCTGTTCAGGATATTAGCGGCGCTGGGGTTTATAGCCATCGCTCGGCCGATCTAATGCTTGAAGGCCGGTTGTCCGCAGCTCAAGGCGGGGAGCATTTCGGAGCTTCGATATGGAGTGGCGAGACGTCGCCAGGGGAGTGAAGGATCTGTCATGGGCGATGCGCCGATCAGCGAACAGCCAGCCTCGAGCGTAACGCAGCAGCGAATCGGTGTCGTGACGGCGGTGAGCGGGTTTAAGCTGACCTGCCTGTTGCAGGGGCCGGCTGCTCCGTCGCAGGGCAACGCCGCCTATGGCGTGGCCCAGATCGGCTCATTGATCAAAATTCCGACGCCGAATGCCATGGCGTTCGGATTTATCGAGACCTTGACCCTCCATCAGCGCGCCACGGATGCGGCGGCGCAACGGGCGGCTACCGCGGAAATCGACCTGCTGGGCGAGTTGGCCGTGCCGGCCCCCGGTGCCACGCCGGTCTTCTCGCGCGGTATTTCGAGCTATCCGGTGCTTGGTTCGGCCGCCTTTGCCGCCACCGAGCGGGATCTGGCGCGGATCTATGCCAAACCGGATACATCGACCCTGTCGATCGGCGTGCTCCATCAGGATCCGGAAAAGATCGCCCATCTGCGTTCGCAGGAATTTCTCAGCAAGCATTCGGCCATCGTCGGTACCATCGGCTCCGGTAAATCCTGCGCGCTCACACTCATTCTGCGCGAATTGCTGAGCGCCCATCCGAACGGCCATGTCGTCCTGCTCGATCCGCATGACGAATATACCCAGGCGTTCCAAGGCATGGCCGAGGTCATCACGCCGCAGAATCTGCAACTGCCCTATTGGCTGCTGAGCTACGAAGAGATCGTCGAGGTTCTGTGCAGCCGCGACCCGATTTCGCGCTCACGCGAAGCCAGCATTCTCAAGGACTGCATTCTCGAAGCCAAACGCGAGTTTCTGTCCACGCCAGCACCGGGCACGCCGACCGGCAGCGCCTTTCTCACCGTCGATACGCCGACCCCCTATCGCCTGACCACCGTCGTTCAGAAAATCTCCCAGGCCATGGGCAAGCTCGACCGGCCAGACAATACGCTGCCTTATCTGCGGCTCATGACGACGATCGAGACCTTGCGCCAGGATAAACGCTACGCCTTCATGTTCAGCGGCCTGACGGTGCGCGACAATATGGCGGAGATCTTGTCGCGCATTCTGCGCATTCCAGTCGCCGGCAAGCCGATCACCATCGTTGGCCTGTCCGCCGTACCGTCCGAAATCGTTAATGTGCTGGTCTCGCTGCTGTGCCGACTGATCTTCGATTTCGCCGTCTGGAACGACCGGGGCGAGACGGTTCCGATCATGCTGGTCTGCGACGAGGCGCATCGCTATATTCCGCGCGACGAGACCACCGGGTTCGAGCCGACCCGCCGGTCAATCTCGCGCATTGCCAAGGAAGGCCGCAAATACGGCGTATCATTGTGCCTGGTGACACAACGGCCATCGGAGATTTCCGAGTCGATCCTGTCGCAATGTAGTACGCTGATCGCGCTCCGTATGACCAACGAACGGGATCAGGCATTCGTGCGCAGTACCTTGCCGGAAAGTGCCGCCGGCCTGCTGAACACGCTGCCGACCTTGCGTCAACAGGAAGCGATCATTATCGGCGAGGGGGTCGCCCATCCGATGCGCATCCGGTTCAACACCCTCGACCCGGCCTACCTTCCCAAAGGCAAGGCGACCAGCTTTGCCGAAGCATGGGGCGAAGATCGCAAGGGCCTCGATTTCGTCAACACGATCGTCGAGCGCTGGCGCCACCAGACCCCTTGAGATCACCGCGCGACTTGACGATCCGCAATCGGTATTCTCGGCAAACTTGATCTAGCCCGTGCGGCAGCCCACATGGACAGGCTGTCCCGCCATTCGGCGGGTATTCCGCCCCATTTCGAAGAGTTCGCATGTCCGATACCAATCCGCTTACCTGGCACGGCACGACAATTCTCTGTGTCCGCAAGGATGGTCGCACCGTCTTGGCCGGCGATGGCCAGGTCTCGATGGGCCAGACCATCGTCAAATCCAATGCACGCAAGGTTCGACGCCTGGGCGACGGCTCGGTCATCGCCGGTTTTGCCGGGGCGACCGCCGACGCCATAACCTTGTTCGAACGGCTCGAAGGCAAGCTTGAGCAGCATGCCGGCCAATTGACCCGCGCCTGCGTCGAACTGGCCAAGGATTGGCGCACCGATCGCTATCTACGTCGGCTGGAGGCGATGATGGCCGTGGCCGATCATTCGACGTCTCTCATTCTCTCGGGCAACGGCGATGTGCTGGAACCGGAGGACGGCTTGATCGGCATCGGCTCCGGCGGCGCCTTCGCACTGTCGGCAGCGCGTGCCCTGATTGATGTCGAGGGTTACGATGCTGACCGAATTGCCCGCAAAGCGATGGCGGTCGCCGCTGGCATCTGTGTCTACACCAACGATAAAATCTTGATCGAGAGCATCTGATTCCCATGAGCGCAGCCTTCAGCCCCCGCGAAATCGTCTCGGAACTCGACCGCTTCATCATCGGCCAGAATGATGCGAAGCGTGCCGTCGCCATAGCGCTGCGAAACCGCTGGCGCCGGCAGCAACTGCCCGAGGCGCTGCGCGAGGAGGTGTTACCGAAGAACATCCTGATGATCGGCCCGACCGGCGTCGGCAAGACCGAGATTGCGCGCCGCTTGGCCAAGCTCGCCCAAGCACCATTCATCAAGGTCGAGGCAACCAAATTCACCGAGGTCGGCTATGTCGGACGCGATGTCGAGCAGATCGTGCGCGATCTGATCGAAGTGTCACTCAGCATGACCCGTGAGCGCTTGCGCAAGGAGGTGGCGGCCAGTGCCGAAGCGGCGGCCGAAGACCGTGTGGTGACGGCGCTCGTCGGAACTGATGCAGGAGCCGATACAAGGTCAAAATTCCGCAAGATGCTGCGCTCGGGCGAACTTGACGATCGCGAAATTGAGATCGAGACCGCCGATGGCGGTTTCGGCCAGATGCCAAGCTTCGACGTGCCGGGCATACCCGGTGCCCAGATGAGCATGATCAATTTGGGCGAAATGCTGGGCAAGACGTTCGGTGGGCGAACTAAGACGCGCAAAATGACCGTCAAGGATAGCCATGCAGTGCTGATTGCGGAAGAAAGCGACAAGCTGCTCGACAATGAAACCGTCCAGCGTGAGGCGATCCATGCCGCTGAACAGAACGGCATCGTCTTCATCGACGAAATCGATAAGATCTGCGCCCGTTCGGAACGCTCCGGGTCCGATGTCAGCCGCGAGGGCGTGCAACGCGACCTGCTGCCGCTCATCGAAGGCACTACGGTCGCGACCAAACATGGCGCGGTCAAGACCGACCATATTCTGTTCATCGCATCGGGCGCCTTTCACATTGCCAAGCCGTCCGATCTGCTGCCGGAATTGCAAGGCCGGCTGCCGATCCGAGTCGAATTGAAGGCGCTGACCAAGGATGATTTCAAACGCATCCTGACCGAGACCGAGGCCAGCCTCATCAAGCAGTATGTGGCGCTGCTCGGCACCGAAGGCGTCGTTCTGGATTTTGCCGAGGAAGCGATCGACGAAATCGCGTCCGTCGCCGCCGACATCAACCGAACCATCGAGAATATCGGTGCTCGGCGTCTGCATACGGTATTGGAGCGGCTGCTGGAGGAGATCAGCTTCGCGGCGTCCGACATGGAGGACGGGTCAGGTGTGGCGATCGATCGCGATTATGTGCGCGCCCATGTCTCCGAACTGGCGAAAAATGCCGATTTGTCGAAGTTTATTTTGTAGAGTCGGCACCTTATACTAAACACCCGAATTTCGGACTTGTCCGAAATTCGGGTGGTCGCTCAATCGCCGTGCGGGCCGCATCCGCGGCCCTGAGGCTCCGCGCCGTTCGGCGCGCAGTCGCTCGCGATACCAAGCGTCGGAGGTTAGGACTTCCGACGCTTGGTATTACCGTCCCGATCGGGTTTCTTGGGGAAGTTTTCATGCCACGCTTTGCCGCCAATTTGTCGATGATGTTTACTGAGCACGATTTTCTCGACCGCTTTGCCGCGGCCGCCGATGCCGGCTTCAAAGCGGTCGAATATCTATTCCCCTATGATTTTCCAGCCGACGAGATTGCCCGGCACTTGACGCGATTCGGCCTTGAGCCGGTGCTGTTCAACCTACCGCCGGGCGACTGGGCCAAGGGCGAGCGCGGCATCGCGGCTTTGCCTGGCCGAGAGGCGGAATTCACCCGCTCGATCGGCACCGCGCTGGAATACGCCCGGGCTACCGGGTGCCGGACATTACATTGCATGGCGGGGCTCGTGCCGCCGGAGATTGCCTCGACACAGGCCGAGCAGACCTACCTCGCCAATCTGCGCATCGCCGCCGCAGCTCTGGCCGAACATGGCATCACCCTGGTGATCGAGCCGATCAATACCCGCGACATGCCGGGCTATTTTTTGAATCGGCTGAGTGAGGGGCGTCGATTCATCGAAGCGGTGGGCGCACCCAATCTGGCCTTGCAACTCGATTTGTATCATTGCCAGATCATGCGAGGCGATCTTGCCATGCAGCTCCGCGCCTATGCCGACATCACCCGGCACATCCAGATCGCCGGTGTGCCACAGCGTCACGAACCCGATATCGGTGAGATCAACTATCCCTATCTGTTCGAGGTGATCGACGAGCTTGGCTACGCAGGTTGGATCGGCTGCGAGTATCGGCCGCGCGGTGCGACATTGGCCGGGCTGGGCTGGGTCAGACGCTGGCTCTAACGCGAGATGATTTCGGAGGGAATCCTCCAAACCTTTCATCCGGTTCTCGGTCGGTATTTCGAGCGCGCTTTTAGCCTTCGCGGCTGAGACCGGCGGCGGCGAGCGCGGCGAGGTACTGCCGCCAGCGTTCGGCTTGATTGAAGCCCAGCTCATAAAGATAGGACCAGCTATAGAGGCCGGTATCGTGCCCATCGTCGAATACGATGCGGACGGCATAATTGCCGACCGGTTCCAATCGCGCGATGGCGACCGCAGCCCGCCCGGCAATCAAGGTCTTCTGGTCTGGGCCATGTCCCTGAACCTCGGCCGATGGGCTTTCGACGCGAAGATACTCGGCTGACAGCGAAAATCTCGCGCCATCGTCGAACGTCATCTCAAGCCGCTTTTCCGCCTGCCTGAGTGTGAGTTCGAGCGGCCAATGCGCCGCCCTGAACCGGTCGGCGGGCCCACCGGTCACGGTGCCGGCGTCGCGGGCCGATCGAGCGGTCGCGCCTCATCGATCAGCATGATCGGAATGCCGTCGCGAATCGGATAGGCCAAGCCGGCTTGATCGCTGATCAATTCCTGCGCGGCGGCGTCATAGCGCAGCGGTGCCTTGGTCAACGGGCAGACCAGAATTTCCAGCAGCTTCGGATCGATCTGCGGTGCGGTGTCGGCCATAATAAGCCCTCTCTCAGAAGTCGCGGGTCGAGCATCGCACCCGTCAATGCTGGACGGTGCCGCCGCCCGGACGTTCCAACAGTGCCATTTCGACCAGATCGGTCAGCAATTTCGCGCGTTCGGCCAGCCCGTCGGCCTGAAGTAGGCTTTGCTTTTCCACAGCGGCGAACGGACAGATCATGGCCATCGCGGTAATCAGACGCTCATCCGACGTTGTGTCGATCGCCTTCCAATCGATCGACACACCCCGTGTCTGGAAGAACGGCTTCAACCCGGCGAGGAGCCGCTTGCGGTCGATTTGCAGCGCTTCGGTGCTGGGCGCGAGGTCGTCGCGGTAGCGCATCCAAGCCGGTGCGGCGCGACGATAAAGCCGGCTTGTCGTGACTGCCTCGTCGATAGCGAACCGGCAAACACCGACCAGGGTGATGATATAGCGCTCGCCTTCCTCGGCGAAACTAACGATGCGGCCGGCACAACCGGTCTTGTATAGCGGTGGATTAGTGCCGCTCGGTGTCGCATCAAGCGGCTGGATCATGCCGATCAACCGGTCACCGGCCAACGCATCGTCCACCATGTTTAGATAGCGCGGCTCGAAGATATTGAGCGGCAGCAGACCGCGCGGCAGCAGCAGCACGCCGGTCAAGGGAAACAGCGGCAGGCTGTCGGGTAGCGGTCGGGCGAAATGCTGCGGACCACTCGCCATAAGTGCGGTATCTACCGTCATGAGAACAGGATCGATGACAGCCGCTTGCGCGTCTGCACCGTCAGCGGATCGGTCGGCCCCATCGCCTCGAATAGCTTGACCAGTTGCTTGCGAGCGGCCTGCTCATTCCATTCGTGATCGAGCTTGACGATATGCAACAGTCGATCGATCGCCTGCTCGCGCTGTCCGGTGGCGAACAGTGCATTGGCGAGTTCGAGACCGGCTTCATGATCGTTCGGATCTCGTGCCAGCCTGGCCTCGAATTCGCCCGCAGCGCCGGCCGAGGCGGCGGCCTGTTCGGCCAGATCGATTGCCGTAAGCACTGATATCACCTCGGCGGATTTCGTCTCGGCGACCGGCACACGAGCGATGATGGCCTTGGCATCGGCCAGATCATTGGCCGCGAGGGCGCAGCGCGCCAGCCCGACCAGAGCACCGACGTGGTCGGGCTGGCGTTGGATGATCTGCTGATAAATATTCTCCGCGGTCGCGGTATCCCCCTCGGCCATCGCCCCGCGGGCCAGATCGAGCGCTTCATCAAGTGGCGATGGACCGGCCTTGCCGGCGAGTTTCTGAACGAAGGCCTTGACCTGCGCTTCGGGCAGCGCGCCGACAAAGCCATCGACCGGCCGGCCATCCTTGAAGGCATAAACGGCGGGAATCGATTGGATGCGCATCTGAGTCGGGATTTCCGGATGGTCCTCAATATTGAGCTTCACCATCCGAACCGCGCCTTTAGTGGCTGCGACGGCCTTTTCCAGCACCGGGCCGAGCGTGCGGCAGGGACCACACCATTCCGCCCAAAAATCCACAATGACCGGCGCTGTCATCGACGCTTCGATGACATCCGCCATGAAGGTTTCCGTCGAGGTATTCTTGATCGCTTGAGCCGCGCCATTGGCGGCGATGAACTGGTCCACGGTGATCACCCCTGCTAGCCGGGTCTTGCTGCCATAGATGAAGCTTCGACGGCGCGAGAGCAAGAGATGCCTATGAGCGCGGGTCTGCCAAGCGCCTGATAAAAATGCGCTTGCATGACGCCCGGTGCTCTGTCTATAACCCGCTTCTCGGACGGAACATCGATCGTCCGGGCAGGATGCGGGCGTAGCTCAGGGGTAGAGCACAACCTTGCCAAGGTTGGGGTCGAGGGTTCGAATCCCTTCGCCCGCTCCAAAATATCTTAGAGATTTCAAGAAGATAAGAACGGCCCTTCGGGGCCGTTTTTGCTTACATAACGGCGGTCAGCCGCCAATGTAAGCTCCTTGTAAGCAGATCGGAGCGCGATCGCGGCTATCCTGGCGGGTTCCAGGCGGGATATAGACGCGCCGATTATCGTGCGGAGCGCCCCTGCCAAACGGGTTAACCGTGGCTGCTCACCCTCAATTCCCCAACGTGGCTCTCTCGCCGGACATGCCTGTGAGGGGGTTGGCGCGGGCCTCAACGCCAACTCGCATCTCCCACCCTGCCACGCTGAGCATCGATTCCGATGGTCACGCTGGCGACTGCGCAGCGTTTCCCCGCGACAGGCGGACAGAGGGCAGCGCTCGCCCCAACCGTCTACGTTCATGGAATAAATCCACGATTGAACTTGTCATTATACACGACGCTCCAACCATAGGGAGCGCCTCTGCTCCGGCGAGTGCGTGCCTGTGCAGTTGGGAACCTCTCACGATGCCCGAGATTGGTTCAAAAGCGATACCGTCCCCTCACCTGAGCGATTTCGCATCCGCAGGCGGGTCTCCCATTGGTCTTCTCCGTGCTCCAGTCCGCTTCAAGCAAGCGTCGGCCGTAAGAAGCCATGACCGGCCGGGCGGCGCCGATATTCGAGGCGGTCGCTGATGGATATCCGCGATCTCAAATATCTGACGGCATCGGCCAGCGCCGGTAATTTCGGCCGCGCGGCCAAGGCGCTCGGGCTCAACACCTCGACCGTCAGCCGCCGGATCGCCCACCTTGAGGACGACCTTGGGTACCCGTCCGGCCGAGGCCGCCTTCCGCTGGCTTGTCTGATCTGGTGTGGTTAGGCGGTGGTGCAAACACCGATGTTAGCACCGGTGCAAAGGACGGTACGATCGTGGATGTGGAAGTTCTGGC
>JBAVTK010000158.1:0-7315 GCA_049696095.1 Aliidongia sp. | reverse complement strand
GCTTTACATTCATGGAATGGAACGACCGGAAGTTTCCGTGCATTCCACTCTCCATTGGAATAACCAATGTCTGACGTGCGACCTCACGACCGTTGGGGTGAAGCAGAGATAGGAAAAATCCTCGTGGTTCCGACCATTGCCGGGCCGTCCACCGCAAAGCGTACACGACCGGCCATACAGCATCAAATGGGAGGCGGGGAACTGTGTAGCTATCCCAGTCGGCCCCCAGAAGGAAAAAGAGTCCTTCTCGTACCTCAATAGCATTGGCGGTCATGATCGTTGTAACGCGAAAGTTATATTGAATATCTTCGAGAGTAATATCATGAACCCCGTCAGGAAAAGTCGACCCACCGCTGGTCCCACCAACCGCACGGATTGTCTTCAATACTCTACCATCCTCAGTCACGAAATTTAGAACTGTATCTTCTCCATGAAAGCCACGTTCTCCGCCTTTTCCAACTATGGCCTCGATGTGATGAAACCCATCCTTCCGCATTTCGGCTATGTTAATTATCGCCGATACACACTCACCGCCGTTCCCGCCATCACCACCCTTCGCACCATCAGCAACGACTCCCTCACCCCCGCCACCGGATCCGGGGAAAAAGTCCGCGCCTAGAGGTGCCAACTCGTTCATCTCAAGATGCGTTGGCTTATCTTCGGGCCAGGGCAAGGTGTAATCACCGTCATCGACCCGGTGGCCACCGCCATCCCCACCTCGACCACCGCGAGCGCCCTTGCCAATGGCCCCACCACCGCCACCCCCAGCCCCAGGTGCTCTGCCACCTTCTCCACCCAAACTGACAGTCGAATCACTTATGATCACATCAGAGCGTGACAGCGAAGTTTCGATGACCTCCTGAGCCATGTCCGCGTCCAACACCCATCCCTGCCTAATGCGATCGTGCTGTTCCAACTGCTTACACTTCCATTCGCGTAACCGATCAGGAGGGTAAGTCGAAAGCGTCTCGGGAATGTCGATGTCGTTGGCGTGCTCCACGCACATCAGGACCAAATTCTGCTCTGATCGATTGTCCTCCGCCGACTGATTGGCGTCCCAACGAGGCCCCCCTTCCCGACGGGCGCTAATGTGGCAGATCCGAGAGTTGAGCGTCCTCACCCCCGTCTCGTTATCCAGCTTGTATAGCGTCCGCCGACAGCCGTCATATGCACACGCGAACGCATGCGCGTATAACACCTTTGCCGTGGCTTCTGTGGGTGGCGGGTGCTCAATCGGCATGGTGGGATAGCTTCATTGTATGAACTGTTCGCTCGATACCCTTATCGGTCGTCGCAGTCCGCCACTGTGAAGGAGCCGAACGCGTCCAATATCCGAACGTCACTTCACAGGAACTTACATCCCCTCAATCCCGCAAATCCTCCCAAAACTCCTTCACCCGCGCAAAAAACCCCTCGGATTCCGGGCTGGTCTTGTCCTTGTCCCCCGCCCGCTCAAACTCCTTCAGCAATTCCTGCTGGCGCTTGGTCAGGCTGACCGGGGTTTCGATCACCGCTTCGACATACATGTCGCCGCGCGCGGGGGAGCGCAGGACCGACATGCCTTTGGCCTTCATGCGGAATTGATGGCCCGATTGCGTGCCGGGCGGGATGGTGACGCGGGCGCGCACGCCGTCGATGGTCGGCACGTCGAGCTGACCGCCCAGCGCCGCCATGGTCATCGGGATCGGCACGCGGCAATGGATGTTGGCGCCGTCGCGCTGGAACAGCCGGTGCGGTGTCACCGAGAGGAAAATATAGAGATCGCCCGGTGCCGAACCGCGCAAGCCCGCCTCGCCCTCGCCGGCCAGCCGGATGCGGGTGCCGTCCTCGACGCCGGCCGGAATATTGACCGACAGGGTCTTTTCGCGCCGCACGCGGCCCTGACCGCCGCATTGTTTGCACGGATTTTCGATCACCCGCCCGGCGCCGCCGCAACTGGGGCACGTCCGCTCGATGGTGAAGAAGCCTTGCTGCGCGCGCACCTTGCCGGCGCCGGCGCAGGTCGAGCATGTGACGGGCCGTGAGCCGGCCTCGCTGCCCGAGCCTTTGCAATGGTCGCAGCCGACCGAGGTCGGCACGCGGATCTGCGCGGTCGAACCCTTGAAGGCTTCCTCAAGACTGACTTCGAGATTATAGCGCAGATCGCTGCCGCGCGCGTCGGTCTGGCCGCGCCGGCCGCCGCCCAGCCCGCCGAACATCTCGTCGAAAATATCGGCGAAGCCCGAGGCAAAACCGAAATCGCCGGCCCCGCCGCGCGATCCCCCGCCATTTTCGAAGGCGGCATGGCCGAACCGGTCATAGGCAGCACGCTTCTGATCATCTTTGAGGACGTCGTAAGCCTCGCTCACCTCCTTGAATTTATGCTCGGCCGCCTTGTCGCCCGGATTGCGGTCCGGGTGGTATTGCATCGCCAGCTTGCGATAGGCCTTTTTCAGATCGTCCGCCGACGAGCCCCGCGCCACGCCGAGCATTTCGTAGAAATCTTGCTTCGCCATCTTATCTTCCTGACACGACGACGCCCGGACATTGCGATCACATGCGATGTCCGGGCGCGGCTTCTCTCATCTCATCTCCGGACCAGAGCGGTCAGGCTCAGTTGCTCTTCTTGTGGTCGTCGACTTCCTCGAAATCGGCATCGACCACCTTGGCGCCGTCTTCGCCGCTCTCGGCCGTGGCCGGACCCGCTTCGGGACCGGCGCCGGGCTGGGCACCCTCCGACTGGGCCGCCTTGTAGATCGCCTCGCCGATCTTCATCGAGACCTGAGTCAGCGCGTCGGTCTTGGCCTTGATCGCTTCGACATCCTCGCTGGTCAAGGTCTCGCGCAAGGCGGCAATCGCCGCCTCGGCCGCCTGCTTGTCGGCCGAGGCGATCTTGTCGGCCGATTCGCTGAGCGTCCGCTCGGTCGAATGGGCCAGCCCCTCGCCGTGATTGCGCGCCTCAACCAACTCGCGCTTGCGCTTGTCCTCGTCGGCGTGCGCCTCGGCGTCCTTGACCATCTTGTCGATCTCGGCATCGTTCAGGCCGCCCGAGGCCTGGATGCGGACCTGCTGCTCCTTGCCGGTGCCCTTGTCCTTGGCCGAGACATTGACGATGCCGTTGGCGTCGATATCGAAGGTGACTTCGATCTGCGGCAAGCCGCGCGGCGCCGGCGGCAGGCCGATCAGATCGAACTGACCCAGGATCTTGTTGTCGGCCGCCATCTCGCGCTCGCCCTGGAACACGCGGATCGTCACCGCGGTCTGATTGTCCTCGGCGGTCGAGAAGGTCTGGCTCTTCTTGGTCGGGATCGTCGTGTTGCGGTCGATCAGGCGGGTGAACACACCACCCAGCGTCTCAATGCCGAGCGACAACGGCGTCACATCAAGCAGCAGGACATCCTTGACCTCGCCCTTCAAGACACCGCCCTGGATTGCGGCCCCGATCGCGACGACCTCATCGGGGTTGACGCCCTTGTTCGGCTCTTTGCCGAAGATCTGCTTCACCGTCTCGGCGACCCGCGGCATGCGGGTCATGCCGCCGACCAGGATCACCTCGTCGATATCGGCTGCCTTGAGGCCGGCATCACGCAGCGCGGCGCGGCACGGCTCGACCGTGCGTTGCACCAGTTCCTCGACCAGGCTTTCGAGCTTGGCGCGGGTGAGCTTGAGGTTGAGATGCTTCGGCCCGGTCTGATCGGCCGTGATGAAGGGCAGATTGACCTCGGTCTGCATCGACGAGCTGAGTTCGATCTTGGCCTTTTCCGCGGCTTCCTTCAGGCGCTGAAGGGCCAGCCGATCCTTGCGCAGATCGATGCCCTGTTCCTTGCGGAACTCGTCGGCCAGATAATCGATGATGTTCTTGTCGAAATCCTCGCCGCCGAGGAACGTGTCGCCATTGGTCGATTTCACCTCGAACACGCCGTCGCCGATCTCCAGGATCGACACGTCGAAGGTGCCGCCGCCCAGATCATAGACCGCGATCGTGCCGGAACCGCGCCGCTCCATGCCATAGGCGAGCGCCGCCGCGGTCGGCTCATTGATGATGCGCAGCACGTCGAGACCGGCGATCTTGCCGGCATCCTTGGTCGCCTGGCGTTGGCTGTCGTTGAAATAGGCCGGCACGGTAATGACCGCTTGGGTGACCGTCTCGCCCAGATAGGCCTCGGCGGTTTCCTTCATCTTCTGAAGAATGAAGGCGGAAATCTGCGAGGGTGCCAGCTTCTGGCCGCGGCTCTCGACCCAGGCGTCGCCATTATCGGCGCCGACGATCTTGTAGGGTACCAGATCGACGTCTTTCTTGACGACCTGATCGGTGAAGCGCCGGCCGATCAGCCGCTTGATCGCGAACAGTGTGTTCTCGGGATTGGTCACGGCCTGACGCTTGGCGGCCTGACCGACCAGACGTTCGCCCGATTCGGTGAAGGCGACCATCGACGGCGTGGTACGCGCACCTTCGCTGTTCTCGATGACCTTGGCCGTCTTGCCTTCCATGACGGCTACGCAGGAATTGGTCGTGCCGAGATCGATACCAATGACTTTGCTCATTTGCGCCTCATTCTATTAAGCAGAAACCGCGACCCACAGGGGCGCCGCGCGTTCCCCCAGGAAGTTACCGGCGGACGATTAAGCCATCCGCCGCCGTTATATATGGGGCAGCCAACGGGGCTGCAACGGGCGGAACCGCTTCCATACCGCGTTCCGGCAGAAATAATTCCACCGGAAAGGCAGAAATGCCGCACTCGACCCGCCATGCCCTCATGCGGTCGTATCGAGCCGCTGATACCCCCCATCGGATTTGTCCGCTTCGGGCGCCGGTTCTGCCGCCGGGCCATCGCCCTTGGCGACGCCAACCATGGCGGCGCGCAGCAACCGGTCCTGGAGTAGATAGCCCGGCGCCAGCACCTGAACGATCGTGCCGGCCGGCTTGCCGGTATTTTCCAGCTCGAACATCGCCTGATGCAGATTATGGTCGAATTTCTCGCCGGCCGGGTCGATCCGGCGCAACCCATGCTTTTCGAAGGCTCCGATCAATTCCCGCTCGGTTGCGGCCACGCCGGCCAAAAGTGTCCGGGTCAGTTCGTCCTGGGCCTGTGCCGCCGGTGCGCTGTCAATCGCGCGGCGCAGATTGTCGGCAACCGACAGCAGATCGGTCGCGAAGCGCTGGGCGGCATATTTCACAGCATCATCGCGCTCGCGCTGGGCGCGGCGGCGGATGTTTTCCTGTTCGGCCAACGCACGCAGCAGCTGATCCTTGAGCTTCGCCGCTTCGCTCTCCAGTTCGGTTTCGCGGCTGGCGGCGGGTTCGGCGGCCGGGCTTTCCGGCAGGTCGTCGACCGTCTCGCGGCCTTCTTCAGTTTCGGTCATCTGGTCTTCCTGTCTATCCGATGAAGCGCCCAATCACCTTGGCGGTGTAATCCACCATCGGGATGATGCGGGCATAGTTAATGCGGGTCGGGCCGATCACGCCGATGGCGCCGACGATCTGTTCACGGCTGTTCAGGTACGGCGCAATCACGACCGAGCAGCCGGCCACGCCGAACAGTGGGTTGGCGGCGCCGATGAAAATCTGCACGCCTTCGCCGCGATTGGCCGCCTCGACCAGCCGCAGCATGGCGTCCTTGGTCTCCAGCATCTCGAACAAGGCCCGCACCCGCTCCAGATCCTCAAGCGCGCTGATATCCTCCAGCAGATTGGCCTGGCCGCGCACGATGAGCGAGCCGCGATCATGGTCGCCACCCCAGACGGCAAGGCCGGCTTCGACCAGCCGCGTGGTGATTTCGTCGAGTTCGGCACGGCTGGCTTCGAGATCGTGCGCCAGCGCTGCCTTGGCTTCGTCCAGCGTATGGCCGATGATACGCGAAGAAAGATAGTTGCCGGCCGTGACCAAGGCCGAGGCCGGGATGCCGATCGGCACTTCGATGATGCGGTTTTCGACCATGCCGGATTCGGTCACCATGACGACCAAAGCCCGGCCGGGGCCGAGATTGACGAATTCGACATGTTTCAGCGAGCGTTCGGTCTTGGGCGCCAGCACCAGCCCGGCGCAGCGCGACAGGCCGGAGAGTGCCGCACTCGCCTCTTCCAGCATCTGCGGCAGCGAACGCCCGGCCGCGGCACAACGCGCATCCAGATTCTGCCGCTCATCCTGGCTCAAACGCCCGACCTCGAGCAACCCATCCACGAACAGCCGCAATCCCTGATCGGTCGGTAGCCGCCCGGCTGAGGTGTGCGGCGCATAAAGCAGTCCGGCTTCCTCAAGCTCGGCCATGGTGTTGCGGATCGTTGCCGGCGAAAGACCGAGACCGAGCCGGCGCGAAATCGTGCGCGAACCGATCGGATCACCGCTTTCGACATAGGCATCGACGATTTGCCGGAATATGTCGCGGCTGCGCTCGCTGAGCGCGCCGATTGCGGTCTGCGTGTCCAAAGGCCGGATCGGCGGGATGAGCCGGGGGTTCACTGAATAAGTACCTTGTTGGTTCAGAGGCAAGAGTCGCCGGGACTGGCGAAACTTAGGGCGTGATCATGGAATGTCAACCGGGGTGGAACGCAAGATGATTTCGGGTGGCATCATGTCACCCTTGGTACAACGGGCCTTCGGATGTCGGCGGCCGTCGATTCATCGCCGGCCGAACAGCCTTTCGATATCCGCGAGCTTCAGCTCGACATAGGTCGGGCGGCCATGGTTGCACTGGCCGCTATGTGGGGTCGCCTCCATCTGGCGCAGCAAGGCATTCATTTCATCGCCATTGAGCCGCCGCCCGGCCCGCACCGAACCGTGGCAGGCGAGCGTGCCGCACACCGATTCGAGCCGCTCGATCAGGCTGAACCCGGCACCCAACTCGGCAATCTCCTCGGCCAGATCGCGGACCAGCCCGGCAATATCGGCGGCACCGAGCAGGGCCGGCACCTCGCGCACGATCACCGCACCGGACCCGAAGGCTTCGATCACCAGTCCGAGCCGCGCGAGTTCGTCCTGCCGCTCGACCAGCGCGTCGGCCAGGGCCGGATCGAGTTCGACCACCTCGGGCAAGAGCAGCATCTGGCGCTTGACCCCGCCATCGGCCAGCGCCTGCTTCATGCGTTCATAGACCAGCCGCTCATGAGCGGCGTGCTGATCGACGATGACGATGCCGTCTTCAGTCTGCGCCACGACATAGGTGCCATGGAGCTGAGCGCGCGCCGCGCCCAACGGAAAGCGCTCCAGCGCCGGTTCGGATTCGGCGGCCGGTGCCGCGGCCGGCCGGTCGAGATCGAGCCGAGCCTCGCCCGCTTGGCCGGGACCGTAATACGCCGCCGCCCGCTCGGCCAGCCCGACCGGGACATGGGGCTGGGG
>JBAVTK010000157.1:0-1768 GCA_049696095.1 Aliidongia sp. | reverse complement strand
AGCCGCGAGCGCTTGGAGCATCGCTGACGTGAACGACGGCCATGACATCAAGGGTGTCTCGTGCCCGTCGGAAACGCTGTGTGTTGTTGTTGCTGGCGGCAATGTGATCACTTCGACCGACCCGACGGGCGGCGCGAGCGAATGGACATCGACGGAATTGGCCATCGAAAAGGGTTCCTATCTCACCGGCGTGTCGTGCTCGTCGACGAACTTCTGCCTGGCCGTGGACGCGGGAGGAGACGTGGTGACCTCGACCGACCCCACCGGTGGTGCCGCTGCGTGGAGTGTCGCCAATGTCGACTCGCACTTGCTCGACGAGCCTTCGTGTGTTCCGTCGGGAGGCCTCTGTGTGGTCGGGGCTAGCGAAGGTAGCGTGATCACCTCGACCGATCCGATGGGTGGTGCTGGTGCGTGGACGAGGAGGCATCTGGATATCGGCTCGAATTATTTGGAGGGGGTTTCGTGTGTGTCGGTCAGTTTGTGTGTCGCGGTGGGTACGCCGGGCAATGTGGTCGTGTCGACCGATCCGACGAGTGAGGGCGGTGCGTGGATCGAGATGCATGTCGACGAACATGAACTGAATGCCGTGTCGTGTCCCTCGGTGGGTCTGTGTGTCGCCGTGGATCAGGATGGGGGTGTCGTGACGTCGAGCGATCCGACCGGCGGCGCGGGCGCGTGGAGTGTTGCCGATGTGGATGGCGCGATCCCGCTTCGTGGTGTGTCGTGTGCGTCGGTCAGGTTGTGTGTGGCGATCGACGGGGAAGGCGATGTCGTGACGTCGAGCGACCCGACGGGCGGCGCGGGCGCGTGGAGCGTCGCCTCCGTGAGTGGCTCCAACTTGCAGGGCGTGTCCTGTCCGTCTGAAGAGTTGTGTGTCCTGACGAATGGGGAACGCGATACGATCACCTCGACGGATCCGACGGGCGGTGCGGGTGCGTGGAGTACGCGGTACGTGGGTGCTTACCCAAGTATCTCTTGTCCCTCCGTGAGCCTGTGTGTGACTGTCGGTGATGGATCCACACCAGTGATCTCGTGGGGGGAACCTACGAGTGGCGCATGGCGGGAAACGCGGATCGCAGGTCCGCAGATCGAAGGTCTCGGCGGGTTGGACGAAGTCTCGTGTGACTCTGCGGATTTCTGTGTCGCGACGAGCTATGGCGGAGGCGGCGCTGAATCCGGCGGTGATGTGATCGTCTCCTCGGATCCGACGGGTGGCGTGGGAGCGTGTAGCGAGAGCAACATCTACGGGCCGCCCGTGGAGTCCGCCGACTCGATGCTCTCGCTCGGCTCCGATACCGAGATCGCGCCGCTTGGCCCCGACAACGAGATCCCGCCGCTTGGCCCCGATAACGAGATCCCGCCGTTCATCGTCGTCACGACGACCGGCGTGTCGTGTGCCCCGGGCGTCTGTGTGGTCCTTGGCACCGGTGGCATGGCGATGGTGGGGACTCCTCCGGCGGCCCCTGTGAACACCGGGCCGCCGGTGCTGTCCGGGACGCCTGTGGTCGGGGATACGCTGTCGTGCTCGAACGGGTCTTGGACCGGCAGTCCCGCGCCCGTGTTCGCCTACGAGTGGTTGCGCGACGGAGCGGCCATCGTCGCCGCCGACGGCGACACCTACGTGGTGCAGGCCGCCGACGAGGGCAGTGGGCTGGTCTGCGAGGTGACGGCGGCCAACAACATGGGCTGGGAAAGCGCGAGAAGCGCCGCGCTGCAGATACCGGTCGCGCAGACCCCGAGCGGGGGTGGCGAACAGACGCCATCTCAG
>JBAVTK010000156.1:0-2108 GCA_049696095.1 Aliidongia sp. | reverse complement strand
TCCGCCCCTGCCGCGCCAGAGCGGGGGTGATATTGGCCATGATCCGGTCGAAGCTGCCGGCACCGCCCTTGAAGGGGCGCAAGGCATCATGGGTGTCGCGCGGCCCGTCCAGGCTGACCGTTACGGCGAAGCCATATGTTTCGAACAGATCGATATCCGCGGCCGACACCAATGTACCGTTGGTCGTGATCGAGAAACCCAGATCGAGCTCCCGCTCGCGCGCCATCCGGGCGGCCTGGCGGGTCGCCTCATGCAGCACCGCGCGATTGGCCAGCGGTTCGCCACCCAGAAAGGCCAGATTGAGCCGCTCGCCCGGTTTTGCGGCCGACAGCAAAAGCTCGACCGAGGCCAGCGCGGTATCGAGCGGCATGTTCTTGCGCGGCCCGCCGAAATCGCCGCCCTTCGCATAGCAATAGCTGCATCCGAGATTGCATTTCTGCGCAACGGCGAGCGAGATCGCCCGGATCGGCGGTTCGATCGGCTGGTCGCCGTCGCGGATCGGCGCCAGCATATCGAGGCCGTGCCGCGCCAACAAAGCCTGGACGGCCTCGTCGCCCTGTTCAAGGGCGACGGTAAATGCCTCCGCCGTGGCCTGATCGATCTCGAACAGACGGCTGCCATCGGCCAGCAACAATTGATGGCGATCGGCATCGGACACCAGATGCAGCGCCGGATGCCGGGGCCGTGTGACCGATGCGCTGAGCACGCCCATCAGAGTTTGCGCGTATCGGGAATTCCCTTGCCGTCCTTGTCGATGCCGATGGAGTCGCGCCCGTCGATCTGGAAGCGCAGCTTGCGCTGCCAATCCTCGAACAGATCATCGTAACTCAACAGGCGCGGGTCACTGCGGTCGTCCAAAATGTAGTCACCGGTCCGCTCGATCGACATCCAATTGTCACCGCGGCTTTCGCCGGTCGCCGTGTCCTCGATATTCACATAGTCGGGGCGGCTCGCGGCCCAGTAATAGCAAGCGCATTCGCGATAGTCGTTCTGCCAGGGCGAGCACAGACCTTGGCTTAGCTCGCCCGGCCGCACAAGGTCGCTGTTTATTACCGGAAGCTGTACCGTCTTCCGGTCAACGACGGCCTGCTGGAAGAAATGGCGCAACTCGATTTCGACGATCATTGGGTGCTCGATCGACCCCGGCAGAACCTCCGTATCTGACGGTTCGGGTGTGAAATAGCAGGTCACCTTATGGCCCTGCCAGGCCATGATGCGGGCAAAGCTGTTCGACCATTCCATAAACGAGACCCCGTTTGGATTGTCCTGCGTGCCCAAGGGCTGGGTCCCCAATTGCGGATTGGCGATGCCGGAGGTCGGAACTGAGATCGGGTGCTTTTCGTTCGCGGGCAATGCTGCGCGGGGCGGCCCGATATAAAGCAACCGATGGCCTTTCAGGTAATCCAGGGATGGATCTTCGGCCTCGGCCACCAGATTGGGAATCGAGACCTTGGTCGCGGTCCCCATCTCCGATGAAATTGTCGACTGAACCACGATATTGTTGTTCTCGCTTAGCACGAGGCCCGTGAGCATGCGGCGCCAGACTGCCCGGAAATCGAATTCCAGCCCGGGAAAGCAGTTGGAAATGGCCGAGACTGGATGCGAGTTCGGCGGGTTGCCACGCCCCCGGTATCCCAGCTGCGCCGCGAGATTCTGGGGCTTGATCACGTCAGTCATGACTTCTCTCCGTCGTCCGCCGGGGTAAACCAGATGCCTTCGACCGATTTCGTAACCGTGTCGATCTGGCGCCGGGTCAAGGCCAAATTGCGGCCATCGGCACCGCGCATCAGGGCGGGCATCCGGCGTCGGCCAAGATCCGACAGATCGCCGATCTGTTCCGGCTGCCGCAAGGTGCCGGCGAACCATGCACCGCTGCCGGACAGAATCGCGCGCAGGACGCTCTGGTGCAAACCCAGCACAGCCTTGTTGTCGACTGATGTCGGCGTCATGATCGGCTCGTAATACCGGCCGAAATCGCCGGTGTCCTGTCGCGCCATGGTACTTGCCGCGTTGGTGCGGCCTTGGACCGTGTTGCCGTTCATGACTGCGGTATTCATCAGCGAGACGGTCTGTATGGCCCGGCTGACGATCTCCAGCGTCGAGGCGTG
>JBAVTK010000155.1:0-8543 GCA_049696095.1 Aliidongia sp. | reverse complement strand
CCAAGTCGTTCATCTCGGGGGCCTCGTTCCTGGAAACCACGCGCGTGCTGACCGAAGCGGCCGTCAGCGGCCGGGTCGACGGGCTGGTCGGCTTGAAGGAAAACGTCATCGTCGGGCGGTTGATCCCGGCGGGGACCGGCAGCGTCATGGCAAGGTGGCGCGAGATCGCTGCCGAGCGGGACCGGGTGTTGCAGGCGAATGAAGCGACGCCGGCGCTAGAGGAGAAGATCGCGTAAGCGGGCGGTCAGGTTGGTGGAATGCCGATGCCCAGGGCTTGCAAGCCCTGGGCATTGCATTTTGGCGAGTATGTGCAACCCGATGCGCGGCCATTTTCGATCGATCGGCTCGACCGGATAATGCCCTTTCCCAAGCGTGTCGCCATTTTGCTGGACAATGCCGGCAGCACAGCCGAGCAATTTCTCTTGGAGGCTCGGCAGAGCCACAAGGTCACGCTGTTCGGTCAGCGCAATTCCGCCGGCGTGCTCGATTTCGCCAATGTCGTGTCAATGCCGACGCCATCCGGCCGGTTTACGATCCACTGGGCGATATCGCGGTCGATGCGGGTGCCCGATGATCCCGTTGATCCGGACGGTATCGTGCCGGACGTCCTTATCCCAAAGAACGAGCGCGATCCCGTAACATACGCGACGCGCTGGCTGGAGCGTCAAGCCGATTGACGGTCGCGTGGAACGGCGTGCGGTAGGTATCCGTCCGGCCAGGACCGCGGAATTGGGGGTTTCAGGCGGCTTCGGCCGTTTCGGCGTTTGTTTTGCGCCAGTTCCAGGGCAGCAATTCGTGGAGCCGTGATGCCGGATGGTCGTTGATCCGGCGGAGCACATCGGCGAGCCAGGCTTCGGGGTCGATGTCGTTGAGTTTGGCCGTGGCGACGAGTGTATAGATCGCGGCGGCGCGTTCGCCGCCTCTATCAGAGCCGCAGAAGGTCCAATTCCGGCGGCCGATGGCGATGCAGCGCAGCGCGCGTTCGGCGGCATTGTTGGTCAGGCAGATCCTGCCGTCGGCGAGGAAGCGGGTGAAGGCCGACCAGCGGGTCAGCATGTAATCCATCGCTTTGGCGACAGGGTTGTGACGCGACAGCCGGGCGCGTTCGGCGCGCATCCAGGTTTCGAGTTCCTCGACCAGCGAGGCGACATAGGTCTTGCGCAGTTCCAGACGCTGGTCGTGGGGGAGCCCATTGAGATTGCGCTCGATGTCGAAGATCCGGTCGATGCGGCGCACGGCCTCAAGGGCCAGCGGCGAGAGGTTGGCTGGGTACTTTTGCGAGCGCCGCCTTGCCGCCTGGGCGATATCGGCCAGTTCGAAGAATTTTCGTCGGCTATGGCTCCAGCAGGCGGCCTCGGTGATGGGGCCGGGACTTCGTTTGGGCTCATAGAGGGCGCCGAATCCGGCATAGGCGTCGGCCTGAAGGATACCGGTATAGCCCGCCAGATGCCGGGCCGGGTGTTCGCCGGCTCTGTCGCGGGAGTAGAAGAACACCGCGGCCGGTGGGGCCTCGCCGCCGAACGGCCGGTCATCGCGGACATAAGTCCAAAGCCGCCCGGTCACGGTCTTCAGTTTGGCCAGCACCGGGACCGTCGTCTCGTCGCCATGCAGGCGGGACGCTGCCATAACATGGTGCTGGATCAAGGCAGTAAGCGGCGAGAGCGTCGCCGTGCAGGCGCCAACCCAATCGGCCAAGGTCGAGACGTCGAGGTCGATGCCCTCGCGCGCGAAGCTCTCGCTCTGACGGTTCAGCGGTTGGTGGCTGCCGTATTTGGCATAGAGCACCATCGCCAGCAGGCTGGCCCCGGCCCGGCCGCGGATAATGGGATGGAAGGGGGCCGGCGGCTGGGTGATTTTCTCGCAAGACCGGCAGGAGAACTTCTCCCGCACGGTCTGGATCACCTTCCACTGGCGCGGGATCACCTCCAGCGTCTCGGTGATATCCTCGCCGAGCTTGGCCAACTTGCCACCGCAGGCCGGGCAGGAGCACGGCGCCGGGAGCACCACGCGCTCGCGCGGCAGATGCGCCGGCAAGGGAGCCCGCACCGGCTTCTTGCGCTCGAAGCTTTTGACGATACTCGTCTCCGGCTTGGCTGCATCGGACGCCGCGGCATCTTCGGTCGCGCTCGCTTCCGCTTCCTCAAGCTGCAGTTCCAACTGGTCGAGCAGCTTGCGTCCCCGCTCGGACGATTGACCGAACTGGTCGCGCCTGAGCTTGGCGATCATGAGCCTCAGATGGGCGACCATCGCCTCCGCACCCGCCGCCCGCGCACAGGCTTCCTCAAGCGCCGTCTGCGCGGCCAGAAGGGCCGCTTTCAGCGTTTCAACATCGTCGGGAAGGGCGGCGGAGGGCGTTGTCATGAGCTGGATTCAATCACAAAATCAGGCGCTTGACTCCCCCAAATCCGACCCTGATTCAATCTGTCGCAGGCTAGCCGGCACGCTCCGGGCGCCAAGTCTTCTGTGGGTTACGCCAGTCGATTCCCTCCAGCATATAGGCCATCTGCGCCGACGTGATCGACACGATCCCCTCGGCCGGCGACGGCCAGATGAAGCGGCCTTTCTCCAGTCGCTTGGCGTAAAGCGACATGCCCAGACCGTCATGCCAGAGGATCTTGACCAGATCGCCTCTGGCACCTCGGAAAATATACAGATCGCCGGCATGGGGATCGAGCCGCAGCGCCTCCTGGACCTGAAGGGCCAAGCCGTTCATGCCCTTTCTCATATCCGTCCGACCGACCGCCAGCCAGACGCGAACACCGGAAGGAACCGGGATCATGGCCGGCCCAGCGCCGCAATGACGGCGACGGCCAAGTCCGGCGAAATCGAACCAGGAATCCGAACACGGATATTCCGAGAAAATTCGATCTCGATCGGCGGCAGCGAGGCCGGAGCAACAGCCTCACCGGCTGGTGCCACCAAAACCCGCGTGAACCCGTTCCCAGTCGCCTGAAAATCCTGACGCCAACGATAAATCAGGCTCGCCTTGACATCAGCGCGCCGCGCCACATCCCGCACCACCGCGCCAGGCGCAAACGCCGCAAGCACGATCTCCCGCTTCTGCTCGTCGCTCCACCGCCGACGACGCTCGGGACCGGCCAGAACTTCCACATCCACGATCGTACCGTCCTTTGCACCGGTGCTAACATCGGTGTTTGCACCACCGCCTAATCACACCAGATCAGACAAGCCAGCGGAAGGCGGCCTCGGCCGGACGGGTACTGCGGTAGGGCCGACGCGCAAAAAGCACCGCTGCCGAATAGGGTGTTGCCGCGCGGCGCTGTCCAGGGGGCGGAAGAATGGTAAACTGTCCCCGAAATTTAAACTGTCCCCGAAATTTCCGCTTGGTCACCCGGAAGCTCAGATCGACCGCCCGCACCGTTCAGCGTGGGTGCGAGCGCTCGACGTCTCTCAGCGTCTGTCAGAACTCGATCGCCACTTCGAATCAACGATGCAGCAGATCCAACTCGGGCAGAAGCACTACACTCTCCTGCTCGTTCGGGTCAGTTCGAGAGATCACTGCGACGACCTCTTCCGTCGCGCTCGGGTTATACGGCAGATGCGGCACGTTGGCCGGGATGTAGAAGAATTCACCGGGCTTCAGCATCGCGTGATGCTCCAATCGCTCGCCGTGCCAGACACAGGAATCGCCGCGTAGCGCGTAAATCGCGGTTTCATGATTCTCATGCTTATGCGCCTTTGCGCGAGCGCCCGGCGGGATGGTCACGAGTTGCATGTGGATACCACGGGCCCCGACCGTCTCGGACGAAATGCCTACATTGTAGGGCAAATTCTGCTTGCCCACGTATGCCTCGCCAGGTCGCACGACCCGGCAGCTCAAAGGTTCTGCATGCGACATTCAACTTCTCCCCTGTTAGAAAACTATCGCCCGGTCCGCCAAATCAGGGCATAACTGTCACGAATTGACTGGTCGACCGCCCCCGCCGGTCGACGATTCTGACAGTTATACTGGCAAAGCGCGCCGCTTCGCGCGCATTACCTAGCCTTAGCGTACCAAAAATATATATATATGCTATTTTTGTGATGCCGAAAAGCTCTTGCAATCGGTGCGCAACAGCGAGGCTGATTTCGACGTCCGGATCATCGGCGACGGGAACAGCCGCACAAAACCCAGCGTCAGTTCGAATATCTCCAAGCTGGTGTCGCCCCATTTGCTTGATCGAGGCGGCGGTAGTCGCGATCCGCGTTCGAATTTCTTGAAGCAACAGACCGAAGCGCTGGCGGCTGCACAAAACGCCGCCTGAAACCGACTTTTGATGAGGCGAGCATAATCAATGAAGTATCACGCATTACGAAATAACTTCGTATATGGATCGTCCTAGCTAACGGGGCTTGATTCCAGGTTGTTCTGTTCCTATCTGGGCGGGAGGATGGACCGGGGCAGTTTCGCCGACTGATCGCATCCAAGACGGAGGAAAATATGACGCGCCTTTCGATCCTCTCCCTGTTTCTGGTCGGCTTAGCGCTGGCTGGGTGTGGCGACGTACCGAGCGATCACCTGAAGAACCCGAGCGATACCACGAAGACAGGCACCCTGATTCCTGGCGTCAATCCTGAGGCGCTCGCCCCCCCAGGAGGCCGAATTGCCGGTGGCAAGATTTCGGGATGAGATCGGCAAGACTCCGGTGACACTGCGCTAAACCCCGACCTCGGGTCGCGGCACCGATCAGCATCTCCATCCTGGTCGTACCCAGCAGGCGGTCGCCCCGCTTTCCGGCGTGCCTGGAACCGGCCATGCGCGCGATGACAGATCGAGCGGCCGCCGATCGTGTGTGTCGCCCGGCTTCAGCCTCCGTTCGGCGATCGCCCGACCTCCACGTCGCGCATCACGAATTTCTGGATCTTGCCGGTGATCGTCATCGGGAATTCCTCGACGAAGCGGATATGGCGTGGGATCTTGTAATGCGCGATCTGGCCCTGGCAGAATTGCCGCAATGTTTCGGCATCAAGCAGTTCGCCGGGCCGCAACCGCACCCAGGCGCAGACTTCCTCGCCATATTTCGGGTCGGGCACGCCGATCACCTGGACGTCCTGAATCTTCGGGTGGCGATAGAGGAATTCCTCGATCTCGCGCGGATAGATGTTCTCGCCGCCGCGGATGATCACGTCCTTGATCCGCCCGGTGATCCGGCAATAGCCGGCCGGATCGAGCGTCGCCAGGTCGCCGGTATGCATCCAGCCGGCGGCATCGATCGCCTCTGCCGTGCGCGCCGGATCGTTCCAATAGCCCAGCATCACGGAATAGCCGCGCGTCAGCAATTCGCCCGGCGTGCCGGTCGGCACGATGCAGCCTTCGGCATCGACGATCTTGACTTCCAGATGCGGCAGGATCGTGCCGACGGTGCCGACCCGCAGATCCGTTGGCGTGTCGGTCGCGGATTGAAAGCTGACCGGGCTGGTTTCGGTCATGCCATAGGCGATGGTGATCTCGCGCAAATTCATTTCGGTAACGCAACGAACCATGATTTCGAGCGGGCAGGGGCTGCCGGCCATGATCCCGGTGCGCAGGCTCGACAGATCGAAGCGCCGGAAATCCTGGTGATCGAGTTCGGCGATGAACATGGTCGGCACGCCATGCAGCGCGGTGCAGCGTTCGGCCTCGACCGTTTCCAGCACGGCCCCCGGCTCGAATCCTTCTCCCGGATAGATCATGGCCGCGCCATGGCTGACGCAGGCGAGATTACCTAGCACCATGCCGAAGCAATGATAGAGCGGCACCGGAATGCACAGCCGGTCGGCCGGGGTCAACGCCATCCGCTCGCCGATGAAATACCCGTTATTGACGATATTATGGTGCGACAGCGTGGCGCCCTTGGGGGCGCCGGTCGTGCCGCTGGTGAATTGGATATTGATCGGGTCGTCGAATTGCAGCGTCCGACTGAGGGCCGCGATCCGGGCGAGGCCGGTTTCATCGGCGAGCGCCGCCACATCGTCGAACCGCCGCATGCCGGCCGGTGCCGCGCCGCCGATCACGATCAAATGGCGCAAGTCGGGAAGGCGTGCCGCGGCGAGCGTGTCCGCCGCGCCCAGTTCCGGCACCAATTTGCGGATCATGCCGAGATAATCGCTGGATTTGAACGAGGCAGCCAGGATCAGCGCGCGGCAGCCGACCTTGTTCAGGCAATATTCCAGCTCGGCCAGCCGATAGGCCGGGTTAATATTGACCAGAATCAGCCCGGCCTTGGCCGCACCGAATTGCGTTACGACCCATTCGGTGTTGTTGGGCGACCAGATGCCGATTCGGTCGCCCGGTTCGAGGCCGAGTGCCACCAGACCGGCGGCGAAACGGTCGGCCGCCTCGTTCAATTGGCGATAAGTCCAACGCGTGCCTTGATGACGCACGACCAGCGCCAGCCGGTCGCCATGCAGCAGCGCCGCCCGGTCGAGCAATTCGCCGATCGTTAGATCGAGCAGCGACACCGCGCCGGCACCGTGGACATAGCTGCGTTTCAGCGGCACCATGGTCTCCTCGTCCGACCGATTTAATTCGGCACCACTCTGCCACAATCGAGCGAAAGGCCAAACATGCCGCGCCGTTTGATCGATCTGAGCGTCCCGCTGGAAAACGGCGTCAAGGCGGATCCGCCCGGCACCGGGCCTGAGATCACCTATTTCGATCACGAGCAGACCGCCGGACAGATCGCCGGGTTCTTTCCCGGCCTCACGCCCGCGCAATTGCCCGAGGGCAAAGGCTGGGCGGTCGAGCAGATCCGGCTGTCGACGCATAACGGCACGCATCTGGATGCGCCCTGGCATTACCATCCGACGATGAATCGGGGCGAGCGGTCCTGGACGATCGACGAGGTGCCGCTCGACTGGTGCTTCCAGCCCGGCGTGAAGCTGGATTTCCGCGATTTGCCCGATGGCCATGTCGTCACGGCCGCCGAAGTCGAGGCCGAACTGGCGCGGATCGGTCACACACTGAAGCCGCTCGATATCGTGGTGGTCAATACCAGCGCCGGCGCGTGCTACGGCCAGGATGATTATGTGTCGCGCGGCTGCGGCATGGGGCGTGCGGCGACGCTCTATCTGCTGGAGCGCGGTGTGCGGCTGACCGGCACCGATGGCTGGAGCTGGGATGCGCCCTTCATTCACACGGCCAAGCGCTGGGCCGAGACGCACGACCCGTCGATCATCTGGGAAGGCCACAAGGCCGGGGCCGAGATCGGCTATTGCCATCTGGAAAAGCTGCATAATCTCGAAGCCTTACCGGCCTCGGGCTTCACCATCTGCTGCTTTCCGGTCAAGATCCGCGCCGCCTCGGCCGGCTGGACGCGCGCGGTCGCCATCCTGGACGAGTGACCTTCAGCTGGCCGTGCCGCCCATCGCTTCGGCGATCAGTGCCTCGGCATCGGCCAGCAACTCGTCTTCGTTGCCGCAAACCTGCTCCTTGCCGATTTCCAGCAGCACCGGCACGGCCAGCGGCGAAATCCGGTCGAGCCGGCGATGATCGATATGGTCGCGCACCCGGCCCAGCATCTCACCGACCCGGCGAATGTCGGTCAGGCCGCCCGCAGCATCCTCGCGCGTCGCCCGCAGCAAGATATGGTCCGGCTCATGCCGGCGCAGCACGTCATAGATCAAGTCGGAACTGAAAGTGACCTGCCGCCCGGTCTTGGCCAGACCCGGCAGATTACGCTCGATCAGCCCGGCGATGATCGCGACATTGCGGAAGATCCGCCGCAGCATCGAGGATTCGGCCATCCAGGCTTCGAGGTCGTCGCCCATCATGTCCTCGTCGAACAGCGCGGCGAAATCGCGCGCCGGCTCGATGCTCCATACTGCCAGCACATAGTCGGTTGCGACGAACCCCAGTGGCCGCAAGCCGGCGCGCTCCATCCGCCTTGTCAGCAGCATGCCCAAGGTCTGATGCGCGTTGCGGCCCTCGAAGCAATAGGCGACCAGGAACCATTTGCCGCCGCGTGGAAAGGTCTCGATCAGCAGCCCGTCGGCGCGCGGCAGGACCGAGCGACGGCGTTGCAGCCGCAACCAATCCTGGACATCGGCCGGCAGATCGGCCCAATGGCGCGGATCGGCCAGGATCGCGCGCACCCGGTCGGCCAGATAGGTCGAGAGCGGCAGCCGGCCGCCGGCATAGGCCGGGATCTTGGGCGGCTGAGCGCTGTCGACCCGTAGGCACTCGACCTGCATGTCGCGGATCCGCTCGAAGCGCAGCAATTGCCCGGCGAACAGGAACGTGTCGCCCGCGACGAGCATCTGCGCGAAATACTCCTCGACTTCGCCCAGCACCGGCCCGTGGCCGAGCCGCACCTTGAGCATCGCCGATTCGACGATCGTGCCGATATTCATCCGGTAGCGCCGGGCGACATCGTCGCTCGTGACATGGTAGCGACCGAGACTGTCGCGGAACAGCCGGCGCCAGCGATCATAGCTTTTCAGCGCATAGCCGCCGGTCTCGACGAAGCTCAGCACATCGTCGAAATCGGCGCGCGACAAGGTGCGATAGGGGGCCGCCTCGCGGATCTCGGCATAAAGCTCATCGGGCTCGAACGGCCCGGCGC
>JBAVTK010000154.1:0-7127 GCA_049696095.1 Aliidongia sp. | reverse complement strand
GCGGCGAGAAATGGCAATCGGGCGCGGTCGAAGGCGAAGGCGTCAGCTTCTCGCGCACGATCCGCGGCGTGCAGCAGCGCCACACCATCGACCCGGTCTCGGCGCGCAGCCAGGAAGCAAGGCGGCTCGACGACTCAAAGGCGGCGATGCTGTCGGTGTTCGATCGGCCGGCGAATCTGATGATCAAGGAGACCGAACATCTGGCCGCCGGCCCGACCCGCCTCCTGGAAATCGTCATGGAACAGGGCCGCAAGGGTGTCGATGTCTCGCGCTACAAAGGGCTGGGCGAGATGAACCCGGACCAGCTGTGGGAAACCACCCTCGACCCGAATGCGCGGGCGCTATTGCAGGTCAAGGTGGATCACGCGGATTCGGCGGAGGAGACGTTTTCGACGCTGATGGGCGATGTGGTCGAGCCGCGGCGAGAGTTTATCCAGACGAATGCGCTGAATGTGATGAATTTGGATGTGTGAGGGGGCGATCTGCGGCAGCACTATCTATGACGGTTCGACGCCCCCGATTGGCGCGACCCGGACATCAACGCAACGGTCGTCCGACCAGCAATTGGTGTAGTCATCGCTCGGCGCGCCCGGCAACGGAGACACGTGCAGCGGACCGCGGGAGTTCGTCAAGCATTTCGAGGCTTCGCGGGGGCCTAAACTGCATCAGGCTCGTACTCTTCGGGTGCCAACATCACATGGAAGGGCGCGTAGGTCAAAAGGCTGATCACTTCGAAGACGCCATAGAAGATGTGGGCGATGGTAATCGAAGCGCGTGTATTCGCAGGCGCGGCAATGGTGTTGCCGTAAATCACCTCATCGATCTTGTCCGCCTCGAACCGCTCGACCATCTCCTCGTACCGGTTAAAGAAGTTCGTGAACATGTTCCGTGAGCGCTCAGCGGCTTGCGTCGCCTCCGGCGTGCTATAGGCCAGACTCAGGTAAACGTGCTTTAGCCGGTGCGTCGAGGGGTCGAACACTTCGCCGAAGCGATCGAAGTAGACCGCACAGGCCAGCGCGTCGAAGAACGCGTCGAAGCGCTGCAAGGCCACTGGGATAGCGTTCGGACCACGGGTGGGGTCGGGCTGTAGCGACTGAGCGAAGCGCGTGGATGCCGCCAATTGCGGGGCGATCGAGCGAAAGAAGACCTCGGCCGCCAGATTGCCCTTCTTCGCCGCCGCAATGCAGATATGGGCGAGCAAGTATTGGTCGTCGCCGGACTTAGCGGTGTTGTGTGCGTCGCAACTGCGCACCGTTTTGAGTTGAAGATTCGCGTTACGGGGGAAAAACGACTTCGGCGGAAAATGCTCCCGCGACGTGGCCGGCGCCCCGCACCTGTAACAGACGCCCCTTGGCATGGTTCCTCCGATCCTATTATCCGGACACCTATCCGAGCATAGCGATGTGCGAATTGGCGCTCCTGGCAAGCTACGACGATGTATGAATCTTGAATAGGGAAAATCAGCGCGCTATGAACGCGGCGCGGCCTCAGCGGAGCACCGGGAATTACGGGATGCGTTAATTTCGGATAGGGCTTTTGGGGCTTGGCTTAACCCCATTTCCTGTCCTGAACCGCCCGCATAGGATTTCCGTGCGCCGGGCACGATTTACGTCAGGGCTCATAGACTTTTTGGCCGGCTGCGGCGCCGGGATTGCCCCACCGGAGTGACGCATTTCGAAAATAGGAAGTATCCGCTTGACCGTTAAGCGGAAAACCTATTATATTCCTATTAAGTGAAGCGCTGGTCATGCCGATCTCCCGCCGTTGGCTCATTCCGGCCCTGAACCTAAACCAAAGAAGGATGATGCGGCAACGCCCATATCCCCCTCCGGTTAACCGACCCGTAATTGGTATAGACCCGTAATTGGTATAGAATAGAAAGGTAGCAATATGTCTCATTATCAATGCTCTGTAACCCACTCCCCGACACTCCATTCATATCAGAAACCGACCCCATTACGGAAAAGCCCTCCTATATAGAGCTACCGGGCAGCGCATTAGGATATTACACATACGGCGACAGAGATCGGCAATATGGAACCAATGATACGATCAGATGCCTCACGACTGTTTCGCGCCTATGGGTGTCATTTACAATCGGAGATACCGCATCCTACCCATTCGGTGTCGGCAATATGAGCTACATCGACGGCCGGCACATGGACCCGCATGCCGGGCATCGCGATGGAAAATGTGTGGACATCAGGCCGCTTCGGAAGGATCGTCTGCAACAAGGTGTCACTTATACCGATCCGCAATATGACCGTGAAGAAACTCAGCGCCTTGTTGATGCCTTTCGGGCGAATAATGAAAACGTAGACCGCATATTTTTCAACGACTCGAAAATCATAGGAGTTCGTCCATGGCCAGGTCACCACGATCATCTGCACGTACATTTTCGCAAGTGATGCGGGGCGTTATTTTAATAATCGGCTTGTTGGGTTTCCATTCCGAGGCACTGGCCGGCAAGCCGGTCAAAATCGAAATTGCCTTCTCGGGAATGTGGTGGTCTGAAGACCAGATGAACGGCTTGGATGAGGATCACCCGCCCCCGATGGCGACACGCGTCAAACTCGATCAATGGATCGACGAATTTGATGTTTTGCCGCCCCATCCGGATCTGGTCGATGTCGATGTCACGGTGAAAGGCGCGCGTGGTTCGGCGAAGACGCCGGTGCGGGCCACCTACCAATGGGGCTTCAAAGGGCACTTCACGGCGCCCAAGCCACTCCTTCAGGAAATGGTCGATCTGTCATCGAGTCCGGAGCCGTCTTTCCGTGGTACGATCAATGTCATGAAATATCTAAACGGGAGGCGTTTGCCGGATCGCCTGAGAGTCAGGGTAAATGTTGGGGCTCAATCGCCCACCGTCGCCGATCTGCCCGTGGTGGTGGGGGATTGAAATTACCGACGGACGAATTACGGTGACACGAATTACGGATCGCGGTAGGGACGCCCATTACTGAGCGCCCCCCGCACAGAACCGTACGTGCGGCTTTCCCGCATACGGCTCCCACCTTGGGTGTTTGACGGCGAAGCGCTTGTTCGGCCAAGGGTGGAGGATACGCGGCCGGGGGAGCCACTCCTCGATCATCTTCGTCATGTCCGTCCATGTCGTCCGGTCCTTCTGGCCGCGCCGCTTGAGCGTGCGCCGCCACAGGTCGGTGACATGGTGATGGAACGCCACGATGGACCGACTGTTGGTCGGCACAGCGTGGTAGGCGAAGTATCCGGTTATGACTTGCCGGAGCCATTTCCCCTGCTCATGGATCGGCCGCAGATGAAGGTGAAGCCCAGGAAGTCGAAGGTCTCCGGCTTGCCAAGACCAAGGCTGGCGCGCTCGGCCGCCGCCCGGCGGCCGAAGGCGATCAGGCGGGTCTTGTCCGGATGCAGCGTCAGCGAGAACGCTCCCAACCGCTCACGCATCGCTTCCCAGAAGCGCCTTGCATCGGCCTCGTGCTCGAAACCCAGGACGATGTCATCGGCGTATCGCACGATGATCATGTCGCCCGTCGCTTCGCGCCCACGCCATTGCTCGGCCCACAGGTCGAAGACGTAGTGGAGATAGATATTGGCCAGCAGCGGTGAGATCACCGCCCCCTGGCCCGTCCCCGTCCCCGTCTCGCTTACGCTGACGATCCCGTCTTCCAGGACACCCGCCTTCAGCCATTTCTGGATCAGGCGGAGGATGCGCTTGTCGCCGATCCGATGCTCCAGGAATCTGGCGAGCCATGTTCGGTCGACAGAATCAAAGAAGTTTCGGATGTCGGCGTCCAGGATGAAGTTCACCTTTCTGGCGGTGATTCCGACGACCAGGGCGTCCAGCGCATCGTGCTGGCCGCGCCCCGGCCGGAACCCGTAGCTGAACCCGAGGAAGTCTTCCTCGTAGATTGAGTTCAGCACCGCGAGCACCCCCTTTTGGACGATCTTGTCCTCCAGGGCGGCGATGGCGAGTGGGCGCTGTTTGCCATCGGCCTTGGGTATCATCACCCGCCGCGATGGTTGCGCCCGGTACCCGCCCGGCCGAACGTGAGATCTCCCAGGTTCCGACGAGTCCCCTTTGTACGTGATGGGGTCTTCGACCACGGCAGAGCGACAGCACCTCGCATAGCGGTGCTGCTCATGTCGCCTTCGGCGTACTCAACCGCCTCGGCCTCTGTGATCGTAACTTTCGCGGCTCAATATCCCACCCTGCACAATCGTTGTGTACGCTTCGCGGTGGTCCTCGCCTTCCCCCCCGCAACACTCACTACCAGGCGGTTGCTAGCCTTACCTGGGCCGGACTTGCACCGGCTGTAACTCGCCAGCTTCCTGGCGCACTGAGCAATTACTTGACAGGCGCATGGCCGCTCATGCCTATATATTCGATCCAATTGTCCAAACTGAGAACGACAAGATTCTAGATGCAGGGCAACCGGCAGAGAACCGATGCATAAAATGCGCAAATCTGTTTAGACGCACTACCGCGATGACAGTAATTTTTCCTCTAAAAGATTTGTAAAATTTTTCATACATAGGCAACTTGAGGTCGTGGCTATGGTCAATTCTGAAGACGCACTGCTTGGTTGGATTCGAGACACCGTAGGAAGCCTAATCAGCGTCCATCCCGAGACAGTCAACCTTGATGCCCATTTTCGGGATCTAGGACTTCAGAGCCTCCATATCACGACGCTTACGTCGCAATTATCCAAGCTGGTCGGGCGGACGATTCTGCCGACAATCGCATGGCAGTATCCGACGCCGGCCGCGCTCGCCCGCTACGCTGCCGCGCAAGCCGCTCCGGCGGTCGAAGTGGGCCAGCGCCGCGAAAAGGCTGCGTCTTCGTCCGAGCCCATTGCGGTCATTGGGATGGGCTGCCGTTTTCCCGGCAGCGCGAACTCCCCCGATGAGCTTTGGGCAATGCTGTGTGAAGGGCGCAACGGCATCCGCGAGGTTCCGGCTGAACGCTGGGACGTCGAGGCCCATTTCGACGAGGACATCGCTTCTCCGGGCAAGATGACGACGCGCTGGGGCGGATTCCTCGATCATGCGGATCGTTTCGACGCGTCGTTCTTCGGGATCTCGCCGCGCGAGGCCCGGCAGATGGATCCCCAACAGCGACTCACCCTCGAAATCGCGTGGGAAGCGATCGAGAATGCCGGGATCGATGCCGAGCAGCTGAGGGGCGAAGCGGTTGGCGTCTTCATGGGCTCGATGTGGAGCGACTATGCCCGGCTGACCAATGACGATGCCGGGATCATGGATGCGCATACCGCCACCGGCCAGGACACCTCAATCATCGCCGCGCGGGTTAGCTATTTCCTGGATCTGCGAGGCGCCAGTCTCACCGTCAACACCGCCTGCTCATCTTCGGGCGTGGCGATCCATCTCGCCTGCCAAAGCTTGCGCAGCGGCGAGAGCAGGATGGCGCTGGCCGGTGGCGTTAATTTGATAGCCTCGCCGCAAAGCACCGTGGCGATGACCAAATTCGGCGCCATGAATCCGGCTGGAGAATGTCGGGCCTTCGACGCCTCGGCCAATGGCTATGTGCGCGGCGAAGGCGTCGGCATCGTCGTGCTCAAGCCTTTGAGCCAGGCGATCGCGGATGGCGACCGGATCTATTGCGTGATCCGCGGCAGTGCCATCAACAGCGACGGATTTTCCAACGGATTGACGGCACCCAACCCCGAGGCGCAGCAGGCCGTGCTGCGAGATGCCTATGCGGATGCCGGTCTGGACACCGCCTCGGTCCACTTCATCGAGACCCATGGCCCGGGAACGATCCTGGGCGATCCGCTCGAGGCGGGCGCAATCGGGGCGGTGCTCGGCCCGACGCATTCGTCTAAAAACCCCCTGCGGATCGGTTCGATCAAGACCAATATCGGCCATACCGAAGCTGCGGCCGGTATCGCCGGGCTCATGAAGGTGGCGCTCTGCCTGCATCACCGAATGCTGGTGCCTAATCTTCATTTCGAGCGACCCAACCCGTATATCGACTTCGACGCACTCCGTCTTCAGGTCCAAACCAGCTTCGAAACCTGGCCATCGCCCGATCAATTGCCGCGGGCCGGCGTCAGTTCGTTCGGCTTCGGCGGCACCAACTGCCACATCGTGCTCGAGGCAGCACCATCAAGCACCGCGACCATCCTGCCGGTTTCAGCGCCGAACGCGAAGGCGTTGCGTCAGCAGCTGAGCGCAATGATCGGGCTGTTTGCGGAAACTGACGGGCGCCACGAAACCATCGCGCTGTCCCGTGCGCTTGCCCAGAGGGTAGGTCGAGGAGCCTGTCAGGTGGCCGTGACCGCTCCCGATGCGAGCCAATTGATTGAAGCCTTGACGGACCGCCTGCGCGATCCGTTGGCTGCCGAGCCGCGCGAGCAACGGCGTCGTCTTGTTTTCGTATGCCCCGGCAACGGATCGCAGTGGTTGGGCATGGGCCGTTCGCTGCTCGCCTCCGAGCCGGTATTTCATGCCGAGATCCAAGCCTGCGACCGCTTGATCCGGGCACAATGCGGTTGGTCGCTGATTGACGAACTGCTGGCAACACCCGAGCGCTCTCGCCTGAGCCGACACGACGTCATACAGCTTTCCAACTTTTCCATTTCCCTCGCACTTGCTTCGTTATTCCGGTCATGGGGGATCGAGCCCGACGCCGTCGTCGGTCACAGCGTTGGCGAGGTCGCGGCCTGTGTTCTCGGCGGCATCCTGACGCGTGGCGACGGTATCCGCATCGTTGCCAAACGTTCTCAACTGATGCATGACGCGGCTTCCGGTCGCGGCGGAATGTTGCTGGTCACGTTCCCCGACGGCGACCTTGAGCGCATCGTCGGGATCGCCGATGGTCTGTCGATCGCGGGTTTCAACAGTCCCGTCTCCGCCCTGCTGGCCGGAAGCTTGGAAGCCGTCGAGAGCGCAGGAGCCCGACTTCTCGACGGCGGTATCCAGATCCGTCGCGTCGCGGTCGACCTCGCCGCTCACAGTCCCGCGATGGATAGCATCCTCGAACCGTTACGGCAGGAACTCCAAGGCCTCTCGCCGCAGCCCGCACGCGTTCCCGTTCGGTCCACCGTTCGTGAGACATGGCTGGACGGCCCGGAATGCGGCCCCGATCATTGGGTCGACAATCTGCGTCAACCCGTGCGGTTCTA
>JBAVTK010000153.1:0-1711 GCA_049696095.1 Aliidongia sp. | reverse complement strand
TGCCGCGATTGCGCTGGAAAAGGCGCCGGAGGCGGCGCCGATGCATGTTGTGCTCGGCACCGATGGCGGCGGCGGGCGCCATATCTCGATCAAGGCCGGTGGACTCCGCCACAACCTGGTCGAGGCGCTGCGCCGTCCGCCGGAAGAGAACGAAGCGCTTTACAAGGAAGCGCATCTGCATCTCAACGGGCCGGAAGTGTTCAATTTCACGCTGCGCGTCGTGCCGACGCTGATGCGCGAGGTGCTGGACTATTCCGGGCTGACGATCGATGAGATCGATCGTTTCGTCATGCACCAGGCCAATAAATTCATCCTGGAGCATCTGCGCAAGAAGACCGGCATCCCGCCCGAGAAATTCGTCATCGACATGCATGATTTCGGTAATACCAGTTCGGCCTCGATTCCGCTGGCGATCTGCCATCGGCTGGCGGACGAGGTGGCGGCGGGGCCGTTGCGTGCGGCCTTGGTCGGGTTCGGCGTCGGCTGGTCCTGGGGTGCGCTCATCGCCGAGTTGGGGCCGATGCCGCGGCCCGGCGTGATCGAGGTGCCCGACGATGTCGAAACCCTGGCGCTTTAGCGGGAGCCGGAGATGACGAACAGCTTCGAAATCGCCGGTCGGGCGATCGGTCCGGGCGAACCGCCCTATCTCATCGCCGAACTCAGCGGCAATCATGGCGGCGATTTCGATCGCACCCGCCGGCTGATCGATGCCGCCAAGGCGGCCGGGGCCGATGCGGTCAAGATTCAGACCTTTACGCCCGACACGATCACGATCGATCATGATGGCGAGGGGTTCCGCTTGGGCGGCGGGCTGTGGGAAGGCCGCACGCTCTATGACCTCTATCGCGAGGCGTCGTTGCCGTGGGATTGGCACGAGGCGCTGTTTCGCCACGCGGCCGACGCCGGCATCACGCTGTTCAGCTCGCCCTTTGATGCGACCGCCATCGCGTTGCTGGAGCGATGCCGGGCGCCGGCCTTCAAGATCGCCTCGTTCGAACTGGTCGATCTGCCGCTGATCCGGCGTGCGGCGCACACTGGCAAGCCCGTGATCCTCTCGACCGGCATGGCCGATCTGGGCGAGATCGGCGAGGCGGTGGCGACCGTGCGCGCGGCATCGGCGGCGCCGCTCATGCTGCTGCATTGCACCAGCGGCTACCCGACCCCGGCATCGGAATGCGATCTGCGCACTATCCCGCATCTGGCGGCGGCGTTCGGCGTGCCGGTCGGCCTGTCCGATCACACGCTCGGCTGGACGGTGCCGGTCGCTTCGGTGGCGCTCGGCGCGGTGGCGATCGAAAAGCATTTCATCCTGTCGCGCGCCGAAGGCGGCACGGATTCGGCGTTTTCGCTCGAACCGGCCGAATTTGCCGCGATGGTCGAGGCCTGCCGCATCGCCGCCGAGGCGCTGGGCGCGATCGATTACGGCGTCAAGCCGAGCGAGAGTGGTGGCAGGTTCTATCGCCGCTCGCTCTATGTCGTGGAGGATGTTCCGGCCGGTGCCACGCTCAGTCCGGCCAATATCCGCTCGATCCGGCCCGGTTTTGGCCTGGCGCCGAAGCATTTCGACACAATCATCGGCCGACGCGCGGCGCGCACGTTGCGCCGCGGCGAGCCGGTCGATTGGTCGATGATCGCCGGCGCAGGCCCCTGAGCTTGAGCGCCGCCGAGACGGTGCGACGATTGTTGCTGGCGCGTGAGTATGAGGCGGCCC
>JBAVTK010000152.1:0-5373 GCA_049696095.1 Aliidongia sp. | reverse complement strand
GGCCCGGCCAGGGCGGGCGCGGACATGCCCACCACCGCCAGCATGATTGCCGCGAGACTCTTCATCATCACCTCGTGAACCCAGCACCGTCGGGCATGATAAGGCCCGGCGCCTGCTATTCAAAGGGGTACTCCCGATGAACAGCAATTCGCCTTATAACGGTTTGTACTTATTTCTCCGCTCTGCCCCATTGGGGCGGAGAGGAGAAAAACCCGAATCGGTCACAATGAGAATTGTCACCCGATGAAACCTGCGCGGGTCGATCCTTCGCGTGAGCGGTTCGTCGGGCATGCCGGTCTCAGCCATGTCGTCACCGCGCTGTGCCGACGAAGATTAGGGCGTGTCGTCAGTTGCGCCACGCCCTAGGCTTCGGCGCGGCGGATGGCAATGATCGGTGGCATTCAGCACACAACCCCGATCATAGTTCGTCACTGGCATAAGGATTTCTGATAGAGTTTCCGGGCAGAAGAGGATCGCCCGGGATGGCCGCCTCATATCACGCGTCACCTCACTCGATCGGTGCGGAACCATGAATGGCGTCGCTGCGGCGCGCGCATCGCAGCCGCGGCTCATCCGCCGCATCCTGCTCAATCCCGCGGTCCAGATTGCGGCGGGCCTTTGGCTTGTCGCCAACGCCGCGGTGATTTTGCTGGCCGACGGCGCGCTGCCGTTCGACCGGCCGGCGCTGGCGGGCATGCCGTTCGCACAACAGGTGGCGTTGCCGACCCTGGGATTGCTCGAGATCTTCCTGCTCATGGCCGTGGTCTACGGCCTGACCCAGCGGCGCGCGATCCCCGACCTGGCCGCGCGTGCCCCGGCGCGTGCCCTAGCGGCGCGGGAGACAGCTTTGCTCCTTTTCTATGCCGGTCTCGGCCAGGTTGGCGGGTGGTTGGTCGGTCCCGCCCTCGGCTACCGACCATTCAGCTTTCATCTCGCGGGAACCTTGGTTGGATGCGGCGTTCCGCCGAGCCCCGGGGAGGCCTGGACCTGGGCGATCTATAATTTCACGGTCTTCGCCGCCCTGCCCTATTTCTGGTTTCGGCGGCGCTATTCGGCCACCCAGCTGAATCTGCGATCGACCGACCGATGGAACGATCTGTTGGTGATCGTCATCGTGGCGGCGATCGAGAGCGCGGTCGAGCTTACCGCGTTTCCCGGATTGCTGCAGATGAGTACCGAACAGTTGGTCCGCGCGATTCCGCTGGCGTTCGGCGTCTTCATGATCGGCACGGTGCTGCCGACCATGGTGCTGATCTATGCCATCCTGATCCCGCGCTATCTCAGACTGACCGGCTCGACCACAGTGACGATAATCCTGGGCGGCGTCACGTATGCCGCGATGCATCTGGTCGAGGGCTGGTCGGTGTTCGCCACCCCGCGCGAAGCGGCTTTGTCGCTGCTGTTCGTGGGTTTGCAATATTTCGGTCCCGGCATGGTCAAGACGGTGATCACGCTGCGCACCGGCAACGCCTGGGTCCACGCCATCGGCTATCACGCCATCGCACCGCATATCGTGGTCGATACGCCGCTGATCGCCCGGATCTTCGGGATCGGTTAACGCGGTGTCGGCACGATGAATTGTATCGGTCGGCCGATAATCGGATAGAATGCGCCCTCGGCAAGAACGGTGGAGTCCGCTCAATGGGCGAACTGATCGAGTTCAAGAAAGGCCCCGGCAATGTCTGGGACGATGCCGGCGAGGCGTTTCCCGACGAGGGTGCCGAGGAAAGCCCGCGGCCGGCGCTGCTACTGTTGCCGATTCTGATGTTTCTCGACGGCTTCTCGCTGATCGTGGCCCTGATCTGCCGGCCGGTCGCCGCGATGCCGTTGATCCTGGTCGGAGCACTCGTCTGGGCGCTGCTGCGCGATCTGTTCGGCCTCGGTGTGCCCTGGGCGCTCGGCCTCTGTCTGGCGGCGTGGCTCGGCGCGCACTTTCTGGAGCGCAATATCGATCAAGCGATCAAGGCGATCGAATCGCTGGAATCGAGCGCGATGCGCGGCGCCGCCCAGCGCAGCCGAGCGCTCGGGCGGGTGGTCCATCTGGCACTTTACGCCTGTGCCGCGATCATACCGATCGTTTTCACCCTGCTGCTGATCGGGGTCTTGCACGGCCCCTCCTGGTTCCCCGCTTCGCTGACGCACCCTGCGGGCGCGCTGGTCCCGTCGTCGGTCGCATGGGGCCTCGCTGTGATCCCGGCGCTCGTCGCTGTGACCACGCGCTATTACTGGCACCCGGTCGCGCGCTATGCCACGCTCCTGGGCGGAAAGCGCAAATTCACCCTGGCGGCGCGAAGCGAGCCGGAATAGCGCCGGGCGACGGGCTGGTGCGCAATCCTTCGGGCACGCCGCGGACGCGGTTTGTGCTATCCCTCGCCCGATCAGCGGAGAGATTGCCTCTATGACCGAGTCCGATGAAATCCGCCGCAAGCGGCTATTGTTCCGTTCCTGGCACCGCGGCACGAGGGAGGCCGATTTGCTGCTCGGTTCCTTCGCCGACCGAAACCTCGTCGGCTTCACTGCGGCCGAACTCGATGCCTATGAAAATCTGATCGAAGAGAACGATGCCGATCTATGGGATTGGCTGATCGGCCACGCGCCGGCACCGGCCCTCCATGATCCCGCCCTCATCGCCCGCATCCGAAATTTCCGCTATACGGCACGGCCCGCTTGATCCCGCTTCACACATTGCTGGCCAAGCCCGGCAAGATCCAGCTGTACGGCGCGCCCGAAGGCCATGACGCCCATGTGCTGAGCGACCTGATCGCGGGCGGCTTCGCCACCAGCCTGCTCCATATCTGCCGCGATGACGGCCATATGGACCAGTTTCGTGCCGCCATCGGCTTTTTCGCGCCCGATATCGAGGTGCTGAGCTTCCCGGCCTGGGATTGCCTGCCCTATGACCGGGTCTCGCCCAATGCCGAGATCGTCAGCCGCCGCATCGAGACGCTGACCAAGCTGACGGACGACCCGGAGGGCAAGAAACGCCGCATCGTGCTGTCCACGGTCAACGCCGCGGTGCAACGCGTGCCGGCGCGCAGGCTGCTGCGCGACCGGACCCTGGTGCTGAAGCGCGGCCAGAGCATGCCGACCGACCGGCTGTTGAGCTTCCTGCAATCGAATGGCTATGTCCGCACCGAGACGGTGCGCGAGGCCGGCGAATTCGCCGTGCGCGGCGGCATCGTCGATCTGTTTCCGGCCGGCGCCCCCGAACCGTTGCGCCTGGATTTTTTCGGCGCGGAGATCGACGCGATCCGGCAATTCGATCCGATGACCCAGCGCTCGACCGCCAAGCTCGACATGATCGCGCTGAAGCCGGTCAGCGAAGTGCTGCTCGACCAGCACACGATCAGCCGGTTCCGCACGCGCTATCGCGACCTGTTCGGCACCGTCGCCCCCGACGATGTGCTCTATGGCGCGGTCAGCGAAGGCCGGCGCCATGTCGGCATGGAACATTGGCTGCCGCTCTATTACGAGACGCTGGAGACTTTGTTCGATTACCTGCCCAAGGCAATCGTCAGTTTCGATCACCATGCCGAGGAAGTCCGCGCCACGCGCCTCGAATCGATCGCCGAATTCTATGCCGCCCGGCAAAGCCTCACCGCGACCCGCGCGGTCGATGCCGCCATGCTCTACAAACCGGTGCCGCCCGATCTGCTGTTTCTGGGCGAGACGGAATGGCAGCGCGTGCTGGCGACACGGGCGGTCGCGAACCTCACCGCCTTCCCGCCCCCGCCCGAGGCACCGGTCACGAGCTACGATGCCGGCGCCCGGCCCGGCCTCGATTTCGCGGTGGCGCGCACCGATCCGAAAATCAATGTGTTCGAAGTGGTGCGCGACCGGATCGCGACCCTCAAGGCCGCCGGCCGCAAGGTCGCCGTTGCCGCCTTCACCAAGGGTGCGGCCGATCGTCTGGCCCATGTCCTGACCGAACGCGGCATCGAGGGCGTCGAGCCGGCGGAAAACTGGGCCGCCCTTCAGGAGCTGAGCCCACGCCGCGTCGGCCTCGTCGTGCTGCCGCTGGAGCATGGCTTCGAGGCCGGGCGGCTTACGCTGATTTCCGAGCAGGATATTCTGGGCGACCGGCTGAGCCGCCCGCTGCGCCGCAAGCGTTCCAACACCGACAAATTCATCGCCGAGGTCTCGGCCTTGTCGCTGGGCGATCTGGTCGTGCATGCCGATCACGGCATCGGCCGCTATGAAGGGCTGATGACGCTCGATGTCGGCGGTGCCGCGCATGATTGCCTGAAGGTGATCTATCAGGGCGACGACAAGCTGTTCGTGCCGGTCGAGAACATCGAAATCCTGTCGCGCTACGGCTCCGAAGATGCCGCGGCCAATCTCGACAAGCTGGGCGGCGTCGGCTGGCAATCGCGCAAGGCGCGGGTCAAGCAGCGCATCAAAGATATCGCCGAATCCCTGATCAAGGTCGCGGCCGAACGCGAGATCCGCGAGGGCGAGCCGATCGCGACGCCTGAGGGCCTCTACGACGAATTCGCCGCGCGCTTCCCGTACCCTGAGACGGATGATCAACTCAGCGCCATCGCCGAGACCTTGAGCGACATGGCGTCGGGCAAGCCGATGGACCGGCTGATCTGCGGCGATGTCGGCTTCGGCAAGACCGAGGTGGCGTTGCGCGCCGCCTTCGTCGCCGCCATGTCGGGCCATCAGGTCGCCGTGGTCGTGCCGACCACGCTGCTCTGCCGCCAGCATTTCCGCACGCTCACCAAGCGCCTGCAAGGGCTGCCGCTCAAGGTCGGGCAACTCTCGCGGCTGGTCAACGCCAAGGACAGCGCCGAGATCAAGAAGGGGCTGGCCGACGGCACGATCGACATCGTGGTCGGCACGCATGCGATCCTGGCCAAGGGCATCGAGTTCAAGGATCTGGGCCTGCTGATCGTCGATGAGGAACAGCATTTCGGCGTGGCGCAGAAGGAGCGGCTGAAGCGCCTGAAGGCCAATGTCCATGTCCTGACCCTGACCGCAACGCCGATCCCGCGCACGCTGCAAATGGCGCTGTCGGGCGTGCGCGAGATGAGCCTGATCGCGACCCCGCCGGTCGATCGCCTCGCCGTGCGCACCTTCGTCATGCCCTATGACCCGGTGGTGGTGCGCGAGGCGATCTTGCGTGAGCGCAATCGCGGCGGGCAGAGCTTCTATATCGTGCCGCGCATCAAGGATCTGGACGAGGTCAAAGAGGAACTGACGCGCCTCGTGCCCGAGATCAAGGTAGCGATCGCCAATGGCCGGATGTCGCCGACCGAACTCGAAGACGTCATGACCGCGTTCGATGACGGCAAATACGACATGCTGCTGGCGACCAACATCGTCGAAAGCGGCCTCGACATCCCGGCCGCCAACACCATCATCCTGCAC
>JBAVTK010000151.1:0-4174 GCA_049696095.1 Aliidongia sp. | reverse complement strand
GCCAGAACTTCCACATCCACGATCGTACCGTCCTTTGCACCGGTGCTAACATCGGTGTTTGCACCACCGCCTAATCACACCAGATCAGACAAGCCAGCGGAAGGCGGCCTCGGCCGGACGGGTACAGCGGACAGGCTCGGCCTCTGCAACTTCAGTGATTTCGTGGCTCGATCCCATTCCCCACATGATCGCTGTGTACGCTTCAGGCCCGCCGTCGCCGGTCGGGCCTGCAACACTCGCTACCGGGCGGCTCGCTACGCCTTACCCGGGCGGGACTCTCACCCGCTGGACCGCGCCAGCTTCGCCTGACGCACCCACTGCTACTCAGACCCCGGTCTGCCATTATCGAGGCTCAATAGATGGGGTCGGCCGGCTGGAAAGGGGCAATGCCGGGGCGTAGGCGTCACCGGGGAAGCGGTGCCGTTTGACCTGGCTCCCCTTGGGATACCCTGCGGTGCTTCAGCGTCACCAGCGGCAAGGGGAAAGGCTCTGTGGCTCGTGCTGTGGTCGAAGGGCTGGGCGTGGCCTGTGGAAGCTCGCCGGCATTGCCCGGCGTGATTCGTACTCTGGTGAGGTCGCTACCGCCGAAGGGCTGTCCGTTCGGTTACAGGGGGCGGCGATGGATAGAGGATCAAGCCGGCGTCGTCGGCTGTGACATGTGCGCCGGGATAAGCCGCTAAGGCTAAGGCCAGCGGTTCCCGAAACTTGGCTTTGAAGTGCCATGAATGGGTAAACCCGCCGCCGAACTGTTGGAAAATTGCGGCCCATGTAATCGGCGTTGGTTTGGTAATCTGGTGAAGTCGATAAGCAAGCCAGATATAAACGTCAATCGCCATGCTTCTTGCGCCAAGCTGACGAATGGCTGCTTCTTGAACCGGCATGGGGTGGTCAATCAGGCTTTGATAAAAGCCTTCGTCCAGTCTGACGATTTCTTGCCATAGGCTCAATTGAGCCTCGGCACGGGTCGGCAAGATAGCGTCACGAACAAAGCTGCCGTTGGTGACATGCGTTGCCGTATCGGTCATGCGATAGAAGGTTAAGCGGCATAGGCTCAAGCGCTTGGATTGCTCGCGCACAAGCCGATATTGCCGGCCTCCGCTATCAATACCCATGCTGGCAAGCCACTGGTTCATTGATCGGCCAAGCTCGATTTCACGCGATTGGGTTTTCACTGCTTGAGTTTGCAGATAGAGCAAGATCATTCGGGCGATGCTTCCGAATGGGATGCCAACTGTCTGCTCATCCTCGTTCCGGCCGCTTTCAATGGTCAGGCGGATATTGCCGCCTTGGCGTGTCCAGACAGTTTCGGGTAAGTCCTTATGAGGTAAGGCCGTCATGGCAAAGCCGGCGTGCATGATGCCGACGCGCTGGCTTTCATCGAACATGACAGCCGAAGCTGTCTCGACACAAAGGCGGTCGAGCTTATCGGTCGTCGCAGCTTTTGCTGCCGCGATCCCCTGCTGCTCGATCAGTCTATGGATTTGCCCCATGACATTCTTTCCCGATGTTGCCGAGAGTTTCTATCCACAGGCTCGTGCTGTCAATTCGTACTCTGGTGATGAAAGCTATTAGAGGGTTATTTGTTTCTATTATTAGTTCACATCACCAGAGTACGGGGGATAAGTGCGAGTCGCATCGCCAGAGTACGAAACCCACATCACCAGAGTACGAATCCCGGCGGGGGATAACCCGACGCGACTCGGGCGCATCACCAGAGTACGAGCCGGCCTGTGGATAACGACTCGCTGAAAACGAGCGTATCGCCAGAGTACGAGCTTGACCGATATTTGGGCGCACACCATATGCGGTGTCAGCCGGAATCGTCCGGCTAATATCTGGTGATGAGTGGAGTTATTATGACAACCAGCAAGAAAGATGCCTCTTTGTCGGGTAGGGTGTTGAGCAATCCGAACAGCAGCAAAACGGCAAAAGCGATTGCCGCTTCGGACTTGGCGCAAGCCAAGCGCCCGCCGAAGAAATAGCCGATCACGCAAAAAAGTGACGGGGAGCCTCGTGGCTCCCTCTCGCTATCCGGCAGAAAAACCAAAGGGAGCCTTGCGGCTCCCTTGGCAGACGACACCCCTTGCGAGGGTAACGGACAGCGAGTTACCCCGCGCCGCAAAACAGGCATCCTTTGACGATGAGGGGGGGCTTGCGCCCGCGTTCTCAAAGCCGGTAGGAATCTTATATGATACCCCAATGGGACAAATCAATGGTTCCATGGGTTCCATGGTTCCGTGGCTGTAAGCTGCCATAAGAAGGCTCACCGGCATTGCCCTTTACCTCTGACGAGCTGCGCGACTTGCCGATTGTCATATCAGCGCCCCGGTTTGCCACCTATTTGCAAGCTGCGGACAATGACAGAGACCGGGCGCTTGCGCTTTACGAATGGAACCTTACGCTCTCGGCGGCCTTCATCGTGCCATTGCAAGTTTGCGAGGTCGCGGTGCGCAACGGCGTGGTGGAAGTGTTGGAAAAGGTTCATGGTGCGAATTGGCCGTGGTCGAATGGCTTTCTGAGAAGCCTACCGCGCCCAAAGCGCCTAACGGACTACAACCCGGAAATCGACTTGCGTTCCGTTGCCGCGAAAATGCCAACAGCCGGAAAGGTCGTTGCCGAATTAAAGTTTGCGTTTTGGGAGAAATTATTTACGGCTGGTCAGGATAGTAGGCTTTGGAATCCCCATTTCCAAGCGGCGTTCCCCGGCGCTCCTGCGACCATTACTATCCCCATCGCTCGTACAACGGCATATAATAACCTACGTTCTATCCGACAACTGCGGAATCGGATTGCACATCATGAGCCGATCTTTACCCGGAACATCGCCGATGAGTACGAACGACTTCACGACATGATCGGTTGGCGAAGCCAAGTCGCTGCCGCATGGATGGACAAAAAGCAGGGCGTTACCGCTCTTATACCGCTCAAGCCGTAAATGCCGAGCTTGTCCGCATCATTCCGCCTGCCGTGCCGTGAGTCCGATGAACCGCTTTATGAAAAACTTCAGTGCGCACCTTGCGGAAAGATGCTTAGGCCCTACATATAGTAGCAGTGTCATTTGTGGAGCCCAACATGTCCGATGATAAGCTGAATGGGTTGCGTCAAGTCGAAAAAATCGCGGACGCGGCCATAAAGCAAAAACTCGAAGGAGGATATAAAGCGCTGTCAGAGCAGGATCACGGGACGGCGCTGGTAGATGCTGCCGTTGCTTTTATCTTGGTGCAGCGAGCACATGTAAGAATTCTGGGAGCGTCCGCGCCGCCGCACATGCCTGTGACGCTCTCGCAGAAGATGGGGTCGCAAATGTGGCTTCACTTTGAAAGGGATGAATCGCTCAAGAAAGTAGCGGAGTCTGTTAAAGACTCTCTAGCGCTTCTTGCTGAAGCGGTTGAAATTATCGGTTACGGGCTTGATTACAAGGAATATATGCTTTTTTTAGCCCACAAACCGTTCGTGCATCAGCTAATCGGCGGCGATATGATGGCAGATTGGTCGCAAGAGCCGACAGCGGATGTCGGTATTGTTGCACGGAGCCTTAATTTCGTAAGTGACGCAGCCGTGGCGTTCGGTGTGTAGCCGTCGCCCCGGCGCTTGCGTCCTCGTCATGGGAAAATTTTAATGGGGAAACTTTAAAAGTCCGATAACCGTCATTATGGACAATCGACCTTCGCGTTTATTGCGAGAACAAGCGCCACGGCAGCCACCCGAAAACCGCCGGCGCCGGAATCCCGATCGAGCCGCTCACCGTGGGCCGAAGAACGGATAATCTGATAGGCCATTCGCGATCAAAAAAATCGATCCGCACCACTTGTGGTTCTTCTTCTAGCCCCCATCTCTCATAGCCCTACGGGAGAAGACCGCAAGGTGCGGCGACCGCCTGAAAAACGCGTCGAGCCTCATGGGTTTCCGGTTCGAGTCCGGCTCCCCCCGCCAGAAATAGCCCAACCATGAGAAAGGCTTTTTCCCATTCCCCACGTAGCTCAACTGGATAGAGCGAAGGATTACTAATCCTTAGGCTACAGGTTCGAACCCTGTCGTGGCTCCATATATATCTGATAATGTCCTTTATCACGTATTGAAGGGATGCTAGAATCACGCTCCAAGGAAAGGGGATGATGGCAATGGCAACGTTCGAGAAGATATTCGGGATTCCTGCTTCCCACATCCTCAAGAC
>JBAVTK010000150.1:0-4919 GCA_049696095.1 Aliidongia sp. | reverse complement strand
GGTGACGACCATCCGCTTGCCGGAAAAATCGAAGCCCATGTTGAAATCCTTTGCCGTCACAAATTCCTACCACGATGGCCGATACCGCAAGGCGGCGCAATCTCATCCGGGAAATTCATCGGCGATTGTGCCAAATCGATGAGCATGCGAAAGATCGCGGACGAGCGGTCGGCGGGGGGGCGGATGAGGATTTTAGGGCGGGGCGTGCTGGCGCTCCTGGCGTTGGCGGTGGTCGCTTTGGGTTTGGTCATTTCGGCCGATCGGCTGGACCAGCCGGCCGCCCCCGATCCGGCATTGCTCATCGCCAAGGCCGGACAGTATGACGTCCGCATCAAGCGCGACGAATTCGGCGTGCCACACATCATCGGCCGGCGCGATGCCGATGTCGCCTTCGGTCTGGGCTACGCTCACGCCGAAGATGATTTCGCCACCATCCAGACCGTCGCACTGGCCACCCGCGGCACGCTGGCCGCCCGTGACGGGCGAGACGCCGCGGTTACCGATTATCTGGTTCACCTATTCCGGGTCTGGGAAACGATTGAGGCCAAATACGACACGGAATTGCCATCCGATCTGAAACAAGTGCTCGAAGCCTATGCCGATGGCGTCAATGACTATGCCGCACGGCATCCAAAGGCCGATGTGGCGCCGGGCCTGCTGCCGCTGACCGGCCGGGATATCGCCGCCGGCTTCGTGTTCAAGACGCCATTCTTCTACGGGCTGGACAAGGTGCTGCTGGATCTGACCAGCCCGAATGCCGGGACGGCTCTGTCCAAGGACGGCAAGGATGCGTTCCTGCCAACACGCGAACCGCTGCCGATCGGCTCGAACGGTGTCGCGTTTGCCCCATCGCGCTCGGCCGATGGGGCAACCCGCCTGCTGATCATGTTCGTCAGTTGGGACCGATCCGGTACCCTCAAATCCGACAGCATCCACCAAGTCGGCTCGGCCACGCTCGATCGGAACTCACCACATTATGCCGACCGGTCGCCCCTCTTCGATGCCATGACGACCAAGCCCGTGCGGTTCACCCAGACGCAACTCGCCGGTCATATCGAAGCGGATTACAAACCGGGCGAACGGCCATAAGGCCTTCACCTGGCTATCAGTTCGCACAAGAGAGAAATACAACCCATAGGAATATGTTTCGGCTCTATGCCCAACATTTAAGCTTACGCCGATCAGATCTCGTGGTATTTATTCCCCTAAGCGCAGTGAAGGTCCGCCACTGCGTGAGCCGGTCGCATCAGCACCGTGGAGGAGAACTTTGTCCGTCGCCCACCCAATCAAGGCATCACAGCCGGTCCTGGCCGGGATCGACCTGACGCTGGACATAGTTGGACGGTTTCAGGTTGTCAGTGCCTGTGGTGGTCGTGAAGAACGGCTGGCGGCAACACTTACGGCAAGCACTTTATTTATTGACCTGATTCACCCCGATGATCGGGAGTTCTGCACGACGTCATTGAATTGGGCGCGCGGTGCAACCGGAAGAGTCGGTACGCTGCATCTCCGGCTGAAGCGCGGCGAACGGCGTTGGACCGAGACGCTCTTGCGTTTCCTCTGCCGATCGGACGGCACGCTGTCACTATCGCTGCAATTGGATGAAGCAGCCTCGGCCCGGCGAGCCGAAATGCAGATGCGGACGATCGTCGAGGGGTCCCGCCACGGAATCACGCTGAACGCATTGGATGGCCGCGTGCTTTACTGCAATGTCGGATTCGCGAAGATGCTGGGATTCCCGACGCTTGCCGCCTTTGCCGAAGCGGCATCGAAGCGGCAAGATCTTTTTATCCATCCCGATGACCTACCGACCATCCAGGCCCGGATTCGCGCACGGATTTCCATGGTCATGAGTGACACACCCGATTACCTCGAATTTCGGATGTGCCGGAACGACGGCAGCATCATCTGGGTCGAGGGGCTGGCTTCGCGTATCGACTGGTTTGGTGAACCGGCACAATTGGCATGGATGACCGACATCACAGCTCGTAAGCAGGCGGAAGAGGCATTGCGCCGTTCAGAACAGCTTCTTATGACGGTTTTTCAATCCAGTCCGGAGGCGATGACGCTCAGCACGCTCGATGACAGCCGCTATATCGATGTAAATGCTGCCTTTCTTCGTCTGTTTGCGCTGAAGCGCGAGGATGTGATCGGCCGCAAGACCGACGAGGTGGGGCTTTGGACCAACGGTGCGAACCGCCGCACCGTGTTCGATCTCCTGCTGAGCGGTGCCGCGAGCATAGTACCGATTACCAGCAAAGCCTCCGATGGCGAGACGCGGGACATCGAGATTTCGGCTCATTCAATCCGCTTCGAAGGTCGCGATCTGGTGCTGGCGATGGGGCGCGACGTGACCGAACGGCGGCGCTACGAGGAAGCGCTACGCCGAAGCAAGGAAGCGGCCGAACTAGCCAATCGGGCCAAAAGTGAGTTTCTGGCCAATATGAGCCACGAGATCCGCACGCCGATGAACGGTGTCATCGGCATGACCGGGATGCTGCTTCAGACACCGCTCAATCACATCCAGCGCGACTATGCCGAGGCGGTTCGAGATAGCGCAGATGCGCTGCTGGCCGTCATCAACGACATACTCGACATCTCCAAGCTCGAAGCCGGCAAGGTCGAGCTTGAAATGATCGATTTCAATCCGGGCACCTTGGTCGACAGTGTCGTGGCCTTGCTGAAGCCGCGAGCCGAACAGAAAGCCCTGACGATCGAGTGTCTGGTTACTGAGGAAAGCCGCGCGAACTTCCGCGGCGATCCGACGCGGTTGCGGCAGGTGCTGTTGAATCTTTTGGCTAACGCATTGAAATTCACCGAGCGTGGCAAGGTAACAGTAACATCGCTCCTGGAGCGGTCGGGCGGTTCGACGTTCCTGCGGATCGAGGTTACCGACACCGGCATCGGCATGACAGAGGCAGCACGCGCCCAGCTTTTTCAGAAATTCACACAAGCTGACAGTTCGGTCACGCGCCGGTTCGGCGGTTCCGGGCTTGGTCTCGCAATCTCACGCCAGCTGATCGAACTGATGGGCGGGCAAATCGGCGCCTTAAGCCGATTGGGCGATGGCAGTACCTTCTGGTTCAAAACGCCCCTGATTTCCGCACCGTCTGATACATTCGCCACCGAGGTTCAGCATGCCGTCGTCCCGCTGGTTCGTCCCCTTCGCGTCCTACTGGCAGAAGACAATTTGATCAATCAGAAACTGATTCGCGCAATCTTGACCTCAGCAAATCATCACATTGATACCGTGGGAAATGGCGCTGCCGCGGTCGAGGCGGTACGGGATGGCACTTATGATCTTGTGCTGATGGACGTGCAGATGCCGGTCTTGGATGGAGCCGAAGCCACCCGCCAGATTCGTGCCCTGCCTGCACCAAATTGCGACATTGTCGTGATTGCACTGACCGCGCATGCCATGGTCGGAGCGGAGGAGGAATATTTGGCTGCGGGAATGGACGACTATCTGACCAAACCGCTGAACTTGGCCGGTTTGTTGTCCCGCTTGGCCGGCATCTCTGCCCGTCTTGGTGATAGCGAGAGAAGGAACGTTTGACCGAGCGATCGCGTCCCGAGGCGTGGTGTAACAGGAGCGGCGGCATCCTGGTCTCCGGCTGATCTGGCCGGTTTAATCAGACCGCCGGAACGGGCAGCATGATGGCGAGATCATCGCTGAGCGGAGCGATGGATTCCAGGGTCATGTATCGGGCGCGTTGGACGGCCCATTCATCGTTCTGCTCGAGCAGGATGGCGCCGACCAGGCGGATGATGGCGTCCTCGTTCGGGAAGATTCCGACGACCTCGACGCGGCGTTTCACCTCGCCGTTGACGCGTTCGAGCGGGTTGGTCGAGTGGAGCTTGGTGCGATGTTCCTTGGGGAAGGTCATGTAGGCCAGCACGTCCTCCTCGGCCTCGTCTAGGAGGGCGGCCAGCTTCGGCAGCTTCGTGCGGACCTGGTCGGCGACCTGGCGCCATTGAGCTTTGGCGGCGGCGGCGGTGTCCTGGGCGAAGGCGGTGGCGATGAAGGCGGCGACGACGCGCCGGCCGCTCTTGCCGGCATGGGCCAGAGCATTGCGCATGAAGTGGACGCGGCAGCGCTGCCAGGTGGCCTGGAACACCTTGGCCACGGCCGCCTTGATGCCTTCATGGGCGTCGGAGATGACGAGCTTGACCCCGGCCAGACCGCGGCGCTTCAGCCCGCGCAGGAATTCGAGCCAGAAAGTCTCGGCCTCGGACGCACCGATATGTATGCCCAAGATCTCGCGCCGGCCATCGGTGTTGACGGCCACGGCGATGCAGACCGCGACCGAGACGACGCGACCGTTCTGGCGGCATTTTACGTAGGTGACATCGATCCAGAGATAGGGCCATTCGCCCTCGATCGGCCGTTCCAGGAAGGCCTTCACCCGCTCGTCGATCTCCTCGCACAAGCGGCTCACCTGGCTCTTCGAAATGCCGGTCATCCCCATCGCCTTGACCAGGTCGTCGACCGAGCGCGTCGAGATGCCCTGGATGTAGGCTTCCTGGATCACGGCGGTCAGCGCCTTCTCGGCCATCCGCCGGGGCTCCAGGAAACCCGGGAAGTAGCTGCCCTTGCGCAGCTTCGGGATACGCAACTCGACGGTTCCGGCCCGGGTCTCCCAATCGCGATCACGGTAGCCGTTGCGCTGAACCAGCCGCTCGGCCGAGCGCTCGCCAGGAGCGGCACCGGTCCGCCCTTGAACCTCCAACTCCATCAGGCGATGTGCGGCAAAGCCGATCATCTCCCGCAACAGATCGGCATCCGTGCCCTTCTCAAGCATCGAACGAAGCGTCATCATATCGTCGGTCATCGTGGTCACCCCTCGGCTGAGGTTGCGTTGTGGTGACCAGATCTTACCGAAGGCCCACGATGGCCGCCCAGGGGCAAAGGGTCTGAG
>JBAVTK010000149.1:0-3741 GCA_049696095.1 Aliidongia sp. | reverse complement strand
TCTGTCGCCGGCAGACCGGAACTGAGCAGCCACGCTCGCCGCTCCGTCTGATCGAAGGCAAAAACCACATCGTAGAATGCAACGACCATGTCCGGGATCGCCAGATCATTGGCGTGGCGCCCCGGCTGACCCATCACGCCATGTCCAAGTTCATAGCCCAGAAGTCCGACCGCACCGCCGGTGAACGGCACCGGAGCGGCCCCCGGCTCGATCCGATAGCGCGCGAGTTCACGCTCCAGCACAGCAAAAGGATCGCCGGGCACCGGCACACCGTCAATCGAGACAAGGCCATCGATTGCGGTCAGAACCCGAAAGGGTTCGATCGCGAGATAGCTGTAGCGCCCGCGCGGATCGGCCGGGGCGGCGCCGTCGAGAAATGCCAAGTACGGATCGCGATCCCACGCCGCAAACAGCGTCGTCGGCTCGCACCAAGCAATCTCGCGAACATCGAGTGTCGCACACACAACAGGGGCCATGGGCATTCGCGCTTTCATAAAACGCGGTGACCTACTCCGGCCTGTTCGGGCGTGTCAATGGTGTCGAGGCGATCATCAGGGCTCCGAACTCGGCTTGACAACATATTGCTCTTCAGTCATGACCACTACAAGCCCGGTCATGATGTAAATTATCTCATTATTAATTTGGATTTTGAGCCTTGAGCCGATCATCGCTTCCGCGCTCCGCAATCCATCCGTTTGGCGATCAAGAAGTCGATCGAGGTGAAAGCCTTTGCCGGACGTGCCCGAGTTGTCTGGGATCACAAAAGACAATCCGCCGGGCAGTTTAGCCGGCCACGCCGCGCACTGTAAATTGGCGATCCAACAATAATCGACAAGCCGGCGCGATCCGCTTTGACGATCAGCGTGCGAATTCCGCTCAAGTCCCGCCGTGGCCGCCTGATCGGTAACCGCGCAACAATGGCGGCCATTGAGATAACCGGCAATCAAAGCGGTCGGGACGGCCGCCGCCGGGTGACCGCAACGATTTCCATCAGTTTGTTACCGGCGGTGGCGAGCACCACCGGGCGAGCGCGGTGATGACGTCCTGCGGCAGCATCAGGCGCGCATTGCTCAAGAGCTTCATTTCATCGCGATTTTGCGGCATCCCCTCAGCCGACAGCACAAGCAGGGTCGGGACCGCCGAAATCGTCAGATCGTAGCGGCGGGCGATATCGAGGTTTTTGGTGCCCCGGCCGATATCGATCGGCACCGCCACGTAGTTCGCGTCGAACCAGGGTGCTACGTTCGGATTGCCGGTAATGCCGGCGAGAACCCGGCAGTCGGGGCACCAATTGGCGCCGAATTCGAGCAGAACGTGACGCCCGGTGCGCCGGGCCTCGGCCAAGGCGGCATCCAACTGCGCCGTGGCGTCGGCATTCTCGTCATAGGGATGTGGGGTGGCCACGACCGATCCGGCCGCGATCATCGGCACCGCCCGGGGCGACGCCGCCGCCGGATCGCAGGGCAGGCCGACAATAAGGATGACCGGCGCGATGCGGCGCATCAACATGCTCAAGGCGCGTTTCATCACGATATCCGCAACTTCACATAACTTCCCGGCGCATCCTCGATCGGCTTCAGCTTGCCGTCGCCCGGCTGCCGCGCCGGGGCGCTTCCGCCGCCGAATTTCTGCACCCACTTGTCCCATTCCGACCACCAGGAGCCGGGGGTCTGCTTGGCGCCCTGGAGCCAGGTTTCCGGGTTCTTCGGCAGTTTCGGGTTGGTCCAATAGCCGTATTTGTTGGCTTCGGGCGGGTTGACCACACCGGCGATATGGCCCGAGCCGGACAGGCAGAATTTGATCGGGCCTTTGTAAAGCTGCGTCGCGGCGTAGGAGGATTTCCAGGGCGCGATATGGTCCTCCTTGGTCGCCAGGATGAAGGTCGGCACCTTGATGTCGGTGAGGTTGATCGGCTCGTGATGCAGCGCAATCCCGCCCGGCCGGACCAGCCGATTTTCCTGGTACATGTTGCGCAAGTAAAAGCCGTGGACCGCCGATGGCATCCGCGTCGCGTCGGAATTCCAATAGAGCAGATCGAATGGGAAGGGGTCCTTGCCCAGCAGATAGTTGTTCACCACGAATGACCAGATCAGATCATTGGCGCGCAGCATGTTGAAGGTCTGCGCCATGTCAGCACCTTCGAGATAGCCATGCTCGGCCATGCGATTTTCCAGCGCCTGGATCTGCTCTTCGTCGATGAAGACCGAAAGCTCGCCCGATTCGGCGAAATCGACCATGGTGGTGAAGTAGGTCGCACTGGTGAAGCGTCGGTCGCCGCGTCGAGCCATGTAGGCGAGGGTAGCGGACAGAAGCGTGCCGCCGATGCAATAGCCGATGACATTGACCTCGCGCTCGCCGGTCGCCTGTTCGATCGCGTCGAGTGCGGCCAGCGGCCCCTGATCCATGTAATCCTCGAACTCCTTTTGCGCCAATTTCTCGTCCGGATTGACCCACGAGATGACGAAGACTGTGTGACCTTGTGCCACAGCCCAGCGGATGAAGGAATTGGTCGGCCGCATATCGAGGATATAGAATTTGTTGATCCAGGGCGGAACGATCAGCAACGGTCGGCGCCGGACCGGCTCGGTCGTCGGTGAATATTGCAGCAGCTGCATCAGATCGTTCTGATAGATCACCTTGCCCGGTGTGACCGCGAGGTTTTCGCCGAGTTTGAATTTCTTCAGATCGGTCATTTTGACGGCGAGCTGACCTTTGCCGCGCTCCAGGTCATCGAGCATGTTGTTCAAGCCCTTGACCAGATTCTCGCCGCCGCTGTCGATCGTGGCGCGCAGCACCTCGGGATTGGTCATGACGAAGTTCGACGGCGCCATCGCATCGACGAATTGCCGCGTATAGAACTCGACCTTTTTGGCGGTCTTGTCGTCAAGGCCGTCCACATCCTTGACCGTCTGCTGAAGAAAGCGTGCGGAGATCAGATAGGATTGCTTGATGAAATCGAAGACGGCATTTTCCTCCCAGGCGGCGTCCTTGAAACGCTTGTCGCTCGTCGGCGTCTCGATGATCGGTTGGGCCTGGCCGCCCATCATCCGCTCGGCCGTGCGCTGCCACAGCCGCATATAATCGTTCCACAGCGAAACTTGCGCCTGCACCAGCTTGGTCGGATCGACCATCAGCCTTGCTGTCATTTCGAAGAAGGCCCCGGCGATATTGAGCGGATCGGCCGTGCCGACCGAGTGGGGTGTACCCGCCTTGCCGGTTTGCCGTGCGACGAAATCGGCAACCAAACGCTGGCTGCGCTCGGCGATATTGGCAACTGCGCGCGACAGTTCCATGGGGTCCGGTAACTTACCCGAGGACGGGGCGGAATCGTTCATGGGGCGTTTCCCTCTGGGCGTTTTTTGATAGGCAACGATGGTCCCGGCCTTGCCGACAGCCGTATCACGCGGTACGTGCTAGAGCTAAAGTATGTCATAACATGGTGCGCCCGTCCGCGCAGCGAAAGAGCGTCGGCTACCGATCGATGGCAGGTTCTTCGCTCCATGGCCGCGTTGTCCTTGATCGCGGCGCTGCCAGCCTCTAAGACGGTACCCGGTCGCGAGGATGACGATCGCACCTTGTCCCTGGAGGGGGTTTATGTTGGTTGCCAGCGGGCGGTCTCGCGGATGGAACGGCAGGGCTTTGGCCCTTATCTTGGCGGCGGTGGGCGTAGTCGGGCTGGAGGGCTGTAGCTCGCTCAACCCGATCAATTTGTACCGCGATGTGACCGGCGCTTCCAAGGAC
>JBAVTK010000148.1:0-26822 GCA_049696095.1 Aliidongia sp. | reverse complement strand
GAATTGGCCGCGCTTGATCTTCAACCCCGCTCGGCCGGCATCGTCGCGGTTTCCGATTCGGTGCTGGCCGCCATGCCGGCTTCGGTGTTTCGCCGCACGATTCACGACCACCCCGACGTATGCGATCAGGTGCTGGCTGTGCTGGTCGGTCAGATCCGCATGCTGGCGAACCGTACCAATGAAATGTCCGGCCTGAGCCTGCGCTACCGGCTCTGTGCTGAGTTGCTGCGGCTCGGGCGCACGACGCTTGCTTCGCCGGAAATTCCTGTGGTTTCCCCGCCCCCTACCCATGCCGAACTGGCCGCGCGCGTCAGCGGCCAGCGCGAGGCGGTCACCCGCGAGTTGGGCGCGCTTGAACGCGCCGGGCTGATTGAGCGCCGCCGCGGGGCAATCGTGCTGCGGGAAGCCCAGCAACTGCGCCGGATGATCGAGGCGGCAGCCGAGGGATAAAGCGGCTTGCCGGGACTTGCCGTGCCGCCGCCACCCCCTATACTGCGCCCGGCTTTGGACCACATGGGACATCCTTCATGAGCATCAAGAAAGTCGTGCTGGCCTATTCCGGCGGCCTCGACACATCGGTCATTCTGCGCTGGCTACAAGACACCTATCACTGCGAGGTCGTCACCTTCACCGCCGATCTGGGCCAGGGTGAAGAGTTGGAGCCAGCGCGCAAGAAGGCCGAGATGGCCGGGGTCAAGGAGATCTTCATCGAGGATCTGCGCGAGGAATTCACCCGCGACTTCGTCTTTCCCGTATTTCGCGCCAATGCGCTTTATGAGGGCCAGTATCTGCTCGGCACCTCGATCGCCCGGCCGCTGATCGCCAAGCGCCAGATCGAAATCGCCCGCCAGGTCGGCGCCGATGCGGTCAGCCATGGCGCGACCGGCAAGGGCAATGATCAGGTGCGCTTCGAACTGGGCTATTACGCGCTCAAACCCGACATCAAGGTGATCGCGCCCTGGCGCGAATGGGATCTGAATTCGCGCACCAAACTCATCGAATATGCCGAAAAGCACCAGATCCCGGTCACCAAGGACAAGCGCGGCGAGGCGCCGTTCTCGGTCGATGCCAATCTTCTGCACATCTCGGCCGAAGGCAAGGTGCTGGAGGATCCGTGGGTCGAGCCCGAGGAATTCGTCTATTCCCGCACGGTCGCACCCGAGGCGGCACCCGATACCCCGGAATATGTCGAGATCGAATTCGCCAAGGGCGATCCGATCGCGGTCAATGGCGAGCTGCTGTCGCCGGCCGCACTGCTGACCCGGCTGAACGAGATCGGCGGGCGCAACGGCATCGGCCGGCTCGATCTGGTCGAGAACCGCTTCGTCGGCATGAAGTCACGCGGCATCTACGAAACGCCGGGCGGCACCGTGCTGCAACAAGCTCATCGTGCGGTCGAAAGCATCACGCTCGATCGGGGTGCCGCACATCTCAAGGACGAGATCATGCCGCGCTATGCCGAGCTGGTCTATAATGGCTTCTGGTTCGCGCCCGAGCGCGAGATGCTCCAGGCGCTGATCGATAAGAGCCAGGAAAATGTCTGCGGCACGGCCCGGCTCAAGCTCTACAAGGGCAGTGTGCGTACGGTCGGCCGCAAATCGCCGCGCACGCTCTACAGCCTGGCCCATGTCACCTTCGAGGCCGACGAGGTCTATAACCAACGCGACGCCGAGGGCTTCATCAAGCTGAACGCGCTGCGCCTGCGCCTCGCCAAGGCGGCGCGCGGCTGACCATGCTGCGCGACATCTCACCGCCGATTCGTCCCGGCCTCGCCGTTTGGCCGGGCGACACCGCATTCGTCCAGGAACGCACCTGGGCGATCGGGGCGGATTGTCCGGTGAACGTGTCGCGCATCACACTCTCGACCCATACCGGCGCCCACGCCGATGCGCCGCTGCATTACGCGGCCGACGGGGCGCCGGTCGATGGGCTCGATCTCGACCGCTATCTGGGGCTGTGCCGGGTGATCGATGCCCGAGCGGCACGGGGCGCGGTGCGGCCGGAGGATATCGCCGACGCGCTGGGCGCGTATCCGCCACCGCGCATTCTGCTGCGCACCGCCGAACGAGCGGCGGTCACATATTGGGATTCGGGCTTCACCGCGGTCGCCGCGGCGACCATCGACTTGCTGGCCGGGCTCGGCGTCGTGCTGATCGGCATCGACACGCCGTCGATCGATCCGGAGCAATCGAAGACACTCGACGCCCACCGCGCGGTCCATCGTCACGGGCTGTCGATTCTCGAAGGGCTGGTGCTCGACGCCGTACCACCCGGCGATTACGAGCTGATCGCGCTGCCGCTGCGCCTGGCCGAGCTTGATGCCGCCCCGGTGCGCGCGATCCTGCGGGATTTGCCGCAATGACGGCGCTCACCCGCGCCGATTTCGAGGCCCTCGACCAGGCCGACCCGCTGCGGCCGTTCCGCGACCGCTTCACGCTGCCGGACGGGGTGATCTATCTCGACGGCAATTCGCTGGGGGCGATGCCCAAGGCGACACTCGCCCGGCTACAGCAGGTAGTCGCGGTCGAATGGGGCCAGGATCTGATCCGCAGTTGGACCAAGCATGGCTGGATCGATCTGCAAGAACGGATCGGCGCCAAGATCGGCTGGTTGATCGGGGCGCGGCCGGGCGAGACGATCGTCGCCGATTCGACTTCGGTCAATCTGTTCAAATTGCTCGCCGCAGCACTCCGCCTGCGCCCGGACCGGCAGGTTATCCTGTCCGAGGAAGGCAATTTCCCGAACGATCTCTATATCGCCCACGGCTTGGCATCCTACCTCGGCGGCCACGAGTTGCGGCTGGTCACGGAAGAAGGGTTGGAAGCAGCACTCGGCCCCGACATCGCCGTGGTCATGCTGACCCAGGTCGATTACCGCACCGGCCGGCTGCACGACATGAAGGCGGTGACCCGCAAGGTCCACGAATCCGGCGCGCTCATGCTGTGGGATCTGTGCCATTCGGCTGGGGCGCTGCCGGTCGATCTGACTGAGGCCGACGCCGATTTCGCCGTTGGCTGCGGCTATAAATATCTGAATGGCGGGCCGGGCGCCCCGGCCTTTCTCTATATCGCCGAACGCTGGCAGGATCAGGTGGCGGCGCCGCTGACCGGCTGGCTCGGCCATGCAGCACCATTCGATTTCGAGACCTTCTATCGCCCGGCCGAGGGAATTCGCCGGACCGTGACCGGCACCCCGCCGGTGCTGAGTCTGGCCGCCCTCGAAATCGGCGTCGATCTGCTGCTGGAGGCGCCGATGGCCGAGTTGCGCGCCAAGTCGCTCCACCAGTTCGATCTGTTCGCAGCACTGGTCGAACAAGAACTGGCAGCGTGGGATTTCCGCGTCGTCACACCGCGCGACCATGGAAGGCGCGGTAGCCAGATCGGCCTCGCCCATGAGCAGGGCTGGCCGATCATGCAGGCGCTGATTGAACGCAACGTGATTGGCGATTTCCGCGCACCCGACATCATGCGCTTCGGCCTGACCCCGCTCTATCTGGGCTATACCGATATCTGGGACGCCGTCGCGGTGCTGAAGGACATCATGGCGACCAATGCCTGGGACCGACCGGAATTTCACGTTCGGGCGAAAGTGACGTAGAACGTCATCTGAACGAACGCGGCACGTCAAACGGGCAGAGGACCATGAGCGAAAATTTTTCTTCGATCCTCATCACCGGCGCATCGAGCGGCATCGGTGCAGCCCTCGCCCGGCATTATGCGGCGCCCGGTATCCGGCTGGTGCTGCATGGCCGCGATGCCGGCCGGCTCGATGCGGTGGCGGCGGAGTGCCTCTCCAAGGGGGCTAGCGTCGAGACCACATTGTTCGATGTGACCGACCGCGCCGCGGCGGCCGAGGCGATCGCGGCGGCTGATCATGCGCGGCCGCTCGATCTGGTGATCGCCAATGCCGGTATCGGCGGCGGTTCCGACGACAGTCACGACAACACGCTCAGCATCTTCGAAACCAATCTCGGCGGCGTGCTCAACACACTTTATCCGGCACTGGCCGCCCTGCGCCCGCGCGGCCGCGGCACGATCGCGCTGGTCTCCTCGCTCGCCGGTTTCCGCGGCTTGCCGGGCAGTGCTGCCTACAGCGCCAGTAAGGCGGCGGTGCGGGCGCTGGGCGAGAGTTTGCGCGGTGACTATCTCAAGGACGGGATCACGATCAGCGTCATCGCGCCGGGCTATGTCGTCTCGCCGATGACCGCGCGCAATCGGCATCCGATGCCGTTCCTGATGAGCGGCGAGCGGGCCGCTGCGATCATCGCCCGCGGCCTTTCGGCCGGCCGGGCGCGCATCGGCTTTCCGCGGCCGATGCTGTGGGGCGTGCTGCTGCTGACGGTGCTCTCACCGAATTTCGCCGATCGCTGGATCTTGCGGCTGCCGCACAAGCGCGGATAGAGGGCTACTTCCCCACTCCGGCGCGCTCGGCCTCGACCTCGCGCCAATGGGCGACATTGCGGTTATGCGCCTCCAAGGTCGCGGCGAAGGCGTGACCGCCGCTGCCGTCGGCGACGAAATAGAGCAGATTGGAATGCTCCGGCTTCAGCACTGCTTCCAGTGCGGCACGGCCGGGATTGCCGATCGGGCCGGGCGGCAATCCCTTGACGAGATAGGTGTTATAGGGCGACTCGATTTCGAGTTCGGCATGGGTCAACGGATGATCGAGCGGATGACGGCCCTCGGTGACCGCATAGACCACGGTCGGATCCATCTGAAGCTTCATGCCGAGGCGCAACCGATTATAGAGCACGGCCGCGATCTTGGGCCGCTCGGCCGGGATCGCGGTTTCCTTCTCGACGATCGAGGCCAACGTGACCGCCTGCTCCGGCCGGTCGATCGGCAAATCGGCGTCGCGCCCGCTCCACAACGCCACCAGATTCTGCGCCGCCAGCTTTGTCATATGGTCGATCAGGCCCTGACGCTTGTCGCCGAAGCTATAAGAATAGGTTGCGGGCCAAAGCCGCCCCTCGCCCGGCCTTTCAGTGAGATCACCAGCGAGCGCTTCGCCATGCTCGACCAGCACCAGGATTTCGGCGGTGGTCAGCCCTTCGGGCACGACAAGCCGATGCACCACAGTCTTGCCGGATCGCAAAAGATCGATCACGCCTTGCGGTGTGATCGCCGCAGAAAACGCATATTCCCCCGGACGCAGAACGCCCTCGAACCGAGTCGCCCAAACCGCCGGCGCGAATGCAAAATCGGGAGTGATGATTCCGGCCTGTGCTAATTGCCGGCCGATCGCCCCGGCACTCTGGCCGCGGTCGATGACGATCGTGCTGCCGGACACCAGCGGCCCCGGTGCCGCGAGCCACGCGATTTCCCACAGCACAGCGGCGCCGGCCGCCGCCGCCAGTACCAAGCACAGGGCGACAGCGAACCGGAATATCCGACGCATGGCGGGAACGACCCGTTACGGGGCGGGGCCGAAAATCAGCGAGGCGTTGGTGCCGCCGAAGCCGAAGGAATTCGAGAGCGCGTAGCGCACCTTTTTTCGCTTGGCGACAAGCGGCACCAGATCAATGTCGCAATCCTCCGACGGGTTTTCCAGATTGAGCGTCGGCGGCAGCACGCTGTCCCGCATCGCGAGCAGCGAAAAGATCGCCTCGACCGAGCCGGCGGCGCCCAGCAGATGACCGGTTGCCGATTTGGTCGAGGACATGCTGACGGTATCGGCGGCCGCGCCAAACAGCCGCTTCACCGCCGACACTTCGATGCCGTCGCCCACCTGCGTCGAGGTGCCATGCGCGTTGATATAATCGATCTGATCGAGCGGAATACCGGCGCGCTTGACTGCGGCCTGCATTGCCCGGAAGGCGCCGCCGCCATCCGGGGCCGGCGAGGTGATGTGATAACCGTCGCCGGCCATGCCGTAGCCGATGATCTCGCCATAGATTTTGGCGCCGCGCCGCCGAGCATGCTCAAGTTCTTCGAGCACGACGATGCCCGACCCCTCACCCATGACGAAGCCGTCGCGGTCGCGATCGAAGGGACGCGAGGCGCGATGCGGCTGGTCGGCGAAATTGGTCGAAAGCGCTTTGGCCGCCGAGAATCCAGCGAGCCCCAGCCGACAGACCGCCGCTTCGGCACCGCCCGCAACCATCACATCGGCATCATCAAGCGCGATGATACGCGCCGCGTCACCGATGGCATGGGCACCGGTCGAGCAGGCAGTTACGACCGCATGATTGGGGCCCTTGAAGCCGTAGCGGATCGAGATATGGCCAGAAGCCAGATTGATGAGATTGGATGGTATGAAGAATGGCGAGAAGCGACGCGGGCCCTTGGCGTCCAGCGTGAGCGCGCCGTTGGCGATGCCGACCAACCCGCCAATGCCGGAACCGACCATCACGCCGGTTCGGCACCGTTCTTCCTCATCGGTCGGCTCCCAACCGGCATCCCTGACCGCCTGGACTGCTGCGGCAACGGCGAAGACGATAAACCCATCCATCCGCCGCTGATCCTTGGGATCGACCCAGTCATCGACATGAAAGAGATTATCCGCCGTGGCGCCACGCGGCACCTGACCGGCGATCTTCACCGGCAGATCGCTCACATCGAAGGATTGAATCGCCCGGATGCCGGACTCTCCCCCGATCAGAGCATTCCAATTATGTTCAATGCCGATACCGAGCGGCGTGACCAGCCCGATACCCGTAACAACGACGCGTCTCATGACCATCCGTGATTCCTGCAATGGCCCCGCACTAGGGTGCGGGGCTTCCGAGATGCGGATGTCCCGTCACTCAGTTGTGCTGATGAGCCTCGATGAAGCCCACTGCATCCTTGACCGTGACGATCTTCTCGGCGTCACCATCGGGAATCTCGCAGCCGAACTCTTCCTCGAATGCCATGACCAGCTCGACCGTATCGAGGCTGTCGGCGCCGAGATCGTCGATGAAGCTGGCATTCTCCGTGACCTTGGCCTCTTCGACGCCGAGATGGTCAACGACAATCTTCTTAACCCGTTCGGCGATATCACTCATGTTCGTGTCCCTCGACAGCATTAATGGCCGGATGCGGCGCGTCGCGATTTTCGGCTGATCGAACAGGCGATCGACCCTCCATCCCCTCCGCGCGCACGCCTTCCGTAAAAATCGGTTGAACCCTGCTGAACCCCTGCCCAGCATCCGGTCGAAGCCTGCATGAGAACGCCGCCGCTTGGCGTCCCATCCCCTGCCCCGATCCGAAGGTGCGGTTCGTTATCATAGTTCAAACGGCAACACCAGTAGCCCCGTTTCAATCCCGCTGCGCCGCACGCATACCGTACGGCCGTCGGCCGGCGTTACGGCATCAACAGTCCGCCATTGAGGTGCAGGGTCTGTCCTGTGACATAGGCGGCCTCGGCCGATGCCAAATAGAGGACGGCGGCCGCGACCTCATCGGAGCGTCCCAGGCGCGCGGCCGGGATATTTTGCAAAATGCGCGCCTGCTGCTGTTCCGTCAGTGCGTCCGTCATCGGTGTTTCGATGAAACCCGGCGCCACACAATTTACCGTAACGCCGCGTGATGCCACTTCCTGGGCCAGCGATTTGGTCAAGCCGATTAGTCCAGCTTTGGCGGCGCAGTAATTGGCCTGGCCGGGATTACCCATGACGCCGACGACCGAACTGATCGAAATGATTCGGCCTTCCCGTCGCTTCACCATCCCGCGCAGACTGGCGCGGGCGAGTCTGAAAGCCGCAGTCAGATTGACCTCAATAACCGATGCCCAATCCTCATCCTTCATTCGCAGCGCGAGGCTATCGCGGGCGAAGCCGGCATTGTTCACCAATATATCGAGCTTACCCATATCCGATTCGGCGCGGCGGACCAGCGCGTCGCCGGACGTCGGATCCTGAAGATCGGCCGCGACGGCGAGCGCCCGCTCGCCCAGGTCCGAAACCAGTTGATCGAGCACTTGGATGCGCGTGCCGGCGCAGAGCACGGTCGCTCCGGCGGCATGAAGCGTCCGTGCGATGGCGGCCCCTATGCCGCCTGTGGCGCCGGTGATCAGCGCGGTTTTGCCGGTAAGATCGAACATGCCGATGATTTCCTATAGTGATGCGTGGAAGGCTTCGAGATCGGCAGGCGTGCCGACCGAACGTACCGCGATATCCTTGTCGATCCGCCGCACCAGCCCGGCCAGTACCTTGCCAGCGCCCAGTTCGACAATCTCGGTGATGCCCTGGTCCTTGAGGAAGAGAATCGTCTCACGCCAGCGCACCAGCCCCGTCACCTGCTCGACCAACAACCGCCGCAGAGTGTCGGGGTCGCGCACGGCCTGAGCCGTGACGTTGGCGACGACCGGCAGCACCGGCACGGCAACCGAGATCGCCGCGAGTTCGGCCGCCATCACCGCCGCGGCCGGCGCCATGAGGGGGGAATGGAACGGCGCACTGACCGGCAGCAACATCGCACGCTTGACGCCGCGCTCCAAGGCCAGCGCGATCGCCTTGTCCACCGCCTCCTTATGGCCCGAAATCACCAACTGGCCGCCGCCATTATCGTTGGCCCCGGCACAGATCAAGCCGGTGGCCGCCGCCGCATCGGCCGCAATCGCCAAACCGGCCTCCAATTCGACATTCAGCAGCGCGGCCATCGCACCAGTCCCGACGGGCACAGCGTCCTGCATCGCCTGACCGCGTTTGCGAACCAGACGGACCGCATCGGCCAAGGTGAAGGCGCCGGCCGCGGTCAGTGCGGAATATTCGCCGAGCGAATGGCCGGCTACGAAGTCTGCTTGGCGATCCATTGCGAAACCGGCCTCGCACCCGAGCACGCGCAGCACCGCGATGCTCATGGCAAGCAATGCCGGCTGTGCGTTTTCGGTCAGGGTCAGTGTCTCAATCGGCCCGTCGGCCATCAGCGCCGAAAGATTTTGACCGAGCGCGTCGTCGGCTTCCTCGAACACCTCACGTGCCGAGGCGAACGCCTTGGCCAGCTCGACGCCCATGCCCACGGCCTGGGAGCCTTGCCCCGGAAACACCAATACCCGTTTGCCCAAGTCGCGATACTCCAGTGCGATGAAACCGGCGCCAGTGATAGCGCCGGACCGATCCCTGTCAAGCACGCTTGCGGGCCGATTGCTTTTGTGTATAGTCCGCGCCTCAACTCCTTGCCGGCTCGATACCGGCTGAGGTCCATAGTGTTTGGTCGAATGGTCGGCCCGACAGGACCAGCACCATCCATAAGGGGTTCGCGTTAATGTCGCTGTACGAATGCGTGATGATTGCACGCCAGGATATTTCGAATACCCAGGTCGATGCCCTGATCGAAACCTTCTCGGGCGTTATCACCGAGCAGGGGGGCACAGTCTCGAAGAAAGAGTACTGGGGCCTGAAAAACCTTGCATACCGCATGAAGAAAAATCGCAAGGGCCATTACGTCCTCATGAATATCGATGCCCCCTCGGCCGCCGTCAAAGAGATGGAGCGGACCATGGGCATCAATGAGGACGTCCTGCGGTTCATGACCATTCGGGTCGATGAACTGGAGGAAGGCCCGTCGGCGGCGATGCAGAGCCGCGGTCGCAGCGACGACCGTCCGCGGCGTGGCTTCGGCGAACGGGGCGGTTTTGGTGAACGCGGCGAATCCCGCGGCGGCATGGGAGGGTTTGAATAATGCGCGGCAATGATCGTTCCGAGCGTCCCGAGGGCGGCGCCCCCGGCGCCCGTCCCGCGGCCGCCCGCCGGCCGTTCTTCCGGCGGCACAAGACCTGCCCGTTCTCCGGTCCGAGCGCACCGAAGATCGACTACAAGGACGTGAAACTGTTGCAGCGTTTCATCTCCGAGCGGGGCAAGATCGTGCCGAGCCGGATTACTGCGGTTTCGGCCAAGAAGCAGCGCGAACTGGCCCAGGCCATCAAGCGCGCCCGCTTCCTCGGCCTGCTGCCTTATATGGTGAAATAGGACGCTACCGGATGATGGCGAGCCGGGCGTTCCAGCTCGCCATCATTGGCGGGCTGTTGGCCGGACTATTGTTCGGAGCCATGCTGACCGGCAGTTTCGGCGGCATGATTCTGTTCTGGATGGCCCCGCTTCCGCTATTCGCGGTCGGCTTTCGCCTCGGCCTTCGCATGGTCGCGGTGGCAGGTCTGGCCGGGACGGTGGCTGTCACCATCGGCGAGCCGTCTTTAGGGCTGGTCTTTGCGGTGATGATCGCGCTGCCGGTGCTGCTGATGACCGGGGTGGCGCTTGCATCGTCGCGACATCGGGTTGCGGGTGCGTTGCTTCTGGCTTTGACGGCGCTCGGCGTGAGCTATTTCGCCATCGCCTGTCTGCTGGCCGTCAATCAAGATGGCGGTCTTGAAGGGGCGGTCACGGCGACGGTGAAAGAAGCCGCCGACCAGGCGACCCGACAATTCCCGGAACTAGCGGGGATTTCCGGGGAATGGCTGGACCGGATCGGGCTTTGGCTGCCGGGTTTTTCGCTGGCATTGTGGCTGGTCATTTTTGCCGGCAACGGGATACTGGCGCAGGGGCTGATGGTTCGGATCGGCGGAAGTTTGGTTCCGATTCTGGCGATCGCCGAGATCGACGTCCCGCGGATCGTCGGCATCGGCTTTATCGCGGCCATGCTGGCGGCGGCCGAAGGATCGGGTGGGTTGGCGTTCGCCGGCTGGAGCCTCGCCGAAATTCTGGCAGTGCCGCTGCTCTTCGGCGGGTTGGGCGTGGTGCATGCCCTACTCGCCCGCAATCCGATGCGGGCGGGTTTATTGACCGTGTTCTATGCGGTGGTTTTGGGATTTGGGTTTCCGATCCCCTTGATCGTCGCTTTGGGTTTGATCGAGCAATGGGTTGAGCTGCGGCGGCGCTTTGCTGCCGCACCTCGCCAGGGAGAAGAATGATGGTTGACGTGATCCTGCTGGAGCGAGTCGAGAATCTCGGCCAGATGGGCCAAATCGTGAAGGTTCGTCCCGGTTACGCCCGGAATTTCCTATTGCCGCAAAAGAAAGCGCTGCGCGCAACCAAGGATAATCTGAAGCATTTCGAACTGCAACGCGCGCAGCTCGAAGCCAATAATCTGCAACGCCGCAGCGAGGCCGAGCAGGTTGCGGCCAAGATGGCCGATCTGTCGGTCGTCATGCTCCGCCAAGCCGGGGAAACCGGCCAGCTTTACGGCTCGGTCAGTGCGCGCGACGTATCGGACGCGATCACCGAGAGCGGCTTCACGGTCGAGCGGAGCCAGGTCGTGCTCGTTCATGCGATCAAGACGCTCGGTCTGCACAGCGTCAAGGTCGTGCTGCATCCGGAAGTGTCGCTTCAGGTCACGGTCAACATTGCGCAATCGGCCGATGAAGCCGCGGCACAGGCGCGCGGCTTGACACCGGCTCAGATCGCGGCGGCGGCCGAGGCCGAAGAAGTCGAAGAGACAACCGAAGAGCCCGAGGAAGAGATCTAACCTCGTCCCGAACAGCGTTATCGCGAGCGAGCTATTTTTTGCCCTTGCGCGCAACAGGATGGGCTTGTAAAACGATCGCCGCACCGGTGGAACCGTCGGCGCGGCGATTGGTTTGCGACCTGACCCTGCAAGCCCCCGTGGTCGGGCGGTACCCTTTCGTGCGCAGAGGGCAAGGGCAACCTCACACTGAGGTGTCGAATGCTGTTTTTCGAGATGTTGCGGGCGCTTATCCGACAAGGTCAGCTTGTCGTCATCGACGCCGCTGGCCGCCGTCGCGAATTCGGCCGGCCCCCCGGACGAACGGTGACGATCCGGCTGCACGATCCCCGCCTGCCGCTGCGCCTGTTTCTGCGGCCGCGAATGATGGTCGGCCAAGCCTTCATGGATGGCACTTTGACCGTCGAGGAAGGGACCATCTATGATTTCCTGATGTTGGCCATGGTCAATATCGAGGCGGCACCCCGCTCGATCTATTCGCCCTTCTGGTCCGGCATGACTTCGGCGATACGTCACTTGCACCAATATAATCCGGTCAAGCGCGCCCGAAACAACGCGGCCCACCACTATGATTTGTCCGGGGCACTTTACGACCTGTTTCTCGATGCCGACCGGCAATATTCCTGCGGCTATTTCGAGCGCCCGGATGACGAGCTCGATACAGCCCAAAACAACAAGAAACGCCACATCGCGGCCAAGCTTCGCCTCGAACCGGGCATGAAAGTCTTGGATATCGGCTGTGGCTGGGGCGGACTCGCCCTGTATCTGGCGCGTGAAACCGGGGTCGAGGTCACTGGCCTGACCCTGTCGGTCGAGCAATGTAACCTCGCGACCGAGCGCGCACGGCAAGCGGGCCTCGCCGACCGCGTGCGCTTCAAGCTCCAGGATTATCGCGCCGAAACCGGCACTTACGACCGGATCGTGTCGGTCGGCATGTTCGAGCATGTCGGCGCCATGCATTTCCAGCAATTCTTCGATTTGATACGCAATCGCTTGACGGAAGACGGCGTCGCCCTCCTGCACGCGATCGGCCGGCGCGACCGGCCGGGCGATACCAACCCGTGGATTCGCAAATACATCTTTCCCGGCGGCTATGCCCCGTCCCTCTCCGAGGTCCTGCCGCCGATCGAACGTGCCGATCTCTGGGTCACCGATATCGAGATTCTGCGGCTGCATTACGCCCAAACCCTGCGCCATTGGCGTCTGCGTTTCCTCGCCAACCGGGATCGCGCAAAGGCACTTTATGACGAGCGTTTCTGCCTTATGTGGGAATTTTACCTGGCATCGGCCGAGGCGACGATGCGGGCGGGCGGGCAAATGGTCTTTCAGATCCAGTTGACCCGCAAAATCGATGCGGTGCCGATCACCCGCGACTATATCGGCGCATGGGAACACGGCCACCGCAGCGCGCTGACGGCGGACGAGCCTTTGATCGCGTCCTAGAGCGCGGTGGTTTCGGGACGAAACCTGAATCGCGCCCGAACTTATTCAAGTAGAACAAGATTCAGATTTTGGGTGACTTCACCCAAAATCATCTAGTTCTAGACCGTCCCCGTGATCCACAGGGCTATGCATCGAATCTTCGGGCGGCCGCCTCGCCCACGATGCTAAGCTCGCCTTCTCATGGATCCCGCCCGCCCCCTGGCCCTCGCCCAGCCGTCAGCCGAACCGGCTTACCGCACCGCCCCGCACAATACCGAGGCGGAACAAGCGCTGCTCGGCGCCATATTGGTCAATAATGCGACCTACCACCGGGTCTCGGAATTTCTGCTGTCCGACCATTTCTACAATCCGGTCCATCAGCGAATCTACGCCGCGGCCATCAAGCTGATCGAACGCGGCCAGATCGCCGATCCGGCGACGCTTAAAGGCTATTTCGAGCAGGACGAGACGCTGATCGACATTGGCGGCGCGCGCTATCTGGGCAATCTTGCGGCCTCGGTCGTGACGATCATCAATGCCGGCGATTACGGTCGCACGATCTATGATTGCTATCTGCGCCGGCAGTTGATCGACATCGGCACCGAAACCGTCAACGATGCCTATGAGCACAATATCGAGTTCGAAGCGCGCCAATTGATGGAGGTGGCGGAGAAAAAACTGTTCGACCTCGCCACGCGCGGCAATGCCGACGGCGGCTTTCAGCCCTTCGTCCAGGCCTTGCGCAACGCGGCACTCCAGGCCGAGCAAGCCTATAAGCGCAGCGGCAAGACCAGCGGCGTTTCGACCGGCTTCACCGATATCGACAGTCTGCTCGGCGGCTTGCATCCGTCGGATCTGGTCATTATCGCCGGCCGGCCCTCGATGGGCAAAACCGCGCTCGCCACCAACATCGCCTTCAATGCCGCCAAAGCCTATCGCGCCGGCCGGGGTGCCGCGGGTGAGGTCATCGCCGAGGATGGCGCGGTGGTCGGATTCTATTCGCTTGAAATGTCCGCCGAACAATTGGCGACCCGCGTGCTGGCCGAGGAATCCGGCGTGTCGGGCGACAAGATTCGGCGCGGCGAGGTGGCACGCGAGGAGTTCGATGCGTTCATTCAGGCCAGCATGAAGCTGGAAAGCGTGCCGCTTTATATCGACGACACGCCGGCGCTGACCATCTCGGCCGTGCGCACCCGTGCCCGACGACTCAAGCGCCAACACGGGCTGCATGTCATCATCGTCGATTATCTGCAATTGCTTCAGGGCACACCAAAGCCCGGCGGCGAACAGAACCGCGTACAGGAAATCTCGGAGATAACGCGTGGACTCAAGGCCTTGGCCAAAGAGCTGGATGTACCGGTGATCGCGCTCTCGCAATTGTCTCGTGCCGTCGAACAGCGCGAAGACAAGCGGCCGATGCTGTCGGATCTGCGCGAATCGGGGTCGATCGAGCAGGATGCCGATGTCGTCATGTTCGTCTATCGCGAGGAATATTATCTTGGCCGGGCCGAGCCGGGCCGCCGGCCGGAAGAAACCGAGGATAAATTCAATCAGCGCCATGCCGATTGGTGGGAACGAATTCAGCAGGTTTCCGGCACCGGCGAGGTCATCGTCGCCAAACAGCGCCATGGGCCGATCGGAAAAGTTACCCTGAAGTTCGACGGCGCGACGACGAGGTTCTCGGACTATGTCGGACGCGATCACCTGCCCGATGCGGATTATTAGGCGAATGCCGGATTGCAGTACTCTCAGCCCCCTCCCCCGATACCGCCGGCCCGATGGAGCAAGCTATTGGCGTAAAAGCCAGAATGCCGCAATTGCGCGCGATTGACGCCGGCCGGGGCGTTGGCTATGGTGCGCGCCATTCGGCCGACACGCCGCGCTGCGGCACGATCGGCTATGAACTCGTCAGCCGCCTCGGCACCCGGCTCCACCGCAGCTACAAGGCGGCATCGTACTGACCATGCTGGATTTTCTCACGACGATCGGGCGCATCACCCTGACCTCGATGGCGATGCTCGGCCGTTTGGCCTTCTTTGCCGGTGAGGCCCTGTCGCACTTGGTGCGTCCGCCCTTCTACGGCAAGATGCTGCTGCGCCAGATGATGAGTGTCGGCTACAATTCACTGATTGTGGTCGGTCTCACGGCGATCTTCACCGGTATGGTGCTGGCGCTGCAAAGCTATATCGGCTTTGCGCGCAGCTTTTCGTCGGAAAGTGCCGTGGCCCAGATCGTCGTGCTGTCGATCACGCGCGAGCTGGGTCCGGTGATCGCCGCCTTGATGGTCGCCGGCCGAGTCGGTGCGGCGATCGCGGCCGAGATCGGCACGATGCGCGTCACCGATCAGATCGATGCGCTGACCACGCTTTCGACCAATCCGATGAAATATCTGGTGGTGCCGCGCATCCTCGCCGGGCTGATCACCATGCCGATTCTCGTGCTCATCGCCGATATCATCGGGGTGGCCGGCGGCTATGTCGTCGCCAGCTACAAACTGGGGTTCAACCCCAGCGCCTATCTGACCTCGACCCTGGATTTCCTCACCACCGATGACGTCGCCTCCGGGCTGGTCAAGGCCGCCGTGTTCGGTTTCATCATCACGCTGATGGGCTGCTATCACGGCTATAATTCGCGCGGTGGCGCGCAGGGAGTGGGAGCCGCGACGACGGCCGCCGTGGTCTCCGCATCAATCACCATCCTGTTGACCGACTACCTCCTGACTTCGGTGTTCTTCAGCAAATGAGCGGCTCTCCCAAGATCGTCATCAAGGATCTGCACAAGGCATTCGGCACCAAGAAAGTGCTGCAAGGCGTCGATCTGGAGATCGACACCGGCGAAAGCGTCGTGGTGATCGGCGGTTCCGGCACGGGAAAATCCGTGCTGCTGAAATGCATTCTCGGGCTGATTCATCCAGATCGCGGGGCGATCCTGATTGATGGCGTGGACACGGTCGGCCTGCGAGGCAGCGAGCGTGATCGCCTGATGGGCAAATTCGGCATGTTGTTTCAGGGCGCCGCCCTATTCGATTCGATCAAGGTCTGGCAGAATGTTGCCTTCGGACTGATCCAGGGCCGTGGCATGAATCGAAGCGAGGCGAAGCGCGTGGCGATCGAGACGCTGGCCAAGGTCGGCCTGTCAGCCGAGGTCGGCGAACTCAATCCGGCCGAATTATCGGGTGGCATGCAAAAGCGCGTCGGTCTGGCGCGTGCCATCGCCGCCCTCCCCGAAATTCTGTTCTTCGATGAACCGACCACCGGCCTTGACCCAATCATGGGCGACATCATCAACGATTTGATCATCGATCGGGTGCGCGATCTGGGTGCCACGGCACTTTCGATCACCCACGACATGGCGAGTGCGCGCAAGATCGCCAGCCGCATCGCCATGCTGCATCAAGGCCGCATCATTTGGCACGGGCCGGTCGAGACGATCGATCATTCGGGCAATGCCTATGTCGATCAATTCATCCATGGCCGCGCCGATGGGCCGATCCGCATGGAGATCCGCGCCCCATGATGCCGGATCGAGCTGAACGGTAGCTCATGGCGCGCGCCCGCAGCCGTTACGTCTGTCAGGAGTGCGGCTCGATTCACCTGCAATGGGCCGGACGCTGCGATGCGTGCGGCGGCTGGAACAGCCTGATCGAAGAAGCGGGACCCGACGGCCCGCCCAAAAGCCTGTCGGGCAGCACCGGCAAGGGCCGCAAGATCGATTTCGTCGGACTCCAGGGTATGAGCGACCCGGCACCGCGCCGCCTAACCGGGCTTTCCGAGTTCGACCGGGTGTGCGGCGGCGGCTTGGTTCCGGGCTCCGCCCTGTTGGTTGGCGGCGATCCGGGCATCGGCAAATCGACCCTGCTGTTGCAGGTCGTCGCGGCACTGGCCGCCGGGCGCGGCGGTACCGCACTGAAATGTGCCTATATCTCGGGCGAGGAAGCGATCGATCAGGTCAGGCTGCGCGCCGCGCGCCTCGACGTTGCCGCAGCACCGGTCGACCTGGCCGCTGCAACCAATGTGCGCGACATCGCCGGTTCGCTCGAAACGATCGGCGGTCCAGATGTCGTGGTCATCGATTCGATCCAGACGATGTATCTCGACACGCTGGATTCCAGCCCCGGCACGGTCAGCCAGGTCCGCGCTGCTGCACAGGAATTGATCCGGCTTGCCAAGCGCGTGGGATTCACCCTGATCCTGGTCGGCCACGTCACCAAGGAGGGGTTGATCGCTGGTCCGCGCATCCTCGAGCACATGGTCGATACCGTGCTGTATTTCGAGGGTGAGCGCGGCCATCAGTTCCGCATTTTGCGCGCCGTCAAGAACCGCTTTGGCCCGACCGACGAGATCGGCGTGTTCGAGATGACTGATGCCGGCCTTGCCGAAGTCCACAACCCGTCAGCGCTGTTTTTGGCCGATCGGCATGGCGAGGTCAGCGGTGCCGCCGTCTTTGCCGGCATGGAGGGCACACGGCCGGTGCTGGTCGAGATCCAGGCCTTGGTCGCGCCCTCGCCGCCCGGAACACCGCGCCGTGCCGTGGTCGGCTGGGACGGCGCGCGGCTTGCAATGGTGATGGCCGTGCTGGACGCACGTTGCGGCCTTGCAATCGGCGCCAACGACGTTTACCTGAATGTGGCCGGCGGCTTGCGGATCAGCGAACCGGCCGCTGATCTGGCGGTCGCTGCGGCCCTGGTTTCGGCCCTGACCGGTCAGCCGGTCCCAGCCGATATGGTGGTGTTCGGCGAGATCGGCCTTTCAGGTGAAATCAGACCGGTGAGCCAGTCGGATGCCAGGCTCAAAGAGGCCGGTAAGCTCGGGTTCGAGCGCGCACTCGCCCCGGTACGGCGCGGACGTGCCAAACAAACGCCCGCCAGCATCGCGATGAACGAAGTCGGCCATTTGCAGGAACTGGTTCAAATGTTCGAAACCACCGACCAAGGCGGCGCAAGATCGCGGCGCCGGGATACGGACTGAACCGCCGCCATGAACACGCTCGATATCATCGTCGTCGCCGTTGTCGCCATCTCGGGCCTGTTCGCCTTTGTGCGCGGCTTCACGCGCGAGGCGCTATCGATCGTCGCCTGGCTCGGTGCCGCGGCGGTCGCAATCTATGGCGCACCGCTCGTGCAACCCTATATGCACCGGTTTTTCGCGCCCGGCTGGCTGTGGCTCGCCGATATCATGACCTATCTGGTGCCGTTCGTCGTCGCGGTCATTTTGTTTTCCATCATCGTCGGGATCGCCGCAGCCCAGATCCGCAATATCGGGTTGGGGGCGCTTGATCGCGCGCTCGGTCTGCTGTTCGGCGTGGCGCGCGGCATGCTGCTGGTCTGCCTGGCTTATTTGGTGTTGATCCATCTGTTGCAGCCCGAGAACACGCCGAATTGGGTGCTCGAAGCGCGCAGTCGCCCGCTGCTGGCGGCCGGCGCCGCGGAGATCCAATTGCTGATTCCGCGCTCGGTGATCGAGCGCAATTTGCCTGGAGCACTGCCGGCCGCCACCCATGCCGCCGACAAGGCGAACGACGCGCTGCGCACCGGCGACGCCGCGCGCAAACTGAACGACGCGCTGGACAAGCTGGCCGAGCCGCCCGCGCCCAAGCCGACGCAAAAGCCGATCGACCCGAAAAATCCCGAAGCAAATTCTGACAGTAAGGGGCTGGACCAATTGCTCCAGGCACAGGAACCGAAATGACCGATACCTTTACCGCGATGTCATCGACCAGTCTGCTCGACGACGACCATTTCCACGATGAATGCGGTGTGTTCGGCGTCTTCGGTCATCCCGAGGCCGGGGCACTGGCTGCGCTCGGTCTGCACGCCTTGCAGCATCGCGGCCAGGAAGCCGCAGGCATCGTCTCGTTCGACGGCACGCAATTCCATTCCCACCGCGATCTGGGTCTGGTCGGCGAGACGTTCAGTTCCAAGGAAGTGATCTCGCGGCTGAAAGGACTGGTCGCCATCGGGCATAATCGCTATGCGACAACCGGCGAGGTCGTGCTGCGCAATGTCCAGCCTTTGTTCGGCGATTTCGAGTTCGGCGGGCTGGCGGTCTGTCACAATGGCAACTTGACCAATTCCTACCAATTGCGCAGCCAACTGGTCCGGCGCGGCAGTCTGTTCCAGTCGACCAGCGACACCGAAGTCATCATCCATCTGATCGCGACCAGCCTGCGCCACAGCGTGCTGGAGCGGGTCGTCGATGCGCTGCGCCAGATCGAGGGCGCCTATTCGCTCGTGGCACTGAGCAAGGATGGGTTGATCGGCGTACGCGATCCGCTGGGCGTACGGCCGCTGGTGCTTGGCAAACTCGGCACCGCATGGGTGCTGGCATCGGAGACAGTGGCGCTCGACATCATCAATGCCGAATATGTCCGCGATATCGAACCCGGCGAGCTTGTGGTGATCGATGAAACCGGGGTCCAAAGCTCTCGGCCGTTCGGGCGGGTACCCTCGCGCTTCTGCGTCTTTGAATATATTTACTTCGCCCGGCCCGACAGCTTGGTCGAAGGCCATGACGTTTACGAGGTCCGCAAGCGGATCGGGCGCGAATTGGCGCGCGAAATGCCGGTCGATGCCGATATCGTCATCCCGGTCCCGGATTCGGGTGTGCCGGCGGCGCTGGGTTATGCCCAGGAAAGCGGGCTGCCCTTCGAACATGGCATCGTGCGCAATCATTATGTCGGGCGGACCTTCATCGAACCGACCGACCAAATCCGCCATTTGGGCGTCAAGCTGAAGCACAACGCCAATCGCCGACTGATCGAAGGCAAGCGGGTTGTGCTGGTCGATGATTCGATCGTGCGCGGCACGACTTCGCTCAAGATCGTCGAGATGGTGCGTCAAGCCGGCGCGCGCGAGGTCCATATGCGGATCTCCAGCCCGCCGACCAGCCATTCCTGCTTCTATGGCATCGCCACGCCGGAGCGCAGCAAGCTATTGGCCTCGCGCATGGATGTCGTGGAAATGGCAAAGTTCATCGGCGCCGACAGCCTCGCCTTCGTGTCGATCGATGCCCTCTATCGCGCGCTCGGCGCACCAAAGCGCGATACGATACCGAAATATTGCGATGCTTGCTTTACCGGCGATTATCCCATCCCGCTCAGCGATTTCGATCAAGGCAATGTCGCGGCCAGCCTGTCGCAGATGGCCGAGACCGGCGGAGCATGAACGCATCGGGAACAGGTCGGCTCGCCGGCCGGGTTGCCCTCATCACCGGGGCCTCGCGTGGCATCGGTGCCGGGGTGGCGCGGCGATTCTCGGCCGAGGGCGCCCATGTGGTGCTGGTCGCCCGCACCGTGGGCGGGCTGGAGGAAGTCGATGACGCCGTGCGCGCCGTCGGCGGCACGGCTACGCTCGTGCCGCTCGATCTGACCGATTTCGACAAGATCGACCAGATGGTCGCGGCCATTCAACAGCGTTTCGGCCGGCTCGACATTCTGGTCGGCAATGCCGGGATTCTGGGCGAATTGGGACCGCTCGGCCATCTCGATGCCAAATTGTTCCAGCGATTGATCGACCTGCACATCACGGCCAATTGGCGCCTGATCCGTGCCTGCGATGGTCTGTTGCGCGCGGCTCCGGCCGGCCGCGCCCTCTTCACCACCTGTGCCGCCGGCCATGAGCCGACCGCCTATTGGAGCGGTTACGCCGTAACCAAGGCGGCACTCGAAATGATGGTGCGGGTCTATGGCGCCGAATTGGGCAAGACGCGGGTCACAGCCGCGCTGGTCGATCCCGGCCCGGTCGCAACCGCATTACGCAAGGGCGCCTTTCCCGGCGAAGATCGTACGACCTTGCCGACACCGGATGAAAAAGCCGAGCTGTTTCTGGCGGCGGCGCTGGCGTAAGGCCGTCCCGCCGCCCGGTCAGTGCTACCCATCTTTTCAGGGCCTAAAGTGACGCCGCACGCAAGTGATCGCCTGACTTCCCGCACCGACGCAGACATAGGTCAGACGACGTCGGGACGCTTTGGGATCCGGCAGCAGATCGCCGGCCTCTTCGGGTTGCTCATCGCGTTTAATCTCGCGGTCTGGGCGATCGCGCTCCTGACATTCCGGACCTATCCGATCCTGCTCGGCACCGGCCTGCTCGCCTATAGCTTTGGCCTGCGGCACGCCGTCGATGCCGACCACATCGCCGCGATCGACAATGTCACCCGCAAGCTGATGCAGAGGGGCAAGCGGCCGATTACGGTCGGCCTCTATTTCGCAGCCGGGCATTCGAGCGTCGTGCTCCTGGCCTCGACCGCCATCGCCCTTACCGCCTCGGCGCTGGAAACGCGGTTCCGGGCGTTCAAGGAAATCGGCGCATTGGTCGGCACCGCGGTCTCGGCCGGCTTCCTGTTCGCCATCGCCGCCGCCAACTTCGTCATCCTGATCGGCGTCTACCGCTCGTTTCGAAGAGTCAGAAACGGCGGTCCGCTCGTCGAGCAGGATCTCGATATCCTGCTGGCAAACCGCGGGCTGCTCGGTCGGTTGTTTCGGCCGGTCTTCAACCTCGTCGGCGAAAGCTGGCACATGTATCCGCTGGGCTTCCTGTTCGGCCTCGGCTTCGATACCGCGACGGAAATCGGCGTGCTCGGCATGTCGGCTGCCGGGGTGGCACAGGGTCTGCCGATCTGGTCGATCCTGATCTTCCCGGCGCTGTTCGCCGCCGGCATGACGCTGATCGACACAGCGGACGGCATTCTGATGCTGGGCGCCTATGGCTGGGCCTTCGCCAAGCCGATCCGCAAGCTATATTACAATATGACGATCACCTTTGTTTCAGCGGTCATCGCCGCTTTGGTCGGCGCGATCGAGGCGCTCGGCATCATCGGCGACCGCCTCGGCCTCGACCAAGGCATCTGGGGCGTCATCGCCGCGCTCAACGAGAATTTCGGCGCGCTCGGCTATCTCATCATCGGTATTTTCGGGGTGAGCTGGGTCGTGTCCGTGCTCGTCTATCGGCTGAAAGGCTATGATGCGATCTAGTGGATGATGACCGGTCGGCGGTACTTCCGGCGCGACCGAGGGCAAGCACCGGACGAAGACGCCGTGACCGACAAGCCTTCCCGAGAGAGCCGCCGGCCGGCATGATGGTTGCTCGATGGTCTTGCGTGAGAAATGCACGAACTTGTGGATTTTAATATGGCGACCCACCCTCGACAGTTCGTCCAGACGAAGCTGTTTTCCGAGTGAAATTCATTTCACAAGAATCGCCAATAAATCTCTCTAAAGTATAGCGTTATCCAGCGCTTTTCTCGAACCTCAGCACCGTCCTCGTCCAAGACGTCACAGCACCGCTCGGTCAGATCCCAACCATGAATCAAGACAAGAGCCCAAGAGCCAAATTTGTCGACATTCCAAGACCGCAGTTTGGCAGGAATGTCCTTCGCATCCGCGTGATTGAAGACACACCCATCTCCAGCATCGAATCGCCCGCCTCTTGGCACGTTATCCATGCCATTGCATGTGCCCAAAAAAGCCAGGGAACCCGTCGTGCGGCCTCTACGTCGTTGATTTCATTGGAGCGGGTGAAGGGAATCGAACCCTCGTCGTAAGCTTGGGAATTCGGCCAGGATCCTTTTTTATCAAGGGCTTACAGCGCAACCCTTTGAATTAAGGGAAATATTTCTACCGATTCCTACCGCTGATTCCGTTTGTTTACCGAGCGTCGTGTCCCAAATTGTCCCAAGGAATCGGCCTTAAATCAGAAGCTCATCGACCCATGGAACACTACCTGGGCGTTATCCAATATATTTCGCACCGCAGCTCTGTGCTCGCAATGCCTTGCACCGCTCAAACAATGGCGAGCCGGTAGGTCCGAAACAAATCCGCCATCTCCGCCCGGCTGTCAAGCTGGGGACGCACCGCCTCAGGGCTCCGAAGTCAGGTTAATGCATCTTTACGATTGACTGAAATGCTGAATCTATGGGGCGTACTCCCCGTCCGTCAAACTCACCTCCTTCTGGCGCTACAGGCGGAGTCTCGTGAGGACAACAAGATCGCCGATCCAGGTCAGGCGCCGCTACGCGCTCCAGACCGTGTGCTTACCGACGGGCCAACCCACTGAATGCACGTACCTTCCTCCAGGTTGACGAGGCGATCAGCGCAATCGAAATATGCGTCATCATGTGTAATAACGATCACCGCTTTTCCAACTGCCTTCAGTTCCGGCAAGACCTTTCGATAAAATAGCCTCTTAAACTCCGGGTCCTGATCCGCGGCCCATTCGTCAAAAAGATATATCGGACGATCCTCAATATAGGCGCTTACAAGAGCTAAGCGTTTGCGCTGCCCTGCCGATAAGTCCAAAGTTGAGAACTTTCCTGATTCAATTTTTACTTTCTCTTCCATCCCAAGCATTTTAAGGTAATCTGTCGCACGCATCTCCAATTGCTGATTTTCCTCCAAAGAAACGGTCTCAAACAAATGAAAATCGGAAAGTACCGCCGAAAAATGCTGCCGATACTCATCCCGTATTTGGTCGGTCAACAGATCGCCGTTGAGACGTATTTCACCTTCCTCTATGCGATACAGGCCCAAGATCAACATTGCAAGCGTACTTTTGCCGCTGCCATTGCCACCGACGATGAAGAGAATTTCACCGCTGCGAATCGATAGATCGAGCGGTCCCAAAGTGAATTGGCGATCCTCGTCCGCGGCATAGCGATGTCGGATCGCGGACAATTCCAGCCGTAGATTACCATGGCTCGATAAGAAGCCGCCCGCACTCGGTTTTGATGAGGTAGCGAATGTTCCAGTTGGTTGATCCGATTCAGCGCGACCGTTGCACGGCCGACGGCGGGGAGTGCCATCAAAGCATCGTTGATGGGTGTCCCCATAAAGAGCAACGTAATGGCTGACGTGGCCAATACGCCTGACGGCAGAGAAACCAATTGAGGCAGTACGATCAATAAAACCCCAATGGAAATAACGTATATCATTTCACCGGTCGCCATCACGACAGAAAATCGTATTATCGCACGCACCCAATTCCGACGAATTTCTCCTGCTTGAGGGGATATGACCTGATCGATATAGCCGCGCCCTCGCCCACTATTTAACTGAAGTTCTCTACTACCATCAATCAAATTGCGTATATAACGATAAAGTTCGTCGAGATCAGAACGAACATTGGCGATGTCTCGCATCGGCGCCCTCTTAAGTCCGTGTACTATCGTCATTCCAAAGGACAGAATTACACTAAGTATTAACAAAAGCGGAAAATACTGCCAGCCTAGATAGCATAAACAAGTTATAATTACGACCGAATTCCGGAAAATTCCAATGAGTGCTTCACACCCACCCGACAGAGTGTCGACGTCATGAGTCAGGATGGGAAGTAGACGATGCTTACCAAGAGTACGAAGTTTTTCTTGCGGTGACGCTAGAATTCGGCGACAGAGATCTATTCTTAACTGGCACAATAAAGACTGTGATAGCTCTAGGATGATCCACGTACTGGCTTGGCGCATCGCTATATGCACGGCACAGACCACTATCAATTCAAGGCCAAGAGATGCCCCGGATGCAGTGTCCAGAACTCCTTGGTTGATGATGCCAACAAGTCCGGCATAGCTCAAGCCGGCTATCAAACCGGCAATGACTCCAAATATGAGCAGCCATCACGATCGGCGTTCCAGTATACCGATAAGTTCTATCATTATATTTCACTCAATTGGAAATAACGATACTGAATATGGCGAAGACTCCATTGGTCAATAATGTTTTCTAAATAGGACTGAAAAACAGTTGGTCATTTCTTTTAGAATATTTTTCGCTTGATAATTTATAAAAAAATGATCACCAGATAGCTCTACAACCCTCAACCGGCTATTTATTAATTTACTCCATTGATAAACATCATTAACACTGACTTCACTATCTTCAATCCCAGTAAAAGCAACCGTTGGCGTATCTATCAATTTCCCATGCTCAAATTCATGTCGCTCTACGATCCTAAAATCATTCTTTATCATTGGAAGCAGCAGTTCCATTAACTCTCCATGATCCAATACCTCTTTCGGAGTGCCACTTAATTTTCGCAATTCTTCGACAAACTCAGAATCGGGCAGATGGCTGATCGGCTCATGGTTTCGTGGCAGGAATGGCGGACGAGCCCCCGAGAGGAAGAGGTAGACCAAGCTGCGAGAGCCCGCAAGTTCGAGCGTGCGAGCCACTTCATAGGCAATCAACGCCCCCATACTATGGCCGAACAGAGCGAAAGGATGCCCCTCACATGCCAGTAAAACAGCGCTTACCTCACGAACAAGTTCGGCAAGCGAATGCGCCGGGGCTTCAGCAAATAACGTTCCGCGCCCAGGAAGTTCGATCGGACAGACTTGTATCCAGTCAGGAACAAGTTGCTGCCAATCCCGGTAGACCGAAGCACTGCCTCCCGCATAGGGTAAGCAGAAAACTCGAACCGCGCATTTAGACTCAACATACTTCAAATTAATTGGAACAATTTTCATATAAAAATCCCGATGATAAAGTACTTGGGGGCGCACTTTTTCCGCATCAGTGACCATGGCGACCGCTAGTAGAAACACACCGGCCATCATGCCAAACACCACCATTACCAACGAATTCTATTTGCTGACCTGTAGATCGTGATTATCAACAGTCTCAATGTCTCCTCCGACTACCCTCGAATTCACTATAAAACCACGATCCGCCCTACGCCACCGTACATACAATAAATCACCATGTGACTTTTCACCGAACTTCTAAAATATCGAAACATCAATTTCTCTCACGCAGATTTTTTCGTGCGCTCGATCAGGTTGTTCGGCCGCATATCCGCCCCAGTGGCTTCGACAAAGGAGGTACATGAGGCCCGGGTCTCGGGGCCATACTCATCGATGCTCCAGTTGGCCCCGAATACCCGGCTATGCCACACGACACGCCAAAGCCGGACCGGCTGACCAATCGACCGATTTCCAGCCAATCGGCACATCAATTTACCTCAAGCTGATTCTTTCATACTGTCGATTAAGCTTTTCGGTCGCATATCGGACCAATTGGCTTCGACAAATGACAGACAGGATGCTCGACTCTCTGGGCCATACTGTTTACTCCATCCGTCGGGAGTGGAAACTGTTTCCGGCCATAGTGAATATTGCCCCTCGTCATTACATAAAACGTAATAAGAGGCGGTCTCGTCTTCAAATGGATTGGTCATGCCACGTCCTCTGCGCTCACCTATGGTTTTTTCGCGTTCGGTAATTCGAAAAAAAATAGACTCTCTTTTGATCGAGGCAGTTCCCCGTGCCGATGGGTTTGATCATTTTACTTTTAACACGGTTGAGCCAAGATGGCAAACACACCCCTGTCTCCTGATATGGCCGGGGTAAGGATGATACGTTTGACCAAAGGCGTCAAGACATGTTTTGAATTGAGTCGAGAGGATCATTTTTTACGTTACACAATAGAACGATTCTAATTTATTGCATTAGACCCACCTAACCCAGCCACCAACGTGGCCGAGTCGATGACTGTTGCTTTATGTTCCAAGGTCGGTTCTAATTCGGGCGTCGGTTCTGGCTTTCTAGATCGAGTAGTACCTTAATATGGACTGCGAAGAAGCGTTTTTGCGACCGCACGAGGCATCGGCGAACCTTGTGCTTCCGGCTGTATTGGCGGCAAAGGCGGCGGCGGATCCGGGTAAGAGGCTTTATCTCTTTCTTACCGGCGAGGATCAAACCGAAGAAATTACCTACGGTCAGATCCATCGCAATGCGATTCGCATTGCGATGGAACTAAAAGCGAAAACGCAGAGCGGCGATCGCGTGGCATTACTCTACCCACCGGGGCCGCACTATATTGCCGCTTTCGTAGCGTGCCTCGTCGCGGGCGTCGTACCGGTACCTTGCTATCCACCTCGTAATGCTCGTCAGGCTGAACGGACCCGGAAAGTCATTGACGATTGTACTCCGGCGCTCGCCTTGACAGCGCCGGGCGATGCAGCCCGCATGCGCGGGTTTGTCGAGTGCCCGAACTGGTCGGAGGTCGGTTACGAGGCTCAGTCAGTCGCCCCGACGT
>JBAVTK010000147.1:0-5822 GCA_049696095.1 Aliidongia sp. | reverse complement strand
CCTCGCCGCCCTCGGCATCCGGCTCATCGCCCCCATCGGCCAGGGTGCGGCCCTCCTCGCCGCGCGCAGCTTCACGCCCGGCCCGTGGGCCGAATGGGACCGACTGCGCCTGACGCTGGGCGTGCCGGACGGCACCCGCGATCTGGTGCCGGAAAAATCCATCCTGCTGGAAAACGGCTTCGACGAATTGAACGGCATCGCCTGGGACAAGGGCTGCTATATCGGCCAGGAACTGACCGCGCGGACGAAATATCGCGGGCTGATCAAGAAACGCCTGATGCCGGTGGTGATCAAGGGATTGCTACCCGAACCGGGCACGCTGGTGCTGCGGGCAGATGGGGGGGAGGCGGGTGAAATCCGCTCCGGCCGGGAGGATCGGGCGCTGGCGGTGATTCGGTTGGAGGCGCTGGATGCGGGCGGAGTGTTGACGGTGGGCGGGGCGCGGGTGATACCCGTGGTGCCGGAAAGGTTGTGGCGGGGGTGAGGGGAGTGCAATCGCCGCTCAATTAAGTAAGCTGTCGCTGTAATCTGGTAATCAACTCTCTTCGGGGAAAATCACATGATCAAAATTGACCCACTCTCAGCAGCATCTGTATATCTAGAAACAATTCAAAATGGTAATTCGATCAGCAGCGCGACAGGATTTTTCTATAGAAAGGACGATAATCTATATCTGATTACAAATTGGCATGTTGTAACCAACCGAGACCCGATCTCCGGTCGCTATCGAATCGGGATCGCCGAACCTAACGCACTTCGATTTCGACATATTCGTTTTGGGAGTGCGCAGCCATTTGGATTGACTGAAGAAAAACTTGTTGATGAATGCGGAATTCCACGATGGTATATTCATCCAGTACATGGAAAATCTATCGATGTTGTTGCTCTCGAAGTAAAATATACTAATTTAGATCTCGTTGAATTAACACAACATCTTAATGCTCCGGAATTAGATATCCGAGTCGGACTGGATGTGTTTATAATAGGATTTCCGCTTGGCAATATAGCCGATGTCCCGATATGGAAGCGAGGAACACTAGCCACCGAGCCGGATATGCCGGTCCATAATTTACCAAAAATGCTGGTCGATTCAACAACAAGGCCCGGTATGTCTGGTTCGCCCGTGCTAGCCGTCTCATCTGGGGCTGCAAGCATTAACGGCGGCCTCATTATAGGTCCCGAACGATTTTGTAGGGGAGTTGGCGTATACTCCGGGCACCTTGGAAATGACGAGATGTCGGCGGAACTTGGGATCGTTTGGCGGTGGAACGTGATAGAGGAGATCATTATTGGTCGACGACTCGGATCTCTATGAACTTGCGACAGAGCATGCCTCTTCGCCTCTTCGTGACCGGGTCAACGCGACCCCTTCCTGGCCTGAATTCTGAATTACAGCGACAGCTTACGAATTACGGCGACAGCTTACATTTCCCCCGAAACGCCCGCCTCGTCCCTCATTGCCCCATCTCCCGTTCAGCACCATCCAGCACCACCACCCGGTCCCGCTCGACAATCTTCCGGAACACGGCACCGGTCGTCGCCCAATCGAGCACGTCCACCTTCCAGGGCAGGTCCGACTCGGTGAAATCCTCCGCCAGGGCGGAAGTGACGGCACCGGGCAGCGGTGTCTTCGTGATCACGGCGAGGTCGAGATCCGAATATTTCCGCGCCGTGTGCCTCGCGCGCGAGCCGAACGCCCAGACCGCATAACCCCGCACATGCTTGTCCAGGATGTCGCGCACAATCGCCCAATGCTCAGGGCGAATGTCAATGGGCGGCAGGGCGGCGCTCGGCCCGATCATGCGAGCCGCCGCTTCAGTTCATCGCGCAGAAATCGGATCTCCGCGAGGAAATCCGGTAAGCCGCCGACGACCTCCAGCGCCGCTTGTTCGGCGTAAGCATGACTGGCCTTGCCGCGCATCTCGCGATAGCGCCGCCATGCCGGCCAATCACCCGACAGCAGGCCCTGTTCATTGGCCGAACGGATCAAGTCAGCAAAGGCCATCTCGTCATACATGCCGGGCGAGGGGGCGGTGAATTCGAGATAGCGCTTGAGGGTCTTGTGACCCAATTCGTAGGTGAACTCGAAACGCTGGATCAAACCATCGCGAATCTGCGTATCCGTGGTGTCCCGATGGTATCGAGCCAGCCCCTCCTCGAAGCGGGCAATCGCATTTTCAAGAGGAATGATGTCCATCGTCATGAGACACTCCGCACCCCGCGCAAGCCCCGCGGGTCGGGCCGATCATAGCACGGTGAAAATGCCGGCCGAAACGTCGTCATCGCTTGATGAGAGCGTGATCGTTGGCGGATTGCGGTGACCGCTTGCCAAATAGAACGCCCTCACCAACTGCGCGCCCCTTTTTTCAACGCCTCACCCCCTACCCCATCCCAAGCACACCAACACCCGTTGCCCGAGCCGCGCGGGCAAGCGCTGCGTCGAGCGTGGCGAGTGGCAAGCCGCTCCGCAGCGCCAGTTCCAGGTAGGCCGCGTCATAAACCGTCAGCCCCTGCGCCTGGGCAAGGTCGATGATGGCACCCCAGGCGCGACCGGCAGTCTCCTGGTCAATGGTGATCGGCAAATCACCGAGACTCATCAATGCCTGACTCCGCTGAGCCTGCGTGATTCGCCGACGCCGCTCTGCCATCACCAGGACATTGGCGATTTCGAGCGGCCACAAACCCGGTGCCAACGCAGCGCTGCGTGCGACCAGATCAAGCACGGCGTTCGTCGCCTCGGTGGCCTCGCCCGGCAGAAACCAAGCGAGCGCCATCGCGCTATCGATGACGCAGCCCGCCCCTTTAGCGTCGGCCGGCATCGCGCCACGCCTTGATCTCGTCCTGCGTCATCGGCGTGCCGGAGGCAAGTTCGGCGGCCAACGCCCGCAACCGCGCGGCCGCTGCCTGGGCCTTGGGTCGGTCGATTGCCAGCACCGCCGGCACCAGTCTTGCAACCGGCTTGCCGCGGCGCGTGATCGTGATCTCCTCGCCGCGCACAACGCGATCGAGCAAACCGCCCAAGGTGTTCTTCGCATCAAAGGCGCCGATATCGGGCATTGCCGCAACTCCATCGACCAGTCGGGAAATCAGCTAGCTTATGAACCAGCTTACATCAAGACGCAGGCGAATGACAGTAGCCTGTGCCTCACCTGCTTATCCTCCAGCGATTTGACCTTCATCGGTATCGGCTTCGGCAACCGAATGCTCGCATCAAGGTCGCCCTGGCCTCGACATTGCCCGCGCAACGCCGTGCCGGCCACCCACGCTTTGCTGTTGCCCCCACCGCCATAGCAGGCTCTACTTCCGCGCTGGACCGAAGACGCTGAAGATCGACGGGCCGGGGAGGACGCGCGTGGACGCATCGCTTTTACAGAGGACGACCTTGTCGGGCGCCGCTCCGGCGAGCCGGCTTGGGCAGCTTGGCTGGGCACTTTATGAGTGGGCCCGCAACCCGTACTACATTCTTGTCATCATCTACATCTTCGGGCCGTATTTTATCAATGTCGTGGTCGGCGATCCGGTGCGCGGCCAGACGATCTGGGGCTATACGACCGCGATCGCCGGCGCCATCCTGGCGGTGTGCGGCCCGGTGCTGGGCGCCGTCGCCGATGCCGTGGGCGCACGCAAGCCCTGGCTCGCCGGCTGCACGATCCTCGCGATTCCGGCGATGGCGTCATTGTGGTTTGCGCGGCCGGGCATGGGCGAGGCAGTCTGGCCGGTCATGGCCAGCCTGGTCGCGGCAACCGTCCTGTTCGAATTCTCGATCATCTTTCACAATGCGATGCTGCCGGGTCTGGCCGCGCGCGGGCGGGTCGGCGCGTTGAGCGGGCTGGGTTTGGCGCTCGGCAATGCCTCGGGCGTGCTGCTGTTTGTCTTCGTGCTGCTCGCCTGGATTTGGGCCGAGCATCCATTGTTTGGCCTCGACCGCGCGGCATACGAGCCGGAACGGGCGATCGGCCTGCTGACCGGGTTGTGGTTCGGTTTGTTCTCGCTGCCGCTTTTTCTGTTCACACCGGACAGCCCCGGCACGGGCCGGCGCCTGATGCCAGCGATCCGCCAGGGGATCGGTACGCTGGTTCACACGCTGCGGCAATTGCGGCGCTATCGAAACGTTGCACTGTTCGTCCTGGCGCGGATGATCTTTGCCGATGGCTTCGGCATCACCCTCACCTTCACCGGAATCTATGCCGCCGGAATCTTCGGCTGGGGCAGCAATATGCTGGTGATCTATGGGATTGTGCTCAGCGTCGTGGCCGGCATCGCCTCGATCATCGCCGGCCGGGTCGATGACCGGCTGGGCTCGCGCCGGGCGCTTTTGATCGCGCTCGGCGTTGGCGTGATCGTCAACGTCGTCAATGTTTCGCTGTCCGCCAAGTCGATCCTGTTTGTCACGGTATCGGACGCGAAGCTCGCCGGCCCGCTGTCGTTGCCGGAATGCGTGTTCTTTCTCAATAGCTTCTTCGGCGCCTATGGCATCGTTTCCGGCCTGACATCGAGCCGGACCATGATGGCGCGGCTCGCCCCGCCGACGATGGTCGGCGAGTTCTTCGGCCTCTTCGCCTTTGCCGGCACCGCCACGGCGTTTTTGGGGCCGTTGAGCGTCGCGACCATGACGAAGATTTTCGATAGTCAGCGCGCCGGGCTGAGCATCGTCATTCTGTTTCTCGTGGTCGGGGGCCTGTTGCTCTATCCGGTGAAGGAGGAGCAAACGATCGCCTGATCGCTCACCTGCGGCGCCGGCCGGTCGGCTAGTGCGCCAGTGACACTGGCGAAGGATAGTCAACGAATAGTGCGATAGAGAAGAGGCGTTTCGACCGATCATACCAACAAAGATACCAACAATGGGCGCCGACGGGCGAACTGCGCTGACACGGCCGAAAACACGTTCAATCCCGCTCTAGCGCAACAACTCGAAACAATATCAATATAGCGGCCCCCCTTACCTCACCTCCACCCGCGCCACGCCGATCATGCTGTCGCGCGTGACCAGCCGGGCCAGCTGTTCCTCGGCCCAGCCCTCGGTGCCGGCCGGGCGGAGCGGCATGACGAGGTAGCGCATATCGGCGGTCGAATCATGCACCCGCACCTCGACATCGTCCGGGATGACCGTGCCGAATTCGGCCAGCACGACGCGCGGCTCGCGCACCGCGCGCGAGCGATAGGCGCGGCTTTTGTACCAATCCGGCGGCAGGCCGAGCAGCGGCCGCGGATAGCAGGAACAAAGCGTGCAGACCACCAGATGATGCAGACGCTCCGTGCTTTCGAGCACGATAAGTCGCAGGGCGCCGACCTCCAACCCCAATTCGCGGGCGGCTTCGCTGCCGTCGACGAGCGCGCGCGCCTTGAAGGCCGGATCGAGCCAAGCGCGGGCGACCAATTGCCCGCCGCGCCCGGCATTGGCGCCGTCCATCTTTTCGATCTGGCGACGCAGCGCGTCCGGTGTGATGACGCCCTTGGCGATCAGCAGCTCGCGCACCGCCACTTCCAGCGTTTGAAAATAGCCGTGCGGCGCGCCTTCTTCGGGGGCCGCCGGGTGGTCGTGATCATGCTCGTCATGGTGGCCGCTCATTGTCCTGCCTCATCCGGTTCGAGCCAATGCTGATAGATCTCGATCTCGATCGTGTCGGCGACCGCGCCGGCATAATCGGGCCAGAGCTGGCACTGGCGAAAGCGCACGCGATAGAGCGGCTGGCGCGGCAATCCTGGGCGGTTATAGGCCAGCTCCTCGGGATTGGGAAAGGCGCCGCACAGCCGCTCGATCCGGCCCGCCTGCCCGCGGCTATAGAATGGCGTGCGGATATGGCCCGGCGGAGCGGCATGAC
>JBAVTK010000146.1:0-21892 GCA_049696095.1 Aliidongia sp. | reverse complement strand
CCGGACGACGAACCCGGTGCGCCGTAGCCGCCGGACGAGCGCGGTGCGATGGACGACGGCGGGGTCGAGCGCGGCGCGCTATACCCGCTCGACGAATGCGACGAGGCCGGCGGTGCCGAGCGTGCGGTCGGTTTCGCCTCGGCCAGCGGTGACGCCAGGATCGCGAATGCGGCGGCCGCCAACAGGACGCCGCGCGCGAGGCGCGAAAGGCTGATCATGGTAACCAACATCCTTGCATACAGGCGAATGGCGACCCCGCCCACTTTCCGGGCGGGGCCGAGTCGTTATCTAAAGATGCGCCAGCCGATCGGAGAGCGAGGCGTTGGCGCTGGCGCCGGTTCGCACCTCGGCCAAGGCCGCGGCGACATTGGCATCGCCATTCGGCCCCTTGGCCGCGGTGCCCAGCGCATCCGCCTTGGCGCGTGCGGCCTCGGCCTCGCGCGCGGCCTTGTCGGCGGCACCCTGCATGGCGCTCAGCGCGGTGTTGAGCCCGCTGACATTACGACCGCGCAGCCCTTGGAGTTCGGCCGCGCGCTCGGCCTCGGCCTTGGCGCGCTGCGCTTCCATCTCATTCAGCTTCATTTGGCGTTCGGCATCGGCCAGCGCCGCCTTGGCCTCGGTCAGCGCCGTCATCTTTTCCTCGACGGCGGCCTGTGCGGTGTCGAGCTGCGCATGCATGCGGGAGGCCTGATCGCGATCATGCTCCAGGCGCGGCTTGCGCGCTTCGAGATCGGCGACGATGCCGGTGATACTTTTTTCATAGGACGCCTTGCGCGTCGGATCCGCCTCGTCATTCTGCTTGGTCAGCAGCAATTGCGCGGCTGCCTTGCGATCTTCATACTCCCGCTGCGCGACCGCGATTTCCTTGTCGAAATTCACAGTTTCCTGGCGAATGCGCTGGAGCAGATTGTTCGCCTTGTCGTAATCGTCTTCCATCTCGCGCAATTGCGCCAGCGACGCAGTCTTGGGGTCCCAGCGAACCGCGGCTATGGTAACGGCATCGACGATCTTATCGCCCTGGCCGCCGATGAAGTGGCGGAAGAAGCTGAAAGACATCGCTCAAGTCCTTTCGTGGGAAGCGCTCAAAAGCAGCATTTTGGGGGAGCCCGCCCCGACCCGGAAGACCCGGCGCATTTCCTGACCGAATCGCCGGACGGCGAAAATCGGCAGGACCGGTTGGCACATCGCCTGAGACTTCCATCATAAGTTTCGCGGGCACAGCACCCAGAAAGTGGGTATCACCGGGCCTCGCCTTCAAGGCCGTATTGCCGCCCAATGGTTAAATTTCTGCAATGCTATTCCGTCGGCCTGATCCGCGCGCGCGATTGGCTTTTGCGCTTCTGCAAATTCTCGCGCAACGCCTCGGCCAGCCGCCGACGTTGCGCCTCGCGGCGCCGCTCGGCCTCGTCAGTCAGCGCGGGACCGCTCGTCTCTTCGTCCATCATACCGGCTCCCTTTGTGCCGGCTCATCATAGCCGATGATGCCGCGTTGCTGGCGAAGGAATTTGCGCGATCGAACCGGCCGGATCATACTCGCTGCGAGCCTCTTGGACCGGGAGCACGCCTTTGTTACCCAAAGGGTGAAGATTTCATGATGCAGAATCCGTCCGTGATCACCGCCTGGCATGCCCATGTCTATTTCGATTCGCCCGAGGCGCGGTCGGCCGCGGCCCGGCTGCGCGAGGCGGTGGCGAGCCGCTTTCCCGCCGTCAGATTGGGCGGCTGGCACGACCGTCCGGTCGGTCCTCATAGCCAGCCGATGTATCAGATTCTGTTCGCACCCGAGCAATTCGCCACCTTGCTGCCCTGGCTGATGCTGAACCGGGCCGGATTGTCGATCCTGATTCATCCGGAAAGCGGCGACGATTACACCGACCACGCCGACCATGCCGCATGGCTCGGCCCGCCATTGCCGCTGCACCTCGAAATCCTGCGGCAAGCACGGTGACACATGGCAAGGCTGCATCGCCAGCGGAACGGCCCGCTTGCACCCCAACCGTCGCTATGGCATGGTCCGCGCCGCGTTACAGGGGCGGCATACGCCCCCAAGAGGCTGCCGTAGCTCAGTGGTAGAGCACCCCCTTGGTAAGGGGGAGGTCCACAGTTCAATCCTGTGCGGCAGCACCAGGTTTTCCCTTGGTTTCCCTCAGTTTTCCACGCCGCATGATGCCGGAAACCAATGGAACGCGGCCAGAACACACCTAACAGATTGGCACTGGCGGAGCACTGGTGTTCCGCAACCGTACTGGGTTCCATGAGTGCCGAATCACAGATCAAGGCGGGCCGGCCGAACGGCCGATCACCTACCAATGCCGCACCGGTCCGGTATCGACATGGACGAAATCCGAATCGTGATAATAGCCGACGCCGCCGCGCCGCATCGCCAATGCGGCGTCGCGTAGTCGGGTCAGGTCGCGCCCCGGCAGGCGGATATCGATCGCCTTGCCGTGCGGGTGCATGGAGTGACGGGCGACGCCGCTGGTCGTTTCGCACAGCATGTCGTTGCTCGCGGGTGAGCGAAAGCCGGAAATGACCTCGAATCGTCCCTCCGATTGCATCGTCGTGCGCAGGCTGGCCAGCAGATCCAGCAGGTCCGGATCGATCGGATGTTCGGTGTTGGTGCGATGGTCGCGCAACACGTGGCGGATCTCGGCCATGGCGCCGGGAATATAGTTTCCGTTCGCCCAATAGGTTTCCGAAAAGCTCTCGCCTGTATGGATATTATGGAGAGTCAGATCGCGCCGGCGCGGTAATACGGTTGCCAAACCGGGTTTCGCAATCGCCATCGATACCGCCGTCGCCCCGAAGCCGATCAGCTTTCGTCTGGTCATCACCGTCATTTCGTCTCGCCGAGAAATGTCCCCCGGCGGCATTCATACCGGAATGCGACGAAAATGCCACGGTATTTTGAAAAATTCTAAAGCAAGGTGCCTGTGCCGGCCGGGCCATGCCGCGGCGCATGCAGCGCCGCCGCCAGCCGTGCATCGCGCCGATAGAGATCGTCGCGAAACGCCACGGTGCCGTCGGCTTCGACATAGACCGACCAGTAAAGGACCGCGACCGGCATTGCGGCCGGCAGACGCATGCGGCTGGTACCGCCACCCGCGATTGCTTGCTGGATCGGGTCGGCTGAGGCCTCGTCCAGCAGCGTCTGCGCCAAATCGAGCGGGTGTTCGAGCCGCACGCAGCCATGGCTCAACAGACGGAAGTCGAGCGCGAACAGCTTGTGCATCGGCGTGTCGTGCAGATAGATCGAGAACGGGTTGGAAAATTCGAATTTGAGCCGGCCGAGCGCGTTGCGTGCGCCGGGCGACTGCACTAACTGGCCGTCGCGCCAGGTCATCGCTTCTCGTTCCAGATAGGTTGGATCGCGGCGCTGCCGCGGCATGATCTCCTTGCGAATGATCGAAGCCGGCACGATCCAGGGCGGGTTGATCTCGACATCGCGGATGCTGCTGATCAGCATCGGCGTCTGGTGCGTGGCGTCGCCGACCACCGCGCGCATCTGCGAGACCGCTTCGCCGTCGCGCAGGATCGTCACCAGGGCCGCCGCCACATTGACCTCGACCCGTGTCGGCGGCAGCAGGCGGGCCACCTCGCGCCAGCGTTCCAGATTGGCCGTGATCTGGTCGATCCGCTCGGAAAGCGGGACGTTGAGTACCGCTAGGCTTTGTTTGCCGAGCCGGCCGTCCGCGGTCAAGCCGTGTCGCCGCTGAAAATGCTTCAGCGCCTCGAGCACCGTGCCGTCGAGTGCGTCGCCCGCATCGACCGCCAGCAGTTCGGCTTCGGCCGCCAAGCGCCGTTTCAGTTGGGGAATCAGGGGCGAGCGCTGGCCCGGCTCGATCGCCGTGCTTGTGGCCGGGATCGCGTCCCACGGGGTAAAGCCGCGATAGCGGGCGAGCGCCTGCTTCAAGGCGGCGTATTGCGGCTCGTCCGGCGGCAGCGCGGCTAGCCAAGCGACCACCTCGCCGCGGTCGAGGGCCGCGCGCAGGGCAGGGGCCGCGTCGACTTCCCGATGCGGAAAATCGATCTGGTCGGGCAATGTCACCGGATCGACCCGGCCGGTGCTCATGGCGCGGGCATAGGCCAGTGCTGCGTCGGTCAGCAGCAGGTCGCGCTCGGCCGCATGGGCGCCATCGTCGGGTCCGGCCAGGGCGGAGCCATGAAACTGTTCGGGATCAAGGCCGTCCTCGGTCAACATGGCGAGCGCCGCCCGGAGCGAGGCAGCCGTCCCGTCGTTCCACAGACAGCCGTCGCCCTGGCGATAAAATCCGTGCAAGGCCGCGAGATCGAGTGTTTCGCCGGCCAGTGATGCGGCTGCCGCAAGCGGATCGGTGCAGTCCGCAGCGAGGCTTGGCCCCGATACGAGGAATGCCGTCGCGATCATCCACGCCCTAGGTTTTCGCATCGTCCGGCTCCCTGCGACGCAGCCCGTTTTCGCTGCGATTGCGACGCTCGTCCGCTCGGTCCGTCAGATCGGACCGTTACGGTGATTTTAGCGCTGATATCATGGCCCTGTCCGGTTTCGATTTGGCGAATCAACGAGCGGCGAGACCCGGATTTCCGGATCTAAATAAGCGAAGTTCCCCATATCAACGATAAATCAAGGAGTTACGTTGCATTTTTGTTTTGCAAAAACCAAATCCACACCAACAGGGTGAGCGGCTGGAACGGGGTTCTGGATTTGTCGAGGTGATGAAGGGGATCGAGCACGGGCATTTATCCCGTGCCGCGCGCTGTTTGCTGAAGCCGTGCGGGCGACCGCCGAGGCCCAGTGGCAGCCGCTCTACCGCACGGTCGTGGGTGAGAGATACCAGAGCGATCAGGCGTTTGCCGAAATCTGCTTCGTGTCGTATTGGGCCGGGCACAGCAGAAGCTGGCGGTTTGCCGCTTTCTGGCGATCCGCGAGCCCTTGCGCCCGCTCGATCTGGGTGATCGCGAGCAATTGCCGTTTCCTACCGCGGAATTCGCCGATAAGGCGCGCTTCAAGCGGTTCGGCGCCAACGCCGCCTGGTGGACGATCATGATCCTCGCCCACGCCACGGCCGCTGCCTGCTTCGGCCATTACAATGCGCTTTGAGCGGCAGCTGCAAAACCACAAAGCGGTCCCGCTGACCCTGCCATACCGTCGCCACCAGCGTTGATCTGGAATGCTGGCCTCCGATCGTCCTTTACCGTCCCGCACCCCCGGTCTATAGAACGCGGGTTGCCGACTGCCGGGAAGGGCGCAGACGAAGATGGAATCGCTGTTCCACGGCCCCGGCTCGCGCTTGGCGCCCCGGCCGGTTCTGATCGCTATCCCCTTCTACAAGAACGAGCATCTGGTCACGGACGTGATCGGCTCGCTGATCCGTTGTGGTGCCGAAATTGCCGCGATCGGCGAGGTCGTGCTCTATGATGATTCGCCCGATTACGCCCCGCTGGCTGCGGCGCTGGCCGAGATTCTGCCACGGGCGCAACAGAGTTTCTCCTGCCGGATCGAGCGCAATCCGCGCAATCTCGGCTTCGTCAAAACCATGAACCGAGCGGTCGGCGAGGCGGTTGCGCGCAAATTCGATCTGTTGCTGCTGAATTCGGACACGAAGGTCGAGCCGGGCGCGCTGACCGAGATGGTGCGGGTCGCCCGACTCGATCCGATGATCGCCTTCGTCAATCCACGCTCGAACAATGCGACGATCGCGACCCTGCCGCTGGCCGGGCGCTTTGCCGGGGCCAGCCCGCCGCGCGAGGCGTACCGCAAGCTCGCCGATTGGCTGCCGGAGTTCAGCTATGTTCCGACCGCCATCGGCTTCTGCATGCTGATCCGCTGGGACATTCTGGCCGAGTTCGGTGGGTTCGACGAGATTTATGGCGCCGGCTACAATGAAGAGAACGACCTGGTCATGCGGGTCGGCCGCTGCGGCTACCGCGCCGTGCTCGCCAACCGCGCTTTCGTCTGGCATGAGGGCGAGCAATCCTTCAGCACGGCCGATCGCGCGCGCGATCATTGGGAACCGGTCAACCGGGCACTGCTCGATCGGCGCTACCCGGAATATGGCGCCTATACCGGGGCGCATTACACGGCACCGGAAACGCTGGCCGAGGAATTGCTGGCGACGTTGATCCCCAATGCCGCCGGGCGCCTCGATCTCGCCTTCGATTTTTCGAGTTTCGTGCCAGCGCATAACGGCACGTTCCAGGCCGGACGACAACTTTTGGCCGCCGCCGCCGCGGTCTGGGGCGAGCGGTTCGATATTCACGTGCTGTGCTCGCCCGACACCTTCGAGTTTTGGGATTACGGCGCGCTCGGCGCGCGCTTGCGCGATCCGCACGGGCCGGAGAAATTCGCCGTGATCTTTCGGGTCGGCCAGCCCTATGATTGGAACACGCTTCAACGGCTGGTGATCAAGGGGGCCGTGCTCGGCATCTATATGCTGGACACGATTTCGATCGATTGCCCGCAACTGACCTCGCCGCGCCTCTATAATTTGTGGCAATTCGCGCTCCAGAACGCCGACATGATCGCCGCCCTCAGCCGCATGACGCTGGGCCAGCTGCGAAACCGGTTCCGGATCCCCGAGCGTGTCGTGGTCTCGACCGTGCTTCTGTCGCAGGATCTGGCGGATTACCGCATGCCCGGCACCGACCGGCCGGCGCCCGGCACCGGAACCGTGCTGGTGCTGGGCAATCACTATCAGCACAAGCATCTGGCGCCGACCGCCAATGCCTTGGCCGAGGCGTTTCCGGACCGTGCCATCATCGCGCTCGGCGAGGAAAAGCCGAAGATCCCGGCCGAGATCGACCGGTTCGCGCCCCAGCATCTGAGCCCGGCACCCAACCTTCAAGGCGTCGCGGTCGGCAAGCTCGATGATGCCGAGTTGGGCGCCTTCTATGCTAAGGCCGATGTGATTGTGTTTCCGAGCCACTACGAAGGCTTCGGCATTCCGCTTTTGAATGCACTGGCGGCACAGCGGCCGGTCTTCGTCCGCCCGGTGCTCGTGTTCGAAGAATTGTGGCGCGGCCAAAATCGCAATCCGAACATCCATTTCTACGAAACGACGACCGATCTGATCGAGCGGCTGCGCGCCCCGCCTGCGTGGCGCGAGGTGCCGAGCCCGGCCGGCAATGGCGCCCTCAAGGCGGCGCGCGAGATAAGGGCGGGTCTTGATGCCGCGCTCGGTCGGATCGATTATGGCCGCATCGTCGAAAGGTTGCGGGCCATGCAATTTGCCACCGATATCGGCTTCGGCCCTCGCCCGGCACCGGCGGTTGGGGCCGAGGCGAACACCAAACCGGCACAGGCGGCCCGTCACCTAGCGACCCATGTCGAACGGGTCGCCGGTACTGTCCTGCGTAACCCGGTGTTTTATCAGGCGGCCCGGCTGGCGTTCCGCGCGGCCCGGCCGGTGGTGCGCCGGCTGCGTCCACGTTAAGTTCGGCGAGAAAGACGTGCGCGGTCAGCGTCGATCCGTGCGGTTCAAATTTGTTACGTGATGCCGGACCATTCTGCCGCGGCCCTGAAGGGCCTTCACGTCGCCTTGGCCGGTCATCGCGTAGCGGTAAAGTCCAGCTTCCACCTGCTCACGAGCGTCTCGGGGAAGGGCATCAAGATCCTTCGCAGCGCTCAAGGTGAGGATAATCGTCTTCAAGAGCGATATTATCGCGCGTCACCGTTCATGATCAAGCGATAATATCGCCAACTTCTCTTTCGAAGGAAAGCGCCGGCAAGCCACCGGCCAATAGCGGCTATGACAACGGGCCCCGGGTACAGGTGGCGGGCCACGCTCGACAATGACGGGCACTATATCAACGCTGTGGCCCTATGAACCGCTGCGAGGGGGCATGTTCAGTCCGCAAGCCCCATTACAAAGGCGAGCGCGGCGTTGAGCCGCCTGACATCGTCGGCGCTGAGACGACCAATTGTCTGTCCGATGCGCTCGCGCCGAACCGTCACGGGCTTGTCGGCCATTATTTGCGACCGCACGCGCAACCCATTTGCGCCGCTCGGATCGACGGTGACCCGGAAATCAGGCGCGTCGAACACTTCCGAAGTCATTTGGCAGATGACGACGGATGTGTGTTTTTCGGGAAAGGCATCGGTCTGAACGACGACCGCCGGCCGAGGCTTTCTGTAGTCGCCTGCCGCTGCGACTGTAACCACGTCACCGCGCCTCATTGCACCTCGGAACCGTCCAACGCGTCGAACTCGGAAACCGTTTCGATCCAGCTTAGCGCTTCGTCTTCCCCGGTGCTACGGAGCCGAGCCACTTCGATGGCGACCCTTTGTTGCACAGATGGCGAGCGCGCGTCAGGCAGCACCAGCCGCAACTCGCGAAGGCCCTGCGCGCGCCGCCTATCGCGCATCGTCTTCATCCGTTCAGCGGGTACTGTCACCTCGAAGCCTCCTCGAATTCAGCCGGTGGCATTGTAACGCGTTACGGGACGGCAGGCAACGCTCCCACATAGCGGCGACGCCGTTCTGACACCATCGGAATGCCGGGAGAAGCTGAAATGACGACATTGATGATCCGCCTGCCCGAAGACACGACACTGTGTTTGAAGCGTCTCGCGGCGTCTCGCGGGATCAGCCTTAACAAGCTGATGGAAGAGTTGGGCACGGCGGCATTGGCCGTTTACGATACCGAGACGCGCTTTCGGTTGATGGCGAATGCCGGTGACCGAAAAACCGCTTTGGATATTTTGGCGCGGCTGGACGAACACGACCGCCAAACGACGCCCTCGTAGGACAGGCGGCGGTAGAGGGCCGTGGCGTCGGTTGGCCGAGGGGATGTCCGCCACGTAGCTTTGATATGTAATGATATTATCGACTTGAAGTCGGACTAGCCCATCATTCAGCCCATCAGGCGGAACCACCCCACGGGTTCAGCGGCGAAACGCCCAGAACACCGACAGCGGGATTCCGAAGATCCTGTCGCCGAAACTCAGCACGTCATTGCCCAGATAGATGACGATTCCGGTCACGTCCCAGCTTTTGCCCGGTCCCTCGCGCTTGAACCAGCGCAGGTTTTTCAGATCGTCGCCGTCGAGGCTTACCGCCGCCTTGGTTTCGATCGCGACCAGCGTCCGGCCCGACTCGGCGATGAAGTCGACTTCGTGATGCCTGCCGCGCCAGTGATGCAGCGTCCACCGTTCATTCTGGTACGGCAGGTTCTTGAGCAATTCGGCATAGGTGAAGGTCTCGACCAAGGGGCCGAGCGCCGTCGCATTGGCATCCGCCGCGAATGTCGCCGGGGTGAAATTGCGGAGTGCTGCGACGATGCCGGTATCGAGCATGTGGAGCTTGGGTTGCTTCACCTCACGGCCGGTTTCACCCGACGACCAGGCGCCAAGCCGCTCGATCATCGACAGGCTGGTCAGGATATCGAGATATTGTTCGGCCGTCGGCCTCTGAATGCCGATGGCCGAACAGAGTGTGGCAACGTTCAATTCGTTGGCCGAGCGCGCCGCCACTTGACGGATGAGCCGGCGCATGGAATCCGCCTTCCGAATCTTCAGAATATCGGCTACGTCCCGATCGACGATCGCGTCGACGTAATCGCCGTAGAGAGCATTCCTTTGGCGTCCGTCAAGCTCGCGCATCTCGGGGTATCCGCCCCGGATGATCACGTCGATATATTGGTCCCGCGATGTGGGCGGCATGGGCGGAAGCGCTTCCAAGCGCGGGGCGGTGCTTGCCCAGTCGAGCAGCGTGGCCGGGGCGGCACGATGGAATTCCGCGCCACTCAGCGGCAGCATACGAATGGTCCGCATCCGGCCGGGCAGGGAATCGGCGACTTCCGCCGTCGTGAACACGTTCGACGATCCCGTCAGGATGAACTGGCCTTTGCGGCGATCCGCATCGACGATCTGCTTGATGGCCAGCGCCAAGGGTTTCCAGCGCTGCGCCTCATCGACGATGACGGGTCGGTCGCCCGCCTCCGCGGCGAGCGCCTGGAGTTGACCGAGCGCGTCGGATTGCAGCGCTGCGAGCGTGCCCGGCTTGTCCAGGGTAACGAAACGTCCGCCATGGAACAGGTCGCGCACCAGTGTTGTCTTGCCGGTCTGGCGCGGCCCGATGACGTTGACGACCCTCGCCGCGGCCAGGGCCGCGGCCAGCTCGGCGCTGAGGTGTCGCGGAAACAGATCATCGCCCATATCGCCCTGCCGCCCTTGGTTGATCAGAAATTATATTATCAGATGGACGGATCTTTCAATAGGTTCTGGGCAGAAGTGCCATTATGCGGTCTCGACACCATCGTCGGCGGTCATATCGGCGCTACGTTGCGCGCAGGGTTCAGCAACACTGACGTCGGAGAACACTCAGAGCCGATCCGGCCGCCTGATGATCAAGATGTGGCTGCCGTGCTCGCACGAGCGCCTGGTCAACTCGCGGCGCTGATTCGATTCCTGGCACTGGAAGGATGCCGGCAGGAAGAAGGCGCTGGCCTCACCTGGTCCCAGGTTCGCCTTCCTCGCAACGAGATCTTGCTGACGAAGACCAAGACCGACCGCCCGCGCGTCATCCGGATCGGCAACGAAACGGTGAAGCCTCTATCGGCCTTGCCGCGTCATATGACCAGCAGGATGGTGTTCTGGCGCGACGACGGCGAGCGATATTGCAATGTGGCGAGCCGATTCCGGGAGATCGTGAAATCGGCACAAAAGGCGGCACAGGCGGAAGGTCGCGATTTCACCCCATTTCGGTGCCATGACCTCAGACATCGCTATGCGATCCGCCAATTGGAAGCGGGACGTGACATTTACGATCTGAGCAGGCCCTTGGTCATAGCTCCGTGAAAACGACGGAGATATATCTTGGGTACGTCGCTAGCGGTCCCGGCACGAATGCCGGCACAGATATAGCGGTTTGACCCAGGTTGCAGTGTAACTAGAAGAAGCGTGAGCCGTGGTAAATCAAGGGATTGGCGGGCCATGCTCGATGAAGACGGGCACTATGTTTACGCTGTGGCCCTATAGCCGACATCATGCTTGTGGCTGCCCCTGTTTTCCGGCATGATTTCCGGAAATGAGGAGATATTGAGAATGAGCAGCGGGGCCAAATCCTCACTCGCCAGTCATCGTGCGCAGATGGCGCGCCGGGGCTTCGTGCGGGTGGAGGTCAATGTTAGCAAGGATGATGCGAGTCTGGTCCGTCATGTCGCCGCAGCCTTGTCCGACCCGGCGCGTCAAGCCGCCGCGCGTGTGCTTCTTCGGCAACGCTTTGTCGAACCACCTAAAATCAGCCTGAAAGCGCTGCTTGCATCGGCGCCGCTTGATGGGATCGACCTGGATCGTGACCCTGACCTCGGACGCGAAGTCGATCTATGAGTTATCTGATCGATACCAACATCATTTCCGAAGTCCGAAAGGGCGGCCGCTGTGACCCACATGTTTCCGCCTGGTATGCGTCGATCGCCGACGTGGATCTTTTTCTGAGCACGCTCGTTCTTGGGGAAATCCGCAAGGGGGTCGAGCTTGCGCGCGCAAGAGATCCGGACAAAGCCGCGGCGCTCGAACGATGGCTTCGGCAAGTTGAAACCGCATTCGCCGGTCGCGTTCTCGGTATCGATAATGCGATCTCCGACCGGTGGGGACGCATGTGCGCCATCAGGCCGATCCCGGTCATCGACGGTCTGCTGGCAGCGACTGCCGTGACCAATGGCCTGACGCTCGTGACACGCAATGATCGCGATATCGCCGGTCTTGGCGCCGTGCTGCTCAATCCGTTTCGAAGCGGCGAAAATCAATATCGATCGTAGAGTCGGCGGCTCTCGGATAACGCATCGCGCCATGGAGACCAATCGGTGGGTTTGGCGGGCCATGCTCGATGAAGACGGGCACTATGTCTACGCTGTGGCCCTATGATGCCACGGCTCCATGGAGTCTTTAAATCCGGCCAGCTTGAAATTTGACACCATATGCGGTATCCATATTCATGATCAAGGCTGACAAGCTGCTGACCCGAATGCGGCGGAACCCGGCAGGGGACTGGACCATTCAGGACATCGAACGGCTTTGCGGCGGATTGGGCTGGCCGTGCTTGCCGCCTACGGGCGGCGGCTCACATTGGAAAATCACGGCGGCGGATGAGGAAGCGATTATCACCATCCCGGCAAAGCGGCCGATCAAGCCGGTCTATATTCGCAAACTGCTGGCGATGATCGAGAGGCGAGGCGATGGCGAAGCAGACTGAATACGCGATTCTGGTGGAACCGCTGACGGACGCTGATGGCGGCGGCTGGCTGGCGTCCGTGCCAGCCTTGCCCGGTTGCATGGGCGACGGCGAAACCCGCGAGGCGGCGCTGGCGGATGTGCAGAACGCCATCGCTGAATGGAAGGATGCAGCCAGCCAATTGGGACGCGACATTCCAGGCCCGGCCGCATTGGGGCAATGGCGTCAGCGCGCGCCGCGCAGCTTGCACGAAAAGCTGAAAATCATAGCCGCCCGCGAGGGTGTTTCCCTCAACGCCTTCATGACAAGCGTGCTGGCCGAAGCGGTCGGTAAGAAATCGGCGTAGGTGATTGCCATTGCTCGACTCCAGGTAGAGCGAAAGGAAAGGCTCTTCGAACGGCTGGAGGAACTGGGATAATGCAGCGCGCTGTGGCGTAAATTTGGCGGGCCATGCTCGATGAAGACGGGCACTATGTTTACGCTGTGACCCTATGAACCATTGCGATGCGCATGTTCAGTCTGCAAGCCCCATTACAAAGGCTAGTGCGGCGTTGAGCCGCCTGACATCGTCGGCGCTGAGACGACCAATTGTCTGTCCGACACGCTCACGCCGAACCGTCACGGGCTTGTCGGCCATTACCTGCGACCGTACGCGCAGCCCATTTGCGCCGCTCGGATCGACGGTGACCCGGAAATCAGGCGCGTCGAACACTTCCGAAGTCATCTGGCAAACGACGACGGATGCGTGTTTTTCGGGAAAGGCATCGGTCTGAACGACAACCGCCGGCCGAGGTTTTCCGTAGTCGCCTGCCGCTGCGACTGTAACAACGTCACCGCGCCTCATTGCGCCTCGGAACCGTCCAACGCGTCGAACTCGGAAACCGTTTCGATCCAGCTTAGCGCTTCGTCTTCGCAGGTGCTACGGAGCCGAGCCACTTCGATGGCGACCCTTTGTTGGACAAATGGCGAACGAGCGTCAGGCAACACCAGCCGCAACTCGCGAAGGCCTTGCGCGTGCCGTCTATCGCGCATCGTCTTCATCCGTTCAGCGGGTACTGTCACCTCGAAGCCTCCTCGAATCCAGCCAGTGGCATTGTAACGCGTTACGGGGTGGCAGGCAACGGTCCCGCATAGCGGCGATGCCGCCCGGAGAGCATGCGGTCATCGGTACCGGATCAGCAGTTCCGGTTACGGAGATGCAGCAGAGGTCGGTAGGATAACGTGGAGCGCTCTGGCGTAGGTTGGCGGGCCATGCTCGATGAAGACGGGCACTATGTCTACGCTGTGGCCCTCTAAAACGCATAGCGGTCGCGCTACAACTTTACCTCCAAAACCGATATGATGCTGTACTCCTAGCGTCGGGTGCCCAGTTTGATGACCGTTTGCGCGACGGGGTTGCTAGAACATCATAAACCACAATCCAAAAGTGACCGCACTCATCTCTTCTTTGTCACAACCTTTCCTAAATGCGAGCGTCCCGACACAGTTTCCAAGCGATGAGGTAATCAAGGATGACGATCCCGGTCGAGCCGCAAGAGGCAGAGGTGTTGCGCGCCATCGGTGACCTCCTCGCACGACCGCGCTCGGCGGCAGCGCTGGCTCATTACCCGACGCTACGTATTCAGACGGCTAATCTGCGCGCAGCCTTAAAGGCGGCCATTGATGCAGGTGAGCAGGTCGCCGTCAGCTGGTCGGAGCGACTCGGGCAAGACCGATTGGTTGTAGACGAGTTCCGACCGGCGACGTCGCCGCTTCACCCTTACCGGATCATCGCTCCGGCTCTCGTCCGCAACCTGAACCGAACCTCTGAATTCCTGCTAGATGAAGCAAGCCCTGCAGCAGCGGTTGACGTCGAACGGGTCGGCGAAACCGTACCGTCATTCAGCGACTTCGTACGGCTCGGTGCTGCGGCACGGGTGTTCCTCGACGCGGTCGTTCAGACCGCCTTTCAGCTCGTCGCGTTTGATGGTCGGCAGCTGAACTACAAATTCCTGCACTCTCTCCAGGGCTTCGCGCCAGTCGCGCCGCCTTCGCTTCATGGCAACATCTATTCGTCCGAGATTCAGGTCGCGTTGACTAGATTCGCGGCGATGTCAAGCGTCGACATCAAGAATTCACATTTTGTCACGCGCTCGAACGAGCAGTTCGGGCAACGGTTGAAGGTATCCGGTGAGCATGTAGGCTTAATCGAGCAGCGGAGACGCAATATAGAGCTTTTATACTCTTTCTGTTCTGATTTCGTGCACTCGGGCTATGTGTCAACAATTGCAGTGAGCGAAGCCGGCCCCGGAATTATCATGGGCGGCCGAGGTGACGCGTTTACCGCCCATGCCGAGAACTTCGCCGAACTCAAGCAGAGATTGCTAGCTGAGTGCGCGGGCGCCTACGCTGACCTGTTGATTCCAGCGCTCCTGGCTGCTGTCCGTCGTACGCTAACGAACGGGGCGGAGCCGGCTTGGGTCTCAGCGCTAAATACGGTGGTCTTTGGCGTCGAAACGACTCGTGCGGTACTGAACCGAGAGCTGGTCGAACCCCTGCGCAAGACCTTGGTCGGGTCAGATGCGACGATCAGGATCGACTGCGTTTGCGGCGGGCGTCTCGACTGGCAACCGCCACATCACGAATGGGATGCCTTCTGCTCGAACTGTGGCTCCCGCTTTCGTACTTTCCTCGTCGATGAGGACGTCGACTACATTGTCTCACCCAGCGGACCCGGCGACGTCAACGGCGGTGACGCGCCCAGGATTAGGGAACTTGAGCCCGATCTGACTGGGAAGCTGGCCCGGATTGTTGAACGGCACCGGCCAGCGCCCCAGGACGACGGCGTGCCGTTCGTGCTTATTCACGACCTTGCCCGCTGCGACGAGGAGAGCTTGAAAGCGCCTGCTCTGATCGTGGCGGCCCCCATTCAGGATGGGCAGGAGAAGTGCGTGCTGTACGCTTTCGTTGCCGCCAAATCGCTTGAGCGCTGCGCCGTGGTGCGTATCCGCTGTAATTGTGGGTTGCACGTCGACTATCGGACTCACGAAAATACGAACGTATGCCGTTGCGGCGCCTGTGGGCGATCAATTGGCCTGCTCGGTGTGAGCGGCGGTGGCACTGACATATCCATTCAGAACCCGGACGGCACACTGGGCCTGGCTCCTATCCAAGCCCTTCAACGCTTCGCCAGTTCAGCAGCGAAAGTACCAGACTCCCGAGGAAAAAATCACGATCTTTGAGGAGATGCTGCTTGGTACTCGGCACGCGTGCCGCGCTCCAAGATTGCTAGAGACGCTTTGCACCGAATGGCGAAGCGGATTCGCTAGACTCAAAGAAATGTCCGATGAGCACCGATTAACCGGCTTAGCCGAGTTCCACGCACGCCTTCTCGTGATCCACCCTTTCTTTGATGGCAACGGCCGCACAGCGCGTGCCATTCTCATGCAGATATACCTCGACCTTTTCGGGCGTGCTGATATGTCGGTAATGGACAAGGGGGCTAAATATTACGCCGCCCTGACCCGAGCCGATGATGGCGATATGCGTGATTTGGCAGCGATCATCCGGCGGGTCATCGCAGGCTAATCGCACGGCCGAACGAATTTTCAAACCCGGCAGTCGTTGCGTGTCTGTAGTCCAATAAATTACTAATTTTGGACGGCAAGATAAAAGGCCCGACTGCGGTCGGACGTATACGGCTGGATTCGTTAGTATTTTTGGCATTTTCCGCAGCGACCGAGATATCGGTCTTCCGATAAATATCAATAATTTCAATGCCAAATGCGATATCGCTCTGCTCTTCATGGGCAAGCGACCCGGTTTGATTCGAGTGCTTCAGTAAGCCCAGACGCTTACGAATTCGGTTCCGGCGAATAGATTGAGCCGGTAGTTCAATGGATCATCATTTTCGGACGGCAAGCTAAAAGCGCGGCTATCAGCCGGGCTCATGTGGTTGGTTTTGTTGGTGTTTTCGGCGTCGAGTAAAATGCCTCCGCCATCGCTTTTCCAAGAAACGCCAATAATTTCAACGATCCAACCGCTATCGCTGCGACAATCTAACCGAGACAGCAGCGATCGGACGCCCGTCACCTGCTGAGGCCGGCGCTGGCGGCCTCAGTCCGGCCTACCGCCTGGGCTTGCGCCCAAGCGGCCGGTCTCCGGCCAGGGCCTGACGGCCCTTTACCTTCAAGGGAAGAAGCGGCTTTTCCACGAGTCGCGTGGCCGGATAGAATTGGGATGTTCTGCCGATCGGCGGTGTGCGCGATCCTGTCGGGATGTCACAGCCGCGCGCCCATTATCGCAAAGATCGTCGTGAGAGGGCCGAATTCGGCGCTCTTCCCGATGATCTGTACATCAAGGCCGAGCCCTGGCCGCGCGCCGGGCGGCCGGTCAAGCACGGCCTTGATGCGTGGCGCGTCATTGATGACTGGCCCGAGCGGGTGCCGGTCACGGATGCCGAGATCGATGTGTTCGAGGCATGGTTCGGAGATATCCTCGACGAGTTGTTCGGCGCGTCATAGGCCGCTGGCACTCATGCAATGGCTTACCATCGTTCTTGCCCGTAATCGTCCATTGGAGTAGCATGCCTTATGTCGCGATCAGCTCCCGTCAGCGTCGTCGAGACGCCCGAGTTCCTGACCGCGACGCGGAGGATCATGGATGAGGACGAGCGCGGCTTGCTGGTCGATTATCTCGCCCGCAACCCGCTGGCCGGCGATCTGGTCCAAGGCACGGGCGGGGTGCGCAAACTGCGCTGGGCTTTGGATGGGCGCGGCAAGAGTGGCGGCGCGCGGGTGATCTATTACTATCACAGCGAGGCCATGCCGCTCTTTGCGCTGACCGCTTATGCCAAGAACGAGCGGGCGGATTTAAGCCAAGCCGACCGCAACGACTTTCGCCGCCTGACAGCACTTTTGGTCGAGCGTTACGCGAGGAGGACAAAATGACGAGCAAGGTTGCCGACAGCATCCGGCGCGGGCTGGAAGAGGCGCTGGCCTATGCCGAGGGCACGGCGGATGTGAGCCGCTACGGCGTCCATGTCCCGGCCGATATCGATGTGAAGGCGATCCGCGCCAAGCTCGACATGACCCAGGAGGAGTTCGCCGGGCGGTTTGGCTTCAGCATCAACACGCTACGCCATTGGGAACAGGGCCGCCGCGTGCCCGAGGGTCCGACCCGCGCCTATCTGCTCGTCATCAAACGTAATCCGAAGGCCGTTCAGAAAGCGTTGAGGGCGGCATGAGCGCCGTGCCATTGCGCGCCGCGCTTTACCTGCGTGTCTCGACGCCCCGGCAGGCCGAGCATGCCGTGTCGATCCCCGACCAGCGCCGGCAAGGCGAAGCCTATTGCGTCTCACGCGGCTACCAACTGGTTGAAACCTATGTTGAACCGGGCGCGACGGCCACCAATGATCGCCGGCCCGCGTTCCAGCAGATGATCGAGGCGGGCACGGCCAGGCCGTCCATGTTCGATCGGGTGGTCGTCCACTCGTTCAGCCGGTTCTTCCGGGACCATTTCGAGTTGGAATTCTACGTCAGGAAGCTCGCCAAGAACGGCGTCCGGCTGGTCTCGATGACGCAGGAATTGGGCGACGATCCCATGCAGGTCATGATGCGCCAGATCATGGCGCTGTTCGACGAGTACCAGTCCAAGGAGACCGCGAAGCACACGCTCCGGGCCTTGAAGGAGAATGCGCGCCAGGGCTTCTGGAACGGCTCGCTGCCGCCGATCGGCTATCGGGTGGTCGATGCCGAAAAGCGTGGGGCCAAGGTCAAGAAAAAGCTGGAGATCGATCCGCTGCACGCCGATACGGTGCGGCTCGCCTTCAAGCTCGCGCTAGCGGGCGACGGCACCTCCGGCCGCATGGGCGTCAAATCGATCGCCAAGCACCTGAATGAGCGCAAGCTCTATACCCGGACCGGCGGACGCTGGGGCGTGGGCGCGGTCCATCGCATGCTGACCCGCTCGACCTATATCGGCCGCCATGAGTTCAACAAACGCACCAAGGCCAAGACCCTGAACCCGGCCGATCAAATCGTTGTCGTGCCGGTTCCGCCGCTGATCGACCAGGAGATGTTCGACGCGGTACAGGCGCATCTGAAATCGCGCAATCCGAAAATCGCCCCGCCCCAGGTCGTCGGCGGGCCGACGATGCTGACCGGCATCTGCTTCTGCGCCGATTGCGGCGGAGCCATGACCATCCGCACCGGCAAATCCGGCCGTTATCGCTACTACACCTGCTCGACGGCCGCTCGGCAGGGCGAGACCGGCTGCAAGGGCCGATCGATCCCGATGGCACGGCTCGACGATCTGGTCGCCCAGCACCTCGAAACCCGGTTGCTCGACCCGGAACGGCTGGAGGAAGTGCTGGCGACGGTGCTCGATCGCCGACAGGAGCGCACCGAACGCCGGGCCGCCCACGCCACCGAACTGCGCAAGAAGGCGGCCGAGGCCGAGGCTCGGCTGAAGCGGCTCTATGATGCCATCGAGAGCGGCGTCGCCGATCTGGGCGACGACTCGCTGAAGGAGCGCATCGCCGAGCTGCGGGCGCTGAAGGCGCAAGCCGAGGCGGACGCCGAACGCGCCAAGATCGCCCTGGAAGGGGTCGGGGCCGAGATCACGCCGGACAAGCTCCACTCCTTCGCGGCCATCGCTCGTCAGCGGCTACGCGGCCCGGATGGCGGCTATCGCCGCGACCATCTGCGCGCACTCGCCCAGCGGGTCGAGGTTGCCGAGGGCGAGGTTCGGATCATGGGGTCGCGGAGCAATCTGCTGCGGACGCTGGCCGCCGCGAACGGCGTAGCCTCGGCTGGGGCGGTGCCCAGCTTTGTACCGAGGTGGCGGAGGGGATGGGATTCGAACCCACGATAGGTGTTTTGCACCTATAACGGTTTAGCAAACCGCCGCCTTCGGCCACTCGGCCACCCCTCCACCGATGAGTGGGCTGTACACACGGCGTTTGTGACATCTCTTCTAGAGAGACCGGTGGGGACTGTCAACGTGCTGTCGCACGGGGCTTGCGTGTGTGTGGTGCAACGCCTTGCGGGTGATGGGGCCTGTCTCAGCCCCAGACCGCTGCGCTGATCAGATAGACGATCGCACCAACCACGGCCCAACTGGCCAACGCTGCGGCAATGATCGTCAGAAGGCGGGCGCGGGGCGACCATTCCGAGGACTCGGACTTGTCAGAGGCGACGGTACCGCTAATGGGGCGGTGAAGCCCTGCAATATTGCTCATACTCCGTCTCCATCCGTAGCCGGAAGTGCGGGAATTCAAACGTGCCATCGGATGATTAATTTATCCTGACTATTTTCCATATCGCGCCATCAGCCAGCGAGTTTCTGCCGCAGCAAGTCGTTGAGCATGGTCGGATTTGCCTTGCCGCCGGTCGCCTTCATCACCTGACCGACGAAGAAACCGAACAGCTTGTCCTTGCCGGAGCGGTATTCTGCTACCTTTTCGGTCTGCGCCGCCAGCACCGCATTGATCGCGGCATCAATGGCGCCGGTGTCGGTTACTTGCCGCAACCCCTTGGCCTCGACGATGGCGCTGGGCGATGCGCCGGTTTCGACCATTTCGGCAAAGACATCCTTGGCGATCTTGCCCGAGATGGTGTCATCGGTGATGAGATCGATCAACTGGCCAAGTGACGCGGCCGAAACCGGCGAGGCTTCGATGCCGAGTCCGCGCTTGTTGAGCGCGCCGAACAGATCGCCAGTCACCCAGTTGGCCGCGAGCTTGGCGTCGCGTCCGCGCGCCACCACCTCGAAGAAGGCGGCCACGGTCTTTTCCGCCACCAGCACCCCGGCATCATAGGGGGTGAGTTTATAGTCGGCGATGAAGCGGGCCTTCTTGGCGTCCGGCAGTTCCGGCAGTGCCGCCTTGACGCCATCGACGAAGCCCTGATCGAGCACCAGCGGCAGCAGATCGGGATCCGGGAAATAGCGGTAATCATGCGCCTCTTCCTTGGAGCGCATGGCGCGGGTGATGCCGCGGCCGGAATCGAACAACCGGGTTTCCTGCTTGATTGTGCCGCCATCCTCGATGATCTCGACCTGACGGCGCGACTCGTACTCGATCGCCTGCATGACGAAGCGGATCGAATTGACGTTCTTGATCTCGCAGCGTGTACCCAACCCGTCGCCCGGCCGGCGCACCGAGACATTGACGTCGCAGCGCATGGAGCCTTCTTCCATATTGCCGTCGCAAGTCTCCAGATAGCGCAGGATCGAACGGAGTTTCTTGAGATAGGCCCCGGCCTCTTCGCCCGAGCGCATATCGGGTTCCGACACGATCTCCATCAGCGCGACACCGGAGCGGTTGAGATCGATATAGCTCAAGGTCGGGCTCTCATCGTGCAGGCTCTTGCCGGCATCCTGTTCAAGATGCAGCCGGGTGATGCCGACGATACGGGTCGAGCCATCGGGCATGTCGAGCTGGATCTGGCCCTTGCCGACGATCGGTTGGGTGAATTGCGAGATCTGATAACCCTGCGGCAGATCGGCGTAGAAGTAATTCTTGCGGTCAAACACCGAGACCAGATTGATCTCGGCGTCGAGGCCGAGACCGGTCTTGACCGCCTGCTCGACGCAATGGCGGTTGATCACCGGCAGCATGCCGGGAAAGCCGGCATCGACCGGCGAAACCTGGGCATTGGGCTCGGCGCCGAAATCGGCGGCGGCACCGCTGAACAGCTTGGCGCGCGAGATCACCTGGGCATGGACTTCAAGCCCCAGCACAATCTCCCATTTGCCGGTGCGGCCTTCGATCAGCAGGTCGGACATGTCATTTCCCCCCGAGCGGTGCCGGCCGGGCGGTGAAGCCCGCAGCACTTTCCAAAACGCCCGCGACGCGCAGCATGGTCGCCTCGTCGAACGCCCGGCCGATCACCTGCAAACCGAGCGGCAATCCCTCGGCGCTCAGGCCAGCCGGCACGGAAATGCCCGGCAGCCCGGCCAGATTGACCGGCACGGTAAAGACGTCGTTCAGATACATGGCGAGCGGATCATCCATTTTTTCCCCGATCGCGAAGGCGGCCGAGGGCGCGGTCGGCGTCAGAATCGCGTCGACCTTCTCGAAGGCCTGATCGAAATCGCGCGCGATCAATGTGCGGATGCGCTGGGCCTTCAGGTAATAGGCATCGTAATAGCCGGCCGACAGCACATAGGCACCGATCAGCACCCGGCGCTTGACCTCGGCGCCGAAGCCCTCGGCACGGGTGTTCTCATACATCTCGTCGAGCGTGGCACCCGGTACCCGCAGACCAAAACGCACGCCGTCATAGCGCGAGAGATTGGCCGAGGCCTCGGCCGGCGCGATAATGTAATAGGTCGGCAGGGCATATTTGGTCATGGGCAGGCTGATCTCGACCGGCTCGGCGCCGGCCGCCTTCAGCCAATCGATGCCGCGCTGCCACAGCGCGTCGATCTCGGCCGGCATGTTGTCCACCCGATATTCGCGCGGAATGCCGATGCGCAAGCCCCGGATATCGCCGGTCAGTGCCGCCTCGAAATCCGGCACGGCGAGCGGCGCTGAGGTCGAATCCTGCGGATCATGGCCGCACATCACATTCAGCATCAGCGCGGCATCGCGCACCGTCCGGGTCATCGGCCCGGCCTGATCAAGCGAGGAGGCGAAGGCCACGATGCCCCAGCGCGAGCAGCGGCCATAGGTCGGCTTGACACCGACAATGCCGCAGAACCCGGCCGGTTGGCGGATCGAGCCGCCGGTATCGGTGCCGGTCGCGGCCAGCGCCAGAC
>JBAVTK010000145.1:0-10666 GCA_049696095.1 Aliidongia sp. | reverse complement strand
GCTGAGGAGTCGGTGGCGCGGGCGATCGCCGAGGCGCTCGAATCGTTCGGCGTGACGGCAGCGTTCGGATCGCTGGCGAGCGGCGGAGACATTTTGACGGCAGAGGCGACGCTTGCACGGGGCGCGGAACTTCATATCGTTCTGCCGTTCGGGCCGCGCAGCTTCAAGGCCGAAGCGGTCGCGCCAAGCGGTGGCGAGTGGGAGCGTCGATTCGATGCGGCCGTCCGGCGGGCGACGTCGATCGAGGTACTTCCGGGCGAAATCGAGGCGACCGAGAAGGCTTATGCGACAAGTGCGCGCCGAGCGATGGACCGCGCGGTGCTGCGCGCCGGAATGCTCGGCACCGAGCCGATCCAGATCGCGATCTGGGACGGTAAGCCGGTGATCGATGGCAGTACCGTCGATGCAGAGATGAAGGAATGGCAATTGACCGGCCTGCATAGCTGTATCATTCCGCCCAGCTGGTCGTTACATCGCCAGACTGTCTGATCGCGCATGGCTATTCCGGTTATTGCCGTCTTTGACTCCGGTGTCGGCGGGCTCAGTGTGGCCGACGAGATCGCGACCCAATTGCCGGACGCGGCGCTCGCTTATATTTGTGACAACGCTTTCTTCCCTTATGGCACCAAGGAGGAGGGCGAATTGATCGAGCGGGTCGATCGAGTGGTCTCTCAGGCCGTTGCGGCGATTCGGCCGGATCTGCTGGTCGTTGCCTGCAATACGGCGAGCACGGTGGTGCTGCCGCGGTTGCGCAGCCGTCTTGCGATTCCGGTGATCGGGGTCGTGCCCGCCGTGAAGCCCGCTGCGGCGCGAAGCAGCAAGCGGATCATCGGATTGCTGGGTACGCCTGGAACGGTTCGCCGCGCCTATACCCAAGATCTGATCGACCGTTTTGCGGCCGATTGCACGGTACTGCGCGTCGGCTCCACAGAATTGGTCGAGATGGCTGAAGCGCTGCTGGCCGGAGAAGCGCCGAGCCTGGACGAGGTAACGCGCGTTCTGGTGCCATTCTTCGACGGACCGGCCGCCGACCATCCAGATGTCATCGTCTTAGCCTGCACACATTTTCCATTGCTGACCGCGCGATTGCAGGTCGCGGCACCGGCCGATGTCGCGTTTATCGATTCCGGGCGGGCCGTGGCGGAGCGCGCGCGATTGTTGCTGGAACGCGATGGCTTCCGGATGAAGCCTGAAGCGCGTTCCAACTTCTTGAACGACAACCAGGTGATTTTAGGTGATTTCACCCGAAATTACCTAATGATGGGCATCGACACACTGCCGACGGCGACGCCAAACCATCAGGCTTATTTCACGCGTGACGATTCGGGGGTTGAACGCCGCCGCTCGGCATTTGCCAGTCGACGGTTTGCTGACATATTTTTTTTGACGAGTAAGGATTGAAACGCGATCTCTGGGGTTCTCATCGTAGCGGCGTTGCGCGAACAATAGCCCGGCCAATGTCGTCGATACTCCCCCGGTCGGCGGCCGACGCATCCTCCGAGACATGGCCTCCTTTCAGCGGGCCTGTCTCGGCTTTTCCGGGTGCGATCAGGTGTCGAGTGCCTCGGCCAGATAGGGCAGGCTGACATCCATCCGATAATCGATCGAGCTGTGATTGTCGGGAAATTCTTCGTAGCGATGCGCGATTCCGGCCGCCTCGAGCTTGCGGTGCAGTTGGCGGGCGCCGAAGACCAAATTGTATTGATCGTCAGCGCCACAATCGATAAAAAGCCCCTTCAGGGACTTCAACCCCGGCGCAAAACGATCAGCTAGCCGCACCGGATCCCAGGCGAGCCAATTATCCCAGCGTTCGGCGACGATTTCGCCGGTTTCCAAATCGACCGGCAGGCGAATGCCGAGAAAGCGCGCCGGATCCGGATCATAGCTCGCGGCCATGGCCAGGATCATCAAGGCGTGAATCTCGGTCGCGCTCGCCTTGTTCGCCGCTTCGAATTGTCCGATAAACGTCTCGATCGATCGGCCATATCGGTCCAGCAGGCGCAAAGTTCCGTAGAGATCGGGCAAATAGACCTGTTCGAAGCCCATGTCGCCCGAATGGCACGCCGCCGCGGCCCAAATATCGGCGTGCAGCAGCGCCTGGGTGATGGCGCCATAGCCGCCCGAACTCTTGCCGAACACGCCACGCCGGCCGGTACCGCCGCAGCCGAAGCGTTGTTCGACCAGGGGAAGCATTTCATCAATCAGAAAATCGGACCATCGCCCCATGGCCGCGCTGTTAATATATTGATTGCCGCCCAGCCGGGTGAAGCAATCGGGAAAGGCCACGATGACGGGTTTCATGAGACCGGTGCCTATCAGCCGATCGAGCCGCTCTGGCACATTCTCGCCGAAATTCTTCCAATTCGTATGCGACGGGCCGCTTCCAGTGAAGCCGACCAGATCGACTAATAGTGGCAATCCTGACTTATGGCACTCGGCTGGAATGTAGACATCTATGATACGGTGAGTTTGATCGCCCAGCATATTGCCACGGAGTGCCATACTGTCTAGGTAAAGACGATGGACCGATCCTTTTGGAAGGGCATTGTCTCTTAGCATGCTAAATGATCTCCGATCGAGTGAACGGCGGTGGGAACTCCGCGTCACGGCCGCCAGCGAGATGATTAATTAACGATATGTCCATCTTGTCGCGGTATAGAAGAAATATACTCGTATCATTGGAATTTGTCTACGAGGGTAGGGGCGCCGAGATGGCTGTTCAACGATCCCGCCGTCGATCGCCAATCTGCGCCGATCCGAACGGGGTACGCGAGGCCAGAATTGCGGCCGGGCGCCGGCTGCTGCTAGCAAGCGCGGCAGCACTCCTGATGATCTTTACCCCGCCCTGTGCGGTGGGCGATGTCACGGATGCCGATCTCCAGGCCGGCGCGCGCGCTCTCGGATTTCTTGATTCGTTGCCGCATGACGGAATCGTCGCCGTCGGGATTGTCTATGCCGATGCCGTATCGGAGAGCAAGGCCCAAGCGCAGCAAACCGCCGACCGTCTGCGCATGATTCCGGGTCCGAATAATTCGCGCTTTGTCCCTGTCCTGATTCCGGTTGAAACGCTGAGCCGAACGTCGGAGCGGGTCGATGTGCTGTATCTGATGCCGGGTGTGTCCGGGTCCGCGGCGACCATCGCCGAGGTCGCGCGTCAGCGCCATCTTCTCACGCTCTCTGATGATCCCGCCTGCGTCGACTCGCACGACTGCGTCTTGATGGTCCGCTCCGACCGGCGGGTTGAAATTGTGCTCGATATCGCGCTCGCCGATGCGGTTGGCGTGCATTTTCCCTCGGTGTTCATGATGCTGGTGACGCGAAAATGACCGAAGTCCCACAGCACGCGCGGCCCCGATTTTTCGAGGTATCCTTGATCGGCCGGCCAATCGCAATCCTTGCAGTCTGCGCCATCGCCTTGGCTGTGCGACACGCTGCGAAGGCGCAAGCCATTGACTATGGCGCGTTTGAGCAGCTTTTGGGCGAGCCGGTTACGACCAGTGTCACCGGATCCGCGCAGCGGGCGAGCGATGTCCCCGCGACGATGGAGATCATCACCCAGGATGACATCCGACGATCGGGTGCCAACGACATCCCCGGCATTCTCCGCCATGTCGCGGGTGTGGATGTGTTGGAATGGGCCAACGGCCAGGCCGATGTCGCCGTCCGAGGCTACGATCAATCTTCGTCGCCGCGCTTGCTCGTGCTGATTGATGGCCGGCAAGTCTATGGCGATTATTATGGTTTTACACCGTGGAGTTCTCTGCCGGTCGAATTGTCGGCGATCCGCCAGATCGAGGTCGTCAAGGGCCCCAACTCGGCATTGTTCGGCTTCAATGCCGTCGGTGGTGTGATCAATATCATCACCTACAATCCACTCTATGATGAGGTAAACACCGCATCGCTGAGCGGCGGCACGCAGGGCTTTGCTCAAGGTTCGGCAGTGACGAGTTTTAAGGTGGGCAGCGTGGGCGGCATCCGGCTTTCGGCCGGCGGCGGCTCCAACAACGATTTTTCGACGCCGATCCCGCCGACCACCGAACAATCCCCGCATCGGGGGGATAATCACGGTGAGACCGATATTGACGCGGCATTCCGCCTTGGTAATGGCGTCGATCTGGGTCTCGAAGCGAGCCATAGTCAGGCCGATGAGAACGGGTTCAATGCGGGTTATCTGTTCGACTATTTCCGCTACCGCACCGATTCGATTCGAGGCCAGATCAATGCGGATACCGCCTTCGGTCGAATCCAGGCGACTGCCTATACCAATTGGAACTCCCAGGACGATACACCCGGGGTGTTCAACCAAGAGCTTCGCTTTGATAACCAGCTTAACGTTGTGCAATTGCAGGACATCTTCAATATCGGCAGCGATCAGGTGCTGCGCGCGACGGCCGAGTATCGCAGCGATGTCGAAAGCACGACACCGCTCGAAGGTGCCCATGTCTCTTATGATGTCCTTTCGGTCGGCGGCATGTGGGAATGGCGGGTTTCGCCCGAACTATCCCTCACCAACGCACTTCGCCTCGATGATCTTTGGCTCGGACGCAACGGCTTCACGCCGCCCGACTTTCCGCTAACCAATGCCGCTTGGAACCGCGAATACGCTCTGCCGAGCTATAATAGCGCGGTGGTCTGGAAACCCAGCGACGTTGATACGATCCGTCTGACGGCCAGCCAGGGCGTGGAAACACCCAGTCTGGTCGCCGTCGGCGCCTTTTTGGATTTGCAGCCGGGTCTCGGCAATACCGGCGTGCCCAACCTGCTCCCGACGATCGTGAGAAATTACGAGTTCGGCTGGGATCGCACCCTGCCGTCGCTCGGCGCACAGTTTCGCGCCAGTCTCTTTGCGCAGCAAAGTACCGATGTACTCTCCGTCTCGGGGGGGCTGATCACGACTCCGACCATACCATTTGCCACCCCGGCCAATGTCGGCAATTCCGACGCCCAGGGGCTCGAACTGGAGTTGAAGGGAATTGTCGACCAGTGGCGCTGGGGGCTTTCCTACCGCGCTGAATTCGTCACCGACCATTTTATCCCGCTCGCGCAAAATGGTGCCGACTATGTCGACTTCCAGCACTCGACACCGGTCAATCAGGTTAAGGCCAATCTCGGGTGGAGTCGGGGACCATGGGAAATCGACGGATATTTACAGTATCAGTCAAAGACATTCGATCTGCTGCCGTCCGGGGTCACCAACGGCACCATCCCACCGACCGTTCTCACGCCGATACCAGATTACGTCGCGCTCGATGGACGTATTGCCTATGACATCTCGTCATGGGCGAAACTATCGCTGTCAGGGCAGAATATAGCGAATCCAAATCAGCTTCAAACCTCAGGCCCCAAGGTCGAGCGCACTATATTCGGGACGGTGACGATTGGCTTCTAGCTGAGCGGGCGTGCGGTTTGGTCAAACAATTCGCGTGATAACGGTTTATTATGCGTATGGCGCATAGGCTGGCACGCTCTCCTAGCGATTCTCGCGTTCAACCTTTGGCGTCATGCAATGGACTTATTCTGGCAAATCACGATCGTCGAGTTCCTGCTGAACGTTGCGGTGTTCGCGGTCGCGATCATGGTCTATGGTCCGGTGCGGTCGTTTGCCGCGCGTCGGGCGCCCGGCCGTGCCTCGCTGGAGGGGGCGGCCGTCGGCGTGTTGTTTGGCGGCGCCACAAGTGCAGCGCTGCTCATGCCGGTGCATCTCAGTGGCGGCGCGTCGGTCAGTGGTCAAATGGTTCTGCTGGCGCTCGCAGCACCGTTGGGGGGCGGGCCCGGTGCGCTCTCGGCAATCGCTGTCGCCTTTGTCGGCGGCCTAGTCGAGCTTGAGCAAACCGGCAGTTTCAGCCACAGCGCATTATTATCATCCATACTGTCGGTCGCCGCCGGTGTGCTGGTGCATCTGTCGGTTCCCCCATCTGGGCACCGACAGTTCGGTTATTACCATCTACCGGTGCTCGGGGCGCTTTCGGCCGTCGGCAGTCTGGTCGAATTGTGGATCACCGACGGGGCTCGGTCGATGGCTGCCGCGACGCTGCCGGCACTGGTATCGAGTGTGCTCTCGGCGATCATTCTTGGAACCTTGCTGTTGCATGATCAGCGTCGTTACCTTGCCGAACGCGAACTGCGCCAGAGCGAGGCCCGGCTGGCGCAGCAAGCCCGCGAATTGGAGGCGGCCCGTGACGCGGCCGAGGCGGCAAGTCACGTCAAAAGCGAATTTCTGGCGAATATGAGTCACGAAATCCGGACGCCGATGAATGGAATTTTGGGAATGACCGGCCTGCTGCTTGGCACGGAACTTACCAAGGTCCAACTGACTTACGCCACGGCCGTCCAGGAGTCCGGCGAAACCCTGCTGACGCTGATCAACGATATCCTCGACATTTCCAAGCTTGAAGCCGGCAAGGTCGAACTCGAACTTGTCGATTTCGATTTGGCCGAACTGATCGACAGCGTCGTGACACTGCTCGGCCCCAAGGTGCGCGAAAAGGGTCTCCATCTTGAGACTGTTATCGAGCCGACTGCCGCCATGGCTTGGCGTGGCGACTCCAACCGCTTGCGCCAGATTTTGCTGAACCTGATCGGCAACGCGATCAAATTCACCGAGACCGGCAGTGTCACGATCAATATCGCCCGTGCCGATGGCAGGATGGCGGATGGCAGGACGAGGCTGTGCTTTCAGGTGCGCGACACCGGAATCGGCATGCCGGACAATGTGCGCGAACGTCTATTTCAGAAATTTATCCAGGCCGATAGTTCGATCACCCGGCGCTATGGCGGCTCGGGGCTCGGTCTCGCGATCTGCCGGCAATTGGTCGAGATGATGGGCGGAACGATTTCAGTCACCAGTCGCCTGCATGTCGGCTCTACTTTCACATTCGAGATTCCGCTGTCGGGGGCGAGCGCGACATTGCCGGTGCGCAGCAAGGTACCGCTGCAACTAAAAGGCCTTCGGGCGCTGATCGCCGACGACACCGAGATGAATATCGAGATAATCTCACGCTATCTGCATGCGCTCGGCATGGAGGTTGTCGATTGCCGGGACGGCTTCGACGCCTTGGCCGAATTGGAACGGGCGTGGCATCGCGGCAAGCCCTATCACATTGTCTTCTTGGACCAGATGATGCCGGGCATGACGGGCGATGGTCTCGGCGCCCGCATCCGCGCATTGCCGAACGTGGCCAAGACGAAGCTGGTGCTGGTTTCCTCATCCGGTTCCGGCAGCCGCACCGACGTGGCAAAGCTGTTCGATGCTGTGGTGGAAAAGCCGTTGCGCCAGCGCCAGCTGGTCGATTGCCTGATCCATCTTTTTGCCGGTCGGCCGCCAATCGAGGCTCAGGCGAAGAATGTCGGGGCGACCGGTGCCCACGGTCTGCGAATTTTGCTGGCGGAGGACAACCTGATCAACCAGATGGTTGCGACCGCTCTCCTGACCAATGCCGGCCATCGCGTCGAGACCGTGGGAAATGGTCGGGAGGCAGTTGCTGCCGTCGAAAAGTCCGACTATGACGCGGTGCTCATGGACGTGCAGATGCCCGAATTGGATGGGGTCGAGGCGACGCACCTAATTCGCGCCATGCCCGCCCCGCGCGGGATGGTCCCGATCATCGCGCTGACCGCCCATGCCATGAGCGGCGCACGCGAGCAATATCTGGCCATGGGCATGACCGATTATATCTCGAAACCGATCGATCAAGCGGAATTGCTCGCGAAGTTGGCGATGATCAAGCCGCGTGTGACGGTTGATCGGAACACCGGACCGATCACCCAGGGAATCGTCGCCGCCTCGGCACCGGAGCCGGCCAATCCGAATGTGCTGTCAGCCTTGGCACCGTTGGATTTGGAACGGCTTCACATGCTGGAAATGCACTTCAACCAAGCCACCTTACGCAAGCTGGTCGGAATCTATTTGAGCGGTGTCGAGCAGAGCAACGCGTCGATCGCCCGATTTTCGGCTCGCAGCGATCTCGGCGCGCTGAGCCGCGAGGCTCATGTCATCGTGAGTTCTGCCGGCAATATCGGCATTGAACGGGTCAGGGAATTGGCCCAGGCGCTCGAAGAGGCGTGCCAGTCCAAGCAGCATAAAATCGCCGCGCGCCTCGCCGGAGAATTGCAGGCGGCAGCGACACAAGGCGCACATGCGCTGCGTCGCTGGCTTGAGATGCAGGATATGGCCGTCTGATTGAGGCGTGCGGCCGAGCGCTATTCGCCGGTAAAATTCGGCGGCCGCTTGGCCAAAAACGCCCCGACCGCCTCCTTGTGATCGGCCGTCGCATGGGCCAGAGCCTGCAATCCGGCGGAGAATTCGAGCAGGCTGGCAAGGCTGGTCTGCCGACCTTCGCGCAGCAATCGCTTGGTCATACGCAGCGCATGCGGCGGATTGGCCGCGATACGTGTGGCCAATCCGCGCGCTGTCGTCAACAACTCGGCATCGGGTACGACGCGCGAGACGAGGCCGCACGCCAGTGCTTCGCGTGCATCGATCGGATCACCGGTAAAGGCCATCTCGGATGCCTTGGAAAAGCCTACCGCCCGCGGCAGCAGCCAGGCGCCGCCATCGCCGGGAATAATGCCGAGTTTGACAAAGCTTTCGGCAAATCGTGCGCTTTCGCCAGCGATGCGGATATCGCACATACAGGCGAGATCGCAGCCGGCACCGACGGCCGGGCCGTTGACCGCGGCGATGATCGGGACTTCGAGCCGGTCGAAGGCAAGCGGAATGCGCTGGATGCCGCTTTTGTACTGGCGGCGCGTCTGAACCGGCAGGCGGTTGGCCAAGCCGCCGCCTTCGCCCATCCGCTTGACGTTGCCGCCGGACGAAAAGGCGCTGCCGGCGCCGGTCAGAATTGCCGCGCGGACGTCGAGGTCGGCATCGAGCCGCTCGATCGCAGCAACCAACGCGTCGATCACTACCGCGTCGGAAATCGCATTGCGCAATTCCGGCTGATTGAGCGTGATGAGGACGACATGGCCCTCCTGCTCATAGAGAACGGGTTCGGTCATGGGGAAACCTCCAGCTCAGCGCAGGCCCAGGCCGCGCGCGATGATGCCGCGCAGGATCTCGCGCGTGCCGCCACGCAGCGAGAAGGACGGGGCGTGCAGAATGGTGTGGGCGAGGACGGCGACAAAATGATTGGCCGAACCGGCATCCGGTTCGGCTGCGACCAATTGCCGGGCGATCTCAGGGATCTCTTGTTCGACCAAGGCGCCGAGATCCTTGACGATCGCGGCTTCGAGCGCCGGATCCCGGCCGACCTCCAGCATGCCCGCGACCGAGCGCGAGAGACGGCGCAGGACCATGATATGCGCGCTCAGCCGTCCGATCGCGATGGCTGCACGCTCGGACGGATCGGCACCGAGCGCACGCACCAGCTCGACTAGCAGGGTGAAGGACGACAGAAACCGTTCCGGGCCGCTGCGCTCATAGGCGAGTTCGCCGCCGACCTGGCGCCAGCCTTCGCCGGCCGTGCCGATCAGCGCGTCTTCTGGCAGAAACATATCCTCGAAGACGACTTCGTTGAAATGATGTTCGCCCGAAAGCTGGCGGATCGGCCGGATCGACAGGCCTTCGGTCTTGTGCAGATCGACCAGGAACTGGCTGGTTCCGCCACGTCGATCACCCTCAACCGCCCCGGTGCGGCAGAACAAGATCATGTAATGACAGCGATGGGCGCCCGAGGTCCAGAGCTTGGTGCCGTTTACCCGGTAGCCGCCGGGCGCGGGCGTGGCGCGCGTGCGAATGGCGGCGAGGTCGGACCCGGCATCGGGTTCGCTCATGCCGATGCAGAAATAACATTCCCCGGCGGCGATGCGCGGCAGGATCTCCTGGCGCTGTCGTTCCGTGCCGTATCGCAGCAGCAGCGGACCACTCTGCCGGTCGGCCACCCAATGTGAGCCGACCGGGGCGCCGGCAGCCAGCATCTCCTCAAGCACGACATAGCGTTCGAGCGCGCTGCGTTCATGCCCGCCATAGCGCTTGGGCCAAGTCATACCGATCCAGCCGCGCGCTGCCATCTTGCGGCTGAAGCCAGGATCGCCGCCACTCCAGGATTTCGCGCGCTCGGAAGGCGTGCGTGCGGCCAATTCGGCTGCGAGGAATTGGCGGACTTCGTGGCGCAGAGCGTCGGCGGTGGGAGCCGGCGGTGGCGGCGGAAAGTCGAGGAGAGGCATGAACGCGGGTTCCGGTCAGGCGGTGGCGGCGATGAGATCAGGCCATAAGCGATCGGCACCCGCCGCCGCCGCAAGACGACCAAGCACCAGGCCCCATTCCGACTCGCCGCCGAATTCGTCACGCCATGACCAGAGCCGCTTGGTAAAGAAATGCAGCCGATGTTCTTGCGTGAAGCCGATCGCGCCATGGACTTGATGCGCGATCCCCGCGGCGACCCCGGCGGCTTCGCCGGCCCGAAGCTTGGCCGCGGCGATGGCGGCCAGCGGCAATCCAGCCGTGAAACTCTCGGCCGCGATATCGCCCGCGGCCTGGGCGGCCATGCACTGGCCCGCCAGACTCGCCAGATTCTGCTGGATCGCCTGAAACTTGCCGATCGGCCGGCCGAATTGGACGCGCTGCTGGGCATACTCCACGCTTAGCGCCAAGACGGTTTCGAGGGCGCCGGCAATGGCGAGGCTGCGCATCGCCGCGCCAAATCGGTGCAGGGTCGCGCGATCG
>JBAVTK010000144.1:0-2499 GCA_049696095.1 Aliidongia sp. | reverse complement strand
TCTAGCCTTTACTTGGTCATTGGTTATTATTAACAAGCCTTTTGTTTCTTTACTTACTTGGGTTATTATATCTTGAAAGTGGAAATCATCTAAACAAGCCTTCAAAGTCGAAAAGTAACAAGCCTTTATCTCTTTACTTGGTCATTGGTTATTATTAACAAGCCTTTATTCCTTACTTACTTGGGTTGGGATATTGGTATATCTTTGCATGAGTGGAAATCTGAGACAAGCCTTCAAAAGTAGAAAAAGTCGAAAAGTAACAAGCCTTTATCTCTTATATTTCGTCGAAATCTAACAAGCCTTTCTTTACTTGGGGGGTTGAAGCATGAAAGAAAGTCAAGCCTTTAACTTGGGTGGTATCTTAATCTAACAAGCCCTTTACTTTTTTCGTATTGGTTTCTTTTAACTCGAAGAAGTCGAAAAGTAAACAACAACCCGATTTGATGCCTTTAGAAAAAGTAAACCAAAAAAGTAACAACACAATAATAACGCCCTTTACTTTTACTCTCTGACCAGTGCCTGCCCTAAAGAATAAGCAAAGTAAACTACTACTTGAAAAAAGTCGAAAAGTAACAAGCAAAGTAAAGCAAAAAAAAATAACAACAATAAAACGCCCTTTGCTTTTCGCTCAAAGTTGAGCAAAGTAAAGATATCTGTGACTAGTACTTAAAAAAGTCGAAAAGTAACAACCCTAATAAGCAAAGTAAAGACATCTTAGAAAGAGCAAACAAAGCAAAGGTAACTAGTACTTGAAAAAAAAAAAAAAGTCGAAAAAGTAAACAAGCAAAGTAAAGCAAAAAAAAAGTAACAAAAAAATAAAATAAATGCCCTTTACTTTGCTTTTCTAACCAGTTTGTTTGCCTGCCCTAAAGTAAAGATATCTAGAAAAGTAAACGAGCAAAGCGACCTAAACTAACAATGGATATTTGTATATCTTCAAAGTCAAAAAGTAACAAGCCTTTAAAGCATAAAAAGTCGAAATCTAAAGCATAAACAGTCGAAATCTAACAAGCCTTTATTTCTTCAACAAGCCTTTACTTGGGTATCTATCGGTAACAAACCTTTATCTCTTACTAGCCTTTAGCCTTTACTTGGTTATTGGTTATTATTAAACAAGCCTTTGTTTCTTTACTTACTTGGGTTATATCTTTGTATCATATATATATCTTGAGTGGAAATCTAAACAAGCCTTCAAAAGTCGAAAAGTAACAAGCCTTTATCTCTTACCTTGAACATTGTATATCTTTAAAAGTCGCCTTTTCACTTGGTAATAAAAAGTCGAAATCTAACAAGCCTTTCTTCAACTTGGGTTGAAGCGTAAAAAAAAAGTCAAGCCTTCACAACTTGGGTGGGTATCTTTTTAAAGTCGAAATCTAACCAAGCCCTTTACAAACAAGCCTTTAAAAGCATAAAAAGTCGAAATCTAACAAGCCCCTTTACCTGATGAAGTCGAAATGAAGCACAGAAAGTCGAAATCTAAAACAAGCCTTTACTTTGGGTATTCTACCTTTGGTGGGATTATTATTGATTTGCCTTCACTTTCAAACATAGGAAAAAAAAGTAAACAAGCCTTTGAAAGTAAACCAAAAAAGTAACAACAGTAAATAAAACCAGTGCCTGCCTGCTATATGAAAGTAACAACAGACTGTGTGCCCCCCGGAGAACGAAAAAAAGAAAAAAAAAGAAAAAAAAAAAAACCACAGCACCCAGGATTCCCGCGTGGTCCCCCACCGTGGTACTAACTAGGCGGCACTCTGGTTAACTGCGCAGATCGGACGGGATGCGGTGCTTTCAAAGTCCTATGGCCGTGGATAACATACTACATGTTTGATCCCTTTTCATTTTACTTCAAACCGAGTGTGCAAAAGAGTTTCACATGCATTGACCAGTGTCAAGTTCTAATGAACCTGCCCTAAAGTCAATGCATGATGAGAAGAAGAAAAAAAAAGAGAAAGAGAAAGAGTCCAACAACAAAAAGTTGAACAAATCTTTAGAACAAGGGCTTAACCTCAGCGGATCGTAGCAACAAGGCTACTCTACCGCTTACAGTACCCCGTTCCCATTCAAGTCGTCTGCAAAGGATTCACCCCCGCCCATATGATGATTACAATTCGCAGGCAAGCTGCCAAAGCATTTCCGCAAAGACAGCCAAGGCCCACCTGATTTGGTACACGAGCAAAGCTCTATTTCAACTCTTGTTAAATGTGCGGGACCAACATCATCATTTCTAGCACGGATTCTGGCTTAGAGGCGTTCAGCCATAATCCAGCGGATGATAGCTTCGCGGCATTGCCCGATCGGACAGCCGCAAATACCAAATATCCGAATGAACGGTTCCTCTCGTACTAAGTTCAATTACTATTATGATAACACTCCATCAGTAGGGTAAAACTAACCTGTCTCACGACGGTCTAAACCCAGCTCACGTTCCCTATTAGTGGGTGAACAATCCAACGCTTACCGAATTCTGCTTCGGTATGATAGGAAGAGCCGACATCG
>JBAVTK010000143.1:0-6655 GCA_049696095.1 Aliidongia sp. | reverse complement strand
CGGTCCGGCCGTGGTGATGATCGAGACGCCGGCGCCCAGGCGTCGCATGCCGGATCTGAAAGTTGCGGGCTCGATCGCCATTCTGTCGTCCATCGCTGCGGTTGCCCGACCCGGTATAGGCTAAAATCCTTGTGGCTGCGAGTACAGGGCTTTGCCGCGAGGCCGCGATTTGCCATCTTGCCGCCATTATCGCACGCGAGTCGCGCGGCTCGCGCGTCAAGCCGACGCGTTGACAACATAGAATGTCGCTTTACATGTCGATGTGACCGAGGCTTTCTTGCGAGACCAACACGATGGGAGACATCGCGACCATGCACCGCCTTCTTTTCGCCGCGTTCGGCGTCCTGATTTTCGCCGCCGGCGGCGCCCATGCCGCCACGTGCCCGGCCTTTCCGCCGCCGGTCATCAAATTCACCGCATTGCCGAGCGATGTCGAACGCGATACCAGCAAGAGCGCCAAGGATCTGGCGGCAACGCGCGCCGCGGCCAAGCCATTGCCCTCGGCCTATGAGGCCGCGTTGTCGGCCTCGACCGCCCGCTCGGTCTCGACCCTGAAGCAGGCGGACGGTACGGTTTGCGCCGCTTTGCACGAAGTTGACATCAAGCTGGGATTTCAGCGCAAGATCTACATCGCCCAGGAATTTGCTGGCGATGGCTGCGTGGCCGATACGATCGCCGATTTCCAGACGCCGCTGGTGAAACGCGACGATGAAACGTTGGCGCAATTCGGCGCCGCGATTCCGACGGTTTACGCGAGCGAAATCAATGCCATCGGCATCGCCACAGGCACGAGCCAGGAAGATGCGCAGAAACCGCTGCTGGAGAAGATGTCCCAGTTGATGAAGGACAAGATCTTTCCGGCCTTTTCCAAGCAGGTAAGCGATGCCGACGCCAAGGTCGATTTGCCCGGCCAATGGAAGAAAGAGGCTTGTAATGGCGCCACAGACAAGGCTTTTGCCTCGATCGATCTGAAGCCAAGTGATATAAGCAACAATAAAATACCAGCACAGCAGCCGGCGCGCTCTGGAGGCTATGGTGGGGGCGGTTACGGTCGGAACTGACCCGTCGGGCAAAGGCGGTCTGCGATAGTATCCGCCTGAAACAGGAGGGACGGACGATGTCGCTACCCTGGATGCGGAACTGTCCCTCGTGGATGGATCGCATGGTGTCGGGCTATCGTGCTCGGCCTTCGTCGCGGCACGCCGTGAATCGGCTTTTGGTCCTCGGCGCAACCCTCCTCGCCTGCGGTCAGGCGCATGCCGCCTGCCCGGCCTTCCCACCGCCGGTCGTCAAATTTGTTCTGATGCCAAGCGAGATGGCCCGCGATACCAGCAAGACGGCGCGGGAACTCGCCGCCGACACCAAGGCCAAACCGATGCCGGCTAACTATAGCCGCGCGCTCTCCGGGGCCGCGGCTCAGTCGATCGCACTGCAAAAGATGCCGGACGGTACGGTCTGCGCCGCCCTCCAAGAGGTCGATTTCAAGCTCGGCTTTAAACGCACGCTCTATGTCGCCCAGGAATTCGCGACCGACCGCTGCGTCGCCGATACAATCGCCGATTTCGAGATGCCGGTGGTCAATAGCGACGACGATGCGCTTGCCCGCTTCGGCGCCGGGATCCCCGAGATGTTCGCCGCCGATATCACAGCGATCGGCCCAAGTGCGGCGGCAACCGCGGACGAGGCGAAGCAGCCGCTCATGGAGAAAATCTCCGCGGTATGGAAGGACAAGATCTTTCCCGCCTTCGCCCAGGCGGTCGGTGCCGCCGCCGCCAAGGCCGATATGGGCCGATGGCAGAAGGCAGCCTGTGCCGGCGCCACGGATCGGGCCTTCGCCGCGATCGATGCCATGCCGAGCGATTTCAGCAGCGGATCATGGAATTCGCTCATGCAACAGACAACCCAACCGTCCCACGGCGGCATGGGCAACATGACCGGTGGTGGCATGGCCGGCATGATGGGACATTAGCCGCTGCGGCCTGCCGCCGCTGGTGGGGACGGCAAAACGACGCGATCGGTCAACGACGCGCGCACAATGACGGGTGGAAACTTCAGCAGGAGACTTAAAAGCATGCCGCAACCTTGGGAACGGAGCTATCCCGAAGGGGTCGATTGGAGCGCCCCGCTTCCCATCTCGACCCTGAGCGCGGAGCTGGATGCCTCGATCGAGCGCTTCGCCGCCGTGCCGTTCCTGGAGATCATGGGATTTTCCATCGATTTCCGCACCTTCGGCGCCCTGGTCGAGCGCGCGGCGCGCGGCTTTCGGGCACTCGGCGTCAAACCGGGTGTGCATGTCGCACTGCATCTGCCGAACATTCCGCATTACCCGATCGCGTTTTACGGCGTACTCCGGGCCGGTGGTGTCGTCACCAACTTGTCGCCGATCGATGCCGAGCGCGAAATCGCCCATAAGATCAAGGCGGCCGACATCGCGATCGTCGTCAGCTTCGTCGATTTCCTGGCGAAGCTGCCGGTGAACCAGCCGGGCTTGCGCATCGTCAGCTGCACGCCGAGCGACTTGCTGCCGGCCCCGACCCCGGCCATGCCGGAGAACCCGGCCGAGCCGGTACCGTTCGCCGCGCTGCTCGATCCGGCGCGTCCGCGCTCCGAGCCGTGGCCGGTGGTGCGACCGGAGGATCTGGCCCTGCTGCAATTCACTGGCGGCACGACCGGCCTGCCCAAGGCGGCGATGCTGACCCACGCCAATCTGACCGCCGCGATTTCGATCTATGATGCCTGGGGCACCACGCCGCAGACCCAACTGCATGAGGGCGACGAGCGCATCATCATGGTGCTGCCGCTGTTCCATATCTTCGCGCTGGGCACGATCATGACCCGCGCGGTACGGCGCGGCTTTACCCTGATCTTGAAGCCGCGCTGGGATACCGAGGATGTGCTGAACACGATCGACCGCGCCAAGCCGGCCAGTTTCTTCGGCGTGCCGACCATGTATCGCGCCATGGCCTCGCACCCGCGCGCCAAGAGTGTCGATTTTTCCCCGCTGCGCTATTGCGCCTCCGGTGGCGCGCCCCTGCCGGCCGAACTCAAGGAAGAGTGGCAGAATCTCACCGGCGTCGAGTTGCTCGAAGGCTGGGGCATGACCGAAACGGCGCCGGCCGGCACGGCCAATTTGCCGAACACCGGCCGCATCGCCTCGGCCGGCGTGCCGCTGCCCGGGATCGAGATCCAGATCCGCGATCTCGATGACCCGCACAAGACAATGCCGGCGGGCGAGCGCGGCGAGATGTGCATCAAGGGGCCGAACGTGTTCCAGGGCTATTACAAACAGCCCGAGGCGACCGCCGAGGCCTTCATCGACGGCTTCTTCCGCACCGGCGATATCGGCTATTTCGATGAGGATGGCTTCCTCTATATCGTCGATCGCAAGAAGGACATGATCCTCAGCGGCGGCTTCAACGTCTATCCGCGCAACATCGAAGAGGCGATCTACGAGCATCCCGGCGTCGAGGAAGTCATCGTCATCGGCATCCCCGATGCCTATCGCGGCGAAAGCGCCAAGGCCTTCATCACACTCCGCCCGGGCGCGTCGCCCTTCACGCTCGATGAACTGCGCGGGTTTCTGGACGACAAGCTGGCACGCTATGAATTGCCGAGCGCGGTCGAGTTCCGCGACGTGCTGCCGAAGACGGCGGTGGGCAAGCTGTGGAAGAAGCCGCTGGTCGATGAGGAACGGGCGAAGGCGGGGCGGTGATGGAGAATAAGGTTTCGGTGAAACTCCGATGACCGGTGACGGTTCAGGGCGCGCCCGGCCAGGCTGACGGCGTCCGGGCCGCCACTGGACACCGCCGCCCGCCAGTGCCATATTCGCTCTATGATCGATCCGACTATGCCCACCTGCACCGAACTCGAAGCGGCGCTTGCCATCAGCGAAGCTCAACTTGCCGCTGGCGACCTCATTTCTCCCGACGAGATTCTTGCGGAAGAGCAAGCCGTGCTCGCTCGGCTTGAAGCCAATGAACAGCCCCAGCGCGCGCGCGGAGCGTTGCCCCGCCTTTGATCCCGTTCACGCGAGAAGCAAGCGATCAGTATTCCGCTTTACTGCGGCATTATGAAGACCTCGACCGGCCCGAAGCGGTGCGGAATCTTATAGTCGCCCGGCTTCAGGCATCGACCGCGATAGAAAGCGGCGCAATCGGCCTTCCCGCGCCCCGACCATATCCCGACCTCGCCCAAGGCGGCCGCGCATGGGTGAAGTCCGGACGCTATTGGTTTGCCTACCGAACCGCGCCGCAGCCGACGATCGTTGCGGTGTTCTATGAAAGCGCCAACATCCCGAAGCGGCTCTAACGGGCGAAGGCGGCGCGGGTGTAGGGGGGCGTGAAATTTATTCACAGGAACGCAGGAAATTATACGTTCGCCTCTTGCGGGACGATCCTGCAAGCCCAATGTCATTTTCGGTTGCCGGTTCCCCCGCAACCATCATGCCCCAAGGGATAAAGCGAGCCGTTCGCTGGTCGTCTGGTAGCGTTTCCAGCCTGCGATAAGGAGTGAATGTCGCATGAGTAAGCGTTTTGAAGTCGCCCTCTGACCGCATTATCTTGCTAATAATTCTGTCTGATGTAAAAGATGTTTTGAATGAACTCTGTGGTATTCTAGACAAACTCAACACCCTGTTACAGCCGCTAATTCAAATCCTTAGGCACATGATCCAATGATATAGTACGGCCGGCGGTTCCACCCGCCGGCCGTACGTGTTTCCTCAACCCCCTACTTCACCCCAAGCAATTCGACCTCGAAGATCAGCGTCGAATCGGGCGGGATCAACCCGTTGCCGGCGCCGCGCGCGCCATAGCCCAGATCGGGCGGGATGATGAGCGTGCGTTTGCCGCCGATCTTCATGGTGGCGACACCTTCGTCCCAACCCTTGATCACCCGATGCTGGCCGATCGGGAATTCGAACGGCTTGCCGCGATCGAGCGAGCTGTCGAATTTCTTGCCCTTGGCGCCATCGACATAGAGCCAGCCGGTATAATGCATCACGCAAGTCTGGCCGGGCTCCGGCGTGGCGCCGGTGCCGATTTCGGTGTCGATGATTTGCAGTCCCGATGCGGTCGTCACGGTATGTCCTTGGGTTGCGGCCGGCGGGGCCGCCGGCTTGTCCGCGCCGAAGCTCATGGCCGGCGCGAGCGTGAAAGAAAGGGCGAGGGCGGCTATCGCCATTTTATGATTGGGCATCCATCCTCCGGAAAATCTTTAGAGATCGGCGCTGGAAAAAGGATGTTTAGCCGAAATCGGCCGGCGCGTCCCATTGCTTTTTCGTCACCTTCGGCTAGCTTTGCCCGACCCTTATCTGCGAGACCCCATGGGCAAGATCGTCTGGCTCGCCGCCTATCCGAAATCGGGCACGACGTGGCTGCGTGCTTTTCTGCATAATTTCCTGCGCCCGGCCGATCGGCCGCACGATATCAACCGTCTGACCGATTTCTCGGCCGGCGAATGCGATGCAGCACTCTATCGGCATTACGATCCGCGACCCGCCTCGCTTTATACCGATGCTGAGGTCCAGGCGTTGCGCCCACTGGTCCATCGCGATCTGACCCAGGCTGCACCCGGCCCGGTCTTCGTCAAGACCCATAATGCGGTTCTGCTGGTCGAGGGCCGGCCGCTGCTGACGCCGCAAGAGACCGCCGGCTCGATCTATCTGGTGCGCGATCCGCGCGCGGTCGCCCTGTCCTACAGCCATCATCTCGGCCGGCCGATCGATGAGATCATCGCCTTTATGGCCCATGACGGGGCGGCAACCGGCCGCGACGACCGGCAAGTGTTCGAGCGCCTCGCCAGCTGGTCGAGCCATGTGCAAAGTTGGACCGCGCGGCCCAATCCGCGGCTGCATGTCATGCGCTATGAAGACATGCTGGCCGACCCGACGGAAAGTTTCGGCCGCGTCGTCCGCTTTCTCGGCAGCGCGCCGCCGGAGGATCGGCTGGAACGGGCCGTGCAATTCAGCGCGTTCGCGACTTTGCAGGAACAGGAGCGGAGCGCCGGCTTCGTCGAGCGGCCGGAGACCGCCGCGCGCTTCTTTCGCACCGGCCAGGCCGCGGCGTGGCGCACGGCGCTGACCGCCCAGCAGATTGCGCGGATCGAAGCCGATCACGCCGCACAGATGCGCCGTTTCGGCTATCTTTGAGGATCGGACATGATCGGCATAAGGGGCGATCCTTGACGGATCTCTCCCCTGCCACACCACCCGGCATGCGGGTCCGCACCGGGCGGTTCGAGGCGTTGAGGTCAGGAGAGCCGGGGCATTCCCAGTTTGTCGGCCCATTCCAGGGTCAGTACGGAGTTGAGAAGCATCCCGCTGTTATGCCACCAGCGCCGGCTGTTGGCCGCCACCTGTTGCGCCACGTGGGGCTTGGCTCCTTGCGCCCGGAGTTCCCTGTACACGGTCCTACCGCGCTTCCACTGTTTGAGTTGAATGGCCCGCACCCGGTGACGAATCCACTGGTCGAGGTCTTTCCAGACCCTGGGTATCTGAGCCAGCCGGTAGTAGGCCTTCCATCCCAAGATGATGTAGAGCCGCAGACGATCCACCACATCCTGCACGCTGCGTCCGCCAGAGCGGCGGGTCAGTTGCCGGATGCGTTGCTTGAACGTCGCCATCGGCTTGGAGGCGACCCGGCGCTTGATCACTCCA
>JBAVTK010000142.1:0-1552 GCA_049696095.1 Aliidongia sp. | reverse complement strand
CTAGGAGGCTCTAGCGAAACTCATGGCGATCAAGCGTATGACATTGGTGACTGTGGGCACGTCCCTGGAGGACTTTGAGTCGGCTATGGAATTCGAGGATGAGTCAGGTGTCCGCCTGATCAAGCTTACGAGCGATCGCGAGCACCGCCTCCCTGAGCCCGCGCGTATAGGCGAACAAAAGCTGGATGCATTCTCCGACTGCGTCGTCGCCATTGAAGTCCTGGCGTTGAAGGTTGCGTCCCTCTGCAAACGCTTTCTGGTACGCCGGATGCGACCCAAGCTCGAACAGGAAGATCCGGTCAATCTCGTCCTCAAGCGACATCTCTACTTGAGGTATCGACCGTACTGGCTTAGACGATTCGGGCTGGGAGAGCGCTTGCGAGCTTGGCGAGGATCGTGAGATCGACGTGTAGGCGGACGCGGGCGAGCCCGCGGACGCGGAGGGGGAGCATCGCCCATTCGTGCTTGAGCCTGCCGAACTCGCGCTCGACGGCGCCGCGTGTCTTGTAGAGCGCGCGCCAGCGCTCATCGCGCGGGGTCTGTAGCTTGCAGTCGGGGATCGCATACGGGGTTTTCTTGAGCGGGATGATCGCCTCGGCGCCGCGTGCGTGGCAGCCTTGGTAGAGGACGGCCTGGTCGTAGCCCTTGTCCATCGCGACGGTCTTGGCACGTGGCCCATGCTTGATTGCGGCATCCAGGAGCGGCATCGCGACGGGAACTTCGTTGTCCTTCGCGGTGCGGACCTCCCACGCCACAGGAAGCCCCGTCTGCGTGCAGACCGCCGCGTGGATGCGGTACCCGTAGAACCCGCCGCCCTTCCGCGTCGAGACCGCGGAGCGGTGGCCCCATGAGGCGTCGGGGTCGCTGTACTCCTCTGGGGCGCGTTCCCTGCCGCCCTTCGAGACGAACCGCTGCCCGTTGGCGTAGGCGGGGAGGTCGGAGGCGTCGATCGCGATGTTCTCGCCCATCCCGGGGTTCGCCGCACGCAGACGGCTCAGCACGCGCTCGATACAGCCCTCCAGGAGCGTCCTGTGTGCCCGGAGCTTCCCTGCGAAGCGGTACGCGGCGTAGACACTCGGGACAGCCCCGAGAGCGCGTTGTAGTGCCTCGTGCTCGTGGATGAGCGCCACGGTGCGGCTCCACGTCGGGATCGCATACAGCGACTTAGCGAGCGCCACCCCGAGCAGCGCACGCACAGGGTACCCGGGCCTGCCTGTCCATCGGGTGTTCTCGAGGTCTTCGATGAGGCGCTGGATCTCCGTGGAGTCCAGGATCGCGGCGAGCTCGTCCGCTCGCCGGCGTGATACGGTCTTTGAGGCCATTTGGAGGTTCCAGCTCCTTGTGGTCTGCCCTCGGACGCTGGTCGTCGCGGGGGCTATTATTTTGTAGGAGATAGCTGGTCCTGCGCCGCGCTTCCCCCCATCAGGAAAGGAGCGCGGCGCAGGAGGTTTAAGGTCGCCGACAGCCCAGCTGGGCTTGCAGCGGTCGACCGATCCTCCTCATGGGCTCTCCAATGTCGTCCCTTACGCGGCGACGACGAGGCCGCGGTCGG
>JBAVTK010000141.1:0-2527 GCA_049696095.1 Aliidongia sp. | reverse complement strand
GCCAGAAGTGATCCGCCGCCCACTGCGCTGGCGTCGGTGTCGGCCAACCCTCGATGGGAATGGGCGAGCCCAGGAGGTGCTTGCGCTCGAAGGCCTTGACCGTCAGCGCCTGGATATCGGCGTAGGTGCCGACGTCCTTTGGAGGCGCGCCGACCTGCTGCTGCAGAAAGCCGCGATAGAGCGCGTCGCTCGTCGGCATGATCTCGTAGTCGGGGCGAGGCCGCCATCGATCGGGGAGCGCCTGCCCGAACCGGTCGACGAGGCCCTTGGCGAAGGCGTCGAAGGTGAGCGAGTCGAGACGTCCCGCATGACTCCGGTGGCAGCGTTGGCGAACGCGGGCGGCGAGGTTGGTCGCGGCGTCGCGTTTAAAGCTGATGGCAAGGATTCGACGAGGCGTCGGCGCTGTGCCGGTCTGAAGCAGATACGCCGCGCGCTGCGCCAAAAGCTCGGTCTTTCCAGCGCCGGGTCCAGCGATGACGGACCGGTTGTTTGTCGATCGCACCACCTTGATGGCGTTGGCCTCGAGTTCGTCGACTCCGATGGGGCGCCAATCATCGGGCCGGACGCGTCGTGCGAGCACCGCCATGATCAGTCCCGTCGCAAGGTCTTGGCGACGTGAGCCAGGATTTCAGCCAGCAGCGGCGGCATGCCATCCCGCAACTCTTTCGTCTTTATATGCGCCAGCGCCGCCAGATGGGTCGCAGGCTTACTGTGCGTCAGGAAGTGGTAGCGGTAGGCAGGCAGCAAGTCCGGATAGTCCTTGAACGCGCCGGTGTAGAGTGTGAGACCCGGCCCGGTCGTGCCGAGAACGGCCTCGGCAGCCTTGTCGACGGCCATCTTCGGGCCGCCGCCCTTCGGCACGATCGCCTTGTAGGCATGCGGAAACGCCTTCAACATTGCGAGGTCGAGATCGAGCGGCGCGGAGAAGAACACCCCGTGAGGTTTGAGGCTGTCGATCCAGCCGGAGAGAATCTTGCGATCCTCTGCGTCCTGCCACGTGTGCATCTGCTCTAGGCCGTCATCGGAGAGTGTGCCGTTCTCGATTTTCAAGAGCTTGGCTTTGGAGACCCCGATCTCGATCAGTTGCTGGATTGCCGTCTTCACGCGACCAAAGCCGCCATTGTCGCGGCCGAGATCCAAATCGAGCAAGGTGGCGTTTGGAATGCCCAGGTGGGAGAGCAGGCGCCAGAAATGCTGCACATGGCGGCCGCCGAGCGGCACGATGGCCACGAAAGCCGGGTCGATCACGAGGTCGAGCGCCTCGGCCAGACGCGGCAATACGATCCGCTCGGAGTCGCCTTCGACCAGAAGCACGAAGCGTGCGAAGTAGAGCTCCGGGTAAGCGAGCATCGCGCCCCGGACGAATTTTTGCGGCCTCCGCATCATCGGCCGGCATCTTGATCGACTTGACCGAGGATTGCCGCGTATTGGGATCGCAGCGGCAATAACGAACCTCGCGCGGGCGCACCCGACTCAGCACAGCCGGCGAGTGACTGGTCACGATCGCTTGCGCGCCGCCCTCGTCGGTGAGCGAGCGGACCTGGCGGATGATCCGCGCCAGGAAATAGGGCGACAAGTGGTTTTCCGGCTCCTCAAGCGCAAAGATCGTCAGCGCCGGGATCCGGAGCTCGTCGTCTCGGAAGCCATCCACCTCACCGGCGACAACCAGACGTTCAAGATCGAAAACCGCAGCAGCGAGCGCGAAATAGAACAGGGACTGCTGGCCATCGCTCAGCGCGTCGAGCCCGCGCTCGCGGCCGTCCGGCCCCTGTTCGAAGATGACCGCGATCCGGCTGATGACCTCCTCGAACCGGCGGCTGACTAGGCTTAGCTTCGGCTTGGTGTCGACCGCCTCGTCATGGAGATCCGACCATCGCGCCGCAAGCGCCTTGCTGATGGCGGCAATCGCGTCCTCACCCTCGAAGGCGTCGCCCAGGCTTTCGCTGGCCTCGTTCACTGCCTCCTGGGTCTCGCTCGACCACTCGATCGCACGGAGGAGGCGGGCAGCCAATGCGCCGGTCGTGGCGCGGATCTGTGCCTCGGCGTCACGGCTGGCGGGGGTGTAGTAGAGCTGGATGAGGCCCCGGTCGGCGGCTGAGACGGGGTGCTTTTGATCGTCGGTCGGAATCGGTTCCAAGGTGTCTACCCAGAACAGCTCCTGCGAGACTTCGCCTTCGACCGTTCCGTCGTCCTCCCAGCGCGCTTCCAGCCGCAGTCGGCACACGGGTGCATCGCCGGCGCGTTCGAGCCGCATGTGACGGAAGGAAGGGGCAATCGTCTCCGGCGTCGCCGTTCCGTCGACAAGCTCCGGCAAACCGATCAACACATCGATGAAGAGATCGCGCGGGTCGCGATTGTTGGGATCTGTCCCCGGTACAAGGTGGAAATCGGAATGAAGGACTGTCCGCTGCGCCCGGGAGACGCCGAAGAGCTTGGCCAGACCGTGGAGCAGCGCTGTTTTGCCAGCGGCATTCGGGCCGACGACAGCTATGATCTCGGCGGGAAGGCGCACAGTCAATGCTTTGGG
>JBAVTK010000140.1:0-2154 GCA_049696095.1 Aliidongia sp. | reverse complement strand
GCTGTCGGCCGGCGGGGCCGCGCGCTGCAACGTCTTCACCCGCATTGCGCTCGCCTTGTTCGGCCAGGTGCCGTGGCGGGCCGTGCCGGTCATGCCGGTCGAACTCGTGCTGCTGCCGAAATGGTTTCCGTTCCATCTGACCAAAGTGTCCTATTGGTCGCGCACGGTCATGGTGCCGTTGCTGATCTTGATGTCGGAGAAACCGCAGGCCAAGAACCCGCACCGCATCGATATCGCCGAATTGTTCCGCACGCCGCCCTTTGTCGAGCGGCGCTATATGCATGCCGCGACCAAGAATATCTGGGCGACGGTCTTTCGCTGGCTCGATCACGGCTTGCGTTTCGCCGAGCCGGCCTTTCCCCGCGGCCTGCGGCGGCGGGCGATCGCGCGTGCCGTGGGTTTTATGGAAGAGCGGTTGAACGGGCTGGACGGGCTCGGCGCGATTTTCCCGGCGATGGCCAATGCGGTCATGGCGATGGAATGCCTGGGCTATGCCAAGGATGATCCGCGGCTGGTGACCGCCAAGGAAGCGCTGGCCCGTCTGGTGATCGAGGATGACGAGCAGGATGTCTATGTCCAGCCTTGCGTCTCGCCGATCTGGGATACCGGGCTTGCCGCCCATGCCATGCTCGAAGTCAGCGAGGTCCGCAATGGCGGCCAAGCCTCGCCGACCGCCAAGCGCGCGGCGGCGGCGGCCAATGACTGGCTAGTTTCGAAGCAGGAACTCGATCTGGTCGGCGACTGGGCCGACAATCGGCCGGGCGTGCGACCGGGCGGCTGGGCCTTTCAATATGGCAATGCCCATTATCCCGATGTCGATGACACCGCTGCGGTGGTCATGGCGATCGACCGATCGGCCGATCCGGCGCATCGCGAGAGTATCGATCGCGCGGTCGAATGGGTCATCGGCATGCAGAGCAAGAATGGCGGCTGGGGCGCCTTCGATGCTGATAACGAGCATTATTATCTGAACTACATCCCGTTCGCCGATCACGGCGCCCTGCTCGACCCGCCGACCGCCGATGTCAGCGCGCGCTGCGTCTCGATGCTGGCGCAGATCGGCCGGAAACGCGGCGATCCGGCCCTTGATCGCGGCGTCGCCTATCTCTGGGCGGAACAAGAGGAAGACGGCTCCTGGTACGGGCGCTGGGGCACGAACTACATTTACGGCACTTGGTCGGTCTTGTGCGCGCTCAACGCCGCGGGCGAAGATTTACAGCAGCCGGGTTTCCGCAAGGCGGTCGATTACCTCGTCTCGATGCAGCGCGCCGATGGCGGCTGGGGCGAGGACGGCATCAGCTATTATGACGGCCATCATGGCGAGGCGCCGAACTCGACCGCTTCGCAGACCGCGTGGGCCGTGCTCGGGCTGATGGCGGCCGGCGAGGTCGATCACCCGGCAGTGGCGCGCGGTGTCGATTTCCTGATGCGGACGCGCCAGGAAACCGGGCTGTGGCATGAAGACACCTTCACCGCGGTCGGCTTCCCTCGTGTTTTCTATCTGCGCTATCATGGTTACCGCGCCTATTTCCCGCTGATGGCGCTGGCGCGCTATCGCAATCTCTCGACCGGCAATTCCAAGCTGGTCATGCACGGCATGTGAGCCGGGCAATTCCGCATCTGGGCATTTTGGCGGGTCTGCGCTCGGAGGCCAGATGCGTTCTGCCCCATCTGCCGCCCGATGAGGAATTGCTGGTCTCGGTGGCGCTCAGCGGCGCGCGGCGCGCGGGGGCCACGGCGGCCTGCAACAAGCTGCGCGCGGCCGGTGCCACGCATCTCCTGAGCTTCGGCCTGGCCGGCGGCCTCGATCCGGCGCTGCCGGCCGGCACCCTGTTGTTGCCGGATCGGCTGCGCCGGCCGGATACGAGCGAGCTGCCGGTCGATGCCGCATGGCATGCCCGCCTCGCCGAGATCTTTCACGATCGCCAGCCGCGCATCGGCTGCTAGCTCGGTGCCGATCGCGCCATCGCGTCGCGCACCGAGAAAGCCACGCTGTTCGCGGACACCGCAGCATTTGCGGTCGATATGGAAAGCCATATCCTGGCGGCGGCGGCGACCGAGGCGGGCCTGCCCTTCGCCATGATCCGCGTGATCTGCGATGCCGCCGATGACGTGCTGCCCCCAGCCGCGCTCAAGGGGGTAAAGCCGGATGGC
>JBAVTK010000139.1:0-4480 GCA_049696095.1 Aliidongia sp. | reverse complement strand
GCCTTATGGTCCGCGCTTCGCATCAGCCCCTAGTCTGAGCCCACCGATGAACTCCACCTTCGACCGCCCGATCCGCCGGGCGCTGATTTCCGTCTATGACAAGACCGGCCTGATCGAGTTCGCCAAGGCGCTGGTCGCGCAAGGTGTGACACTGGTCTCGACCGGCGGTTCGGCGCGTGCCATCGCCGAGGCGGGCTTGCCGGTGGCCGATGTCGCCGGCGTCACCGGTTTCCCGGAGATGTTGGACGGTCGGGTCAAGACGCTGCATCCGGCGATTCATGCCGGCGTGCTGGCCCGGCGCGACCTTGAGACGCACCAGGCGGCGCTGCAGAAGCATGGCTTGACCGAGATCGATCTGGTCGTCTCCAGCCTCTACCCGTTCGAAGCGACGGTGGCGAGCGGCGCCGAATGGGAAGACTGCATCGAGAATATCGATATCGGCGGACCGTCGCTGATCCGCGGCGCGGCGAAGAATCATGATTTCGTCACCATCATCACCGATCCGGCGGATTACGCCGCGGTGCTGGCCGAGATGGCCCAGCATGGCGGTGCCACCACGCTCGCGACACGCCGCCGCCTCGCCGGCCAGGCCTATGCCCGCACGGCAGCCTATGACGCGGCGATCGCGGCCTGGATGGCCGGACAGCGCGGCGAGACCTTCCCCGAGCGGCTCAGCATCGCCGGAGAGCGCAAGCAGACGCTGCGCTACGGCGAAAACCCGCATCAGCAGGCGGCGTTCTACGCTATTCCGGCCGATACCCGCCCCGGTGTGGTGACGGCGCGGCAGCTTCAAGGCAAGGAACTCAGCTACAACAATATCAACGACACCGACGCCGCGTTCGAATGCGTCAGCGAATTCGACGGGCCGGCGGTGGCGATCATCAAGCATGCCAATCCGTGCGGCGTGGCGTTGGGCGACAGCCTGATCGACGCCTATCGCAAGGCGCTGGCCTGCGACCCGGTCAGCGCCTTCGGCGGCATCATCGCGCTCAACCGCGCACTCGACATCGAGACGGCCGAGGCGGTAGCGAGCCTGTTCGCCGAGGTGGTGATCGCCCCGTCCTTCGATGAAGCGGCCCTGCACGTGTTGGCGCGCAAGACGCAATTGCGTTTGCTGGCGACCGGTGGCGTGCCCGATCCGGCGGCACCGGGGCTGACTTTCCGCTCGGTCTCCGGCGGCTTCCTCGTGCAAAATCGCGATGGCGGGCGCGTGACTCCGCCCGATCTGCGGGTCGTGACCAAGCGCACCCCGTCGGAGGCGGAATTGAGCGACCTGCTGTTCGCTTTCCGCGTCGCCAAGCATGTCAAATCCAATGCCATTGTCTATGCCAAGGCGGGTGCTACGGTCGGGATCGGTGCTGGACAGATGAGCCGGGTCGATTCCTCGCGCATCGCTGCGCTGAAAAGCGCCGAAGCCGGCCGGACGGCGCGCGGCGGGGCCGAGGGCGTGAGCCCGGCGATCGGTTCGGTCGTAGCGTCCGATGCGTTTTTTCCCTTTGCCGACGGCTTGCTTGCCGCCGCCGATGCCGGCGCCACGGCGATCATCCAGCCGGGCGGATCGATGCGGGATAATGAGGTGATCGCGGCGGCCGATGCCCGCGGCCTGGCCATGGTCTTCACCGGGCTGCGGCATTTCCGGCACTGACCCGATGTCGGCACTCCGCACCAGAATCCGCGGTATCCTCGATGCCGAAGCGTCGGCCATCGCCGCGGTCGAGGTCGGTGACGGCTACGACCAGGCGATCGAGGCGCTCCAGCGCTGTGCCGGCAAGGTGGTGACGACCGGCATCGGCAAAGCCGGTTATGTCGCGCAGAAATTCGCCGCTACGCTATGCTCGACCGGCACGCCCGCCGTCTTCATTCACCCGGCCGAGGCGGCTCATGGCGATCTCGGCCTGATCGATGCGCATGATGTCATCATCGCCTTCTCGACCAGCGGCAAGACCCGCGAGGTCTTGGAACTGATCGAACTCAGCCGGCATCTGACCCAGGCTGTGGTGATCGGCATCACCTCCCACCCCGAAACCGAGCTTCGGCGGCTCGCCGACATCGTGCTCGATATGGGCGTGATCGAGGAACCCTGCCCGCTCGGCCTCACCCCCTCGGCCAGCATGGCGGTGATGAGCGCCATCGGCGACGCGCTGGCGCTGACGCTGATGGAGGAGAAGGCGGTGTCGCGCCGCGATTACGGGCTCAGGCACCATGGTGGGTATCTGGGGCATAAGGCCCGGCTGGAGAATGAAGAGGGGTAGACGGGCGACAATTTGACGGTGATCCACCAACTGTTTAACCTTGCTGCGAGGGGACGCGCCTCCTGGGGCGCCGGCTAGGTTTCACGCATAGCGGTTGGGGGGATGGATGGCGGAACGTTTTGCCGATGCCGCTTTGCGGCATCTTGAAACCGCAGGGGTGTTGGAAGAGGAAGGTCGCGTGGACGACTCTGCCTATCACTATGGTTTAGTCGGCGAAATGGCCCTGAAGGCTGCTCTCGAGAAGGTGCTGCCGAAACCTCTGCCACAGCATTTACGTCGCCATATCAATCAGCAACCGAAATCTCCCCCACACAATCGACAGCCGAAATCTCTCCAACAGCAAATTGCAGGCGATGTTTCAATCATGCAGATGATGAGAAATGGTCGCCTCGGGGGGGCTTTGGGAGTAGAGCTAAGTCAAGGTTTTCTCGACCACCGATTCGTAGATTGGTCACTCGATATTCGTTACGCAGACGACGACCATTGTCCCGTGAAGATGACCAATTTGGCCGTTTGGAAGGTTGATGCCATAGCACTCTATAATAGTGGAGTGTTCTAAATTGGCACCGCGATACGACGATGCATTGCCGACACTGATTCGCATAACCAGAGCGGCTGGCATTGAACTACCCACGGACGGCATTGTATTGCGCGATGCCAGCGGGCGGTTGGGTCTCGCATTCCCGGCGCGTCGAAAGAGCGGCGACTTGGCGGCGAAGCTGCGCGAAGCATTAGGTGGGTACGCTCTGGTGGAGCCGATCCTGCCATCAGCGATGTTTCCGTCGCTTGAGGCGGCGGAACCACGCGAGACTTTCATCCCAATGGGGAACGGGGATTTCGCCTGGATTCGACTTGTCGATCGCCGTATCGTCGGCGCGGATTGGCTGTGTGGTTTGGCTCCGCCGCCGATCGGCCCGCCCCGACTCGTATTCGGTTCCCTGAAGGGCGGCGTCGGGCGCACCACGGCATTGGCGGTGCTTGCTGCGGATCTGGCCGGGCATGGCAAGCGGGTCTTGTGTATCGACCTCGATCTGGAAGCGCCGGGACTCGGCAGCATATTGCTCCGAAGCGATGAGAAGGATGAGCGCCGCCCGAAATTTGGTGCGCTCGATTATTTGGTCGAACACGGTTTGAATGGAATCAAGGATGAAGAGTTGATTGACTTCATCGGTACCAGCCATTTCGCCGATGGCTCCATCAAAGTGTTACCGGCGGTAGGGCGGATCACCGACGAGCATCCAGAGAATATGATCGGGAAACTGGCTCGCGGGCTCATTGAAGAAGTCGGCCCCGATGGTCGTCAATCCTTGGCCGAAAAAATGCGTCAGATGGTTGACCGTTTCGTTGAATACGAGGAGTACGACGCGGTACTGGTGGATGCGCGCGCGGGGCTATCCGAGATTACCGCGGGGGCTTGGTTGGGGCTGGGGGCTCGTAAGTTGCTGCTGTTCGGAGCGAACCAGACGCAAGCGTTCCAGGGTTACCGCTATGTGCTCGCTCATCTCATTCAAACTTTGGGTGCCCCAGAGGCTTCGGATGAAAATGACTGGCGGACGCTCTTAACGTTTGTCCATGGCAAGGCACCGAGCGCCGGTGACGGGCGGCTCCGCTTCCATGATCGGCTCTACGAATTATGTGTGGAAACACTGTATGATGCGGAAGATGAAGCCAATCGTGATTGGCCGTTCAACTTCGCCATCGACGAAACCGGCCCCGACGTGCCGCATGATGCGATTTTCATCACCTATCATCCCGATTATGATGCTTTCGCTCCGCTGGAAGAGGAAACTGTGTTGCGGGAGGATGTCTATCGCGGCCCCTTTGGCGCCTTCCTGGAACGAGCGTGGCGTCTATTGGGGAGGCAGCGGCCGCAATGAGCGATCTGACGAGACATTTGGCGGAATTGCGCAGGGTGATGGCGGCATTTCCGCCGCTTGAATCACACACACCCCAAACGCCGGTCGAACTCTCGGATATTTATTTTCCCAAGTCACACGCGGCGGCGCTCGACCCTGATCGGTCCCTAGTCATCGGCAACCGGGGGATGGGTAAAAGTTTCTGGGCGAGCGCTCTGGTCGACCCTAAGTCCCGTAAACGCATCGCCGAAGCATTGCCGGAAGCACGCCTCGGCCGCAGCGACATCGATGTCCGTTTTGGCTTTGCCGAAGGCGAGGGAACGGTAGGCGTGAGTCGGGACGAGCTGGCGAAATTCATCCGGAAGGGAATTC
>JBAVTK010000138.1:0-4562 GCA_049696095.1 Aliidongia sp. | reverse complement strand
ATTGGAACCGATGAACCGCATGTTTGGTGACCGCTTGCGCGGCCTTGGTACCGCGTTGTGGGCAGATCGGCGGTGGACCACCGGTCGCCTCGTGCTGGCAATCCTTGCTTTGGCGATGCCCAGCGCCCATGCCGAGGTGCTGAGTGCCAAGGATCGCCCGATCGTCGTCCGCGCCTTCGAAGCGGCGGAGCACGATCAATGGGCCAAAGCGGAAGAGATCGCCAGCGAGGCAAGCGACAAGCTGCCGGCCAAGATCTTGCAATGGCTGGATTTGCAACGACCGCAGGCCGGACATGGCTTTGCCGAGATTACCGGCTTCATCGCGGCCAATCCGGATTGGCCGCGGCTCGCAGGGTTGCGCGCCCGTGCCGAAGAAAGTTTGGGCTCGGTGCCGGACCCCGTGTTGCGCGCCTGGTTTGCCCAACACAAGCCGGCGACACCGCTCGGCCGGCTGAAGCAGGCGGAATTCACCGCCGCCGACGGCGATGCCGAGGGCGCGCAAAGGCTGGTCCGCGAGGTCTGGATCAAAGATGATTTCTCCGGGGCCGACGAACAGCTGATTCTGGCGCGCTTCGGCGACACAATCCGCCCAGAGGATCACATCGCCCGACTCGACCGACTGCTCTGGGACGGCAAGACCGCCGATGCCGAGCGGATGTTGCCGCGCGTGCCGGATGATTGGCGCCTGTTGGCCGATGCGCGGCTCGCGCTGGCCGCCTCGGCCAAGAATGCCGAAGCGGCCGTCACGCGCGTGCCCGCCGCCTTGCAGAACAATCCCGGATTGCTGTTCGAACGGATGCGCTGGTACCGCCATGCCGACGACGATGATGCGGCCCTCGCCGTGATCGATCAGGCGCGGGAACTCGGCCGGCCCGAGGCGTGGTGGCCCGACCGGCAATTGCTGGCGCGTCACCTGCTCGAGCGCAATGCCGTGGCCCGCGCCTATAAGCTGGTGACGACCCATGGCATGACCGATGGCACAGCACTGGCCGATGCCGAATTCACCGCGGGCTGGATCGCGCTGCGCTTTTTCCGAGATCCGCCGACGGCTTATGGTCATTTCACCCGGCTCTACGAGACGGCCAAGCTGCCGCTGACCCTGTCACGCGCCGCCTATTGGGCCGGACGCTCGGCCGAGACGCTGGGTCAGCCCGATGTGGCACTCGGCTGGTTTCAGAAGGCCGAGGGCTATACCACGAGCTATTACGGTCAGCTCGCCGCCGCCATGCCGAACGTGCCGCCGCCGCCCCGGCCCGAGCCGGAGCCCAAGGCGTCGGCCCCGGAAAGCCAGGCCTTCAACAAGAAGGAACTGGTCCGGGCGACCCGCATTCTGGCGGAAATCGGCGAGGAGGATCGGCTGAAGACCTTCTTCAACCGCCTGTCGGAGAATGCCCAAACACCGGCGGAACATGCCCTCATCGCCGATCTGGCCGAAGAGATCGGCCGGCCGGATCTGGGCGTGGCAGCGGCCAAGAAGGCAAGCTATGTCGGTGTTTCCTTGCTGCGCGCCGGCTATCCCACGGTCGCGGTGCCGCGCAATGCCGGTGCGGAACAAGCGCTGCTGCTGGCGCTGACCCGGCAGGAAAGCGCCTTCGATCCGCATGCCGTCTCGGGGGCCGGTGCCCTCGGCCTGATGCAATTGATGCCGGCAACCGCCAAGAGCGTCGCGACCAAGATGCTGCAACTGCCCTTTAAGCCGCAGCGTTTGACCGCGGACGGGCCCTATAATGTGACGCTCGGCCAGGCTTACGTCGATTCCCTGCTTTCGAGCTTCAACGGCTCTTACGTTCTCGCCATCGCGGCGTATAATGCCGGGCCGGGTCGGGTTCGGCAGTGGATCGAGGCGTTCGGCGATCCGCGCTCGCCCGAGATCGATGCGGTCGATTGGATCGAGCAGATTCCCTTTTCCGAAACACGCAATTATGTGCAACGCGTGCTGGAAAATCTGCAAGTCTACCGCCTGCGCTTCGGGAACAAGGCGCTGGCCTTTTCACTGGAAACGGATCTGCGCCGATGACCGAGCAAACGGCACCTGATTTACCCGATTTCGCCGATGTGCAGGCCGCGGCCGGCCGCATCGCCGGCTATGCCGTGGTTACGCCGCTCGTCGAATCCTCGGCGCTGAACAAGCGGCTGGGCTTTCGGCTGCTGGTCAAGGCCGAACCGTTGCAACGCACCGGCTCGTTCAAATTCCGTGGCGCGTTCAACCGCCTGGTCCAACTCGATGCCGAGCAGCGCAAGCGCGGCGTTGTCGCGTTTTCCTCGGGCAACCATGCCCAGGGTGTCGCGGCGGCGGCCGAGATTCTGGGCATCCCGGCGGTGATCGTCATGCCGTCCGACGCGCCCGCGATCAAGCTGGCCAACACACGCGGCTTCGGGGCGGAGGTCGTCACCTACGACCGCTGGACCCAGGATCGTGAAGCGGTGGCGGCAGAAATCCGCGCCCGGCGCGGCGCGGTGCTGGTCAAGCCCTATGACGAAAAGGACATCATCGCCGGCCAAGGCACCGTGGCGTTGGAGGTGATCGCCGAGGCCAAATCGCGCGGCCTGCGGATCGACGCCTTCGCCGCCAATTCGAGCGGCGGCGGGCTGATCGCCGGCTGCGCGCTGGTGTTCCAGGCGCAGAGCCCGGCGACCAGGCTCTATTGCGCCGAACCGGCGGGCTTCGACGACCATGCCCGCTCGCTGGCCGCCGGTGCCCGCCTGGGCAACGCCTCCGGCGCCAGCTCGATCTGCGATGCGCTGATGGCGGCGACACCGGGTGAACTGACCTTCGCAATCAACCAGCCCCGCCTGACCGGCGGCCTGGTGGCAAGCGACGACGAGGTGCGCCACGCCATGGCTGTCGCGTTCCAGGAACTGAAGCTAGTGGTCGAACCTGGCGGTGCCGTGGCACTGGCGGCGGCACTGGCCGGCCGCGTCCCCGGCGATCCGCGGATCGTCGCCGTGGTCGCCTCCGGCGGCAATGTCGATCCGGCCCTGTTCCGCGAGGCGATTGCGGCGTAGGCGCGTGGGCCCTTGCGGAGAGCATATGCGATGAAGCACCTGACCTTGATCCGCCACGCCAAGGCGGTCGACGCCTCGGAAGGCGGGCAGGATCATGAGCGGGGTCTGCGTGAGCGCGGCCGAATGGCTGCGGCCGAACTCGGTCGGCACCTCGCGGTGGCACCGCCGGCGCTGATCTTGTGCTCGACGGCAACGCGCACACGCGAGACCGTTGCCTATGCGGTCGCTTCATGGCCGCGACTGCCGGTCATCCGCTATCTGCCGGGGCTTTATCTGGCGAGTGCCGGCGGGTTGTTGCGGCAGATCGAACAGATCGAACCAACGTTCGAAACCGTCTGGCTGGTCGGCCACAATCCAGGCCTGCACGAGTTGGCGCTGCAATTGGCCCGTCACGCGGCCGGCGCAGAACGCTTTCCCGAGCTGGCGCAACGCTTCCCGACCGCCGCCCGCGCCCGCTTCGCGATCGATGCCGACCGCTGGCAGGATCTCGGGCAAGCTCGGCTGACGCTGCTGGAGTTTGTCGTGCCGGGAGCGGCGTAGGGCGGCGGCCCGGCCTCAAATCATCTCTCCTCGGCCAGCAATTCGGCCACCACCCGTTCGAGCCGGCGCAGCGTGTTGCATTGCGTCACTAGCGTGCAATAGGGCGCATAGCGATCCATCTCGGAGTCGCCCGTGCCCCACGAGGTGCGGGCTTCCGGGTTGAGCCAGATCACGCGTCGCGCCCGTTCGCCAAGCTGCTTGACGATGTCGGCGCGCGGATCGGTGAAATTGCCACGACCGTCGCCCAGAATCAGGATCGTGGTCCGCCTTGTCACCAGATCCATCCAGCCGGCCTCGAAATCCGCCAGCGCCTGACCGTAATTGGACGAGCCGAAGCCGACGCGGCGCAGAATTTCGCCGATCGCCGCGTCGATCTCCATCGTCTCCAAAATCGGGCTGACCTCGATCAGCGAGCCGGAAAAGGCGAAGGCGCGGATATCGGATAAAGCCTCGTTGAGCGCATAGAGCAGCAGCAGCAGGAATTCCGCCGCCGCCGCGACCGACCCGCTGACGTCGCACAGCACCAGCAGCCGCGGCTTTTCGACATGACGGCGCTTCCAATGGGTGATGAAGGGCACGCCGCCCCAGCCGGCATTGTGCCGGATCGTCCGCCTGGCATCGAGCTGTCCGCGGTTGCGGCGGCGGCGCAGCCGAGCATAGCGGTCGCGCAGTCGCTTGGCCATGGCGCGCACGATGGTGCGCATGCGCGCCAGATCGCGCCGGTCGAGCGCGCCGAAGCGGATATTGCGCAACGCTTCCTCGCGCAGCTTTTCGTTTTCGCCCCGGCTGAACAGCACGAGATTGCGATCGACCAGCTCGCGCACCTGCTCACCCAGCACCGCGCGCGCCTGACGCAGCGATTCGGCCGTCTCAGGCGCGGCGGCGGCCAGGGTGGCGATGTCGCGCTCCAGCCGATCGAGCCCCATCCCCTCCAGAATCCGCCGAGCGAATTGATTGACCTGGGTGAAGAGCCGGATCTCCGACAGGCCGGCCGCTTCGGCCGCCTGGGCCATGGC
>JBAVTK010000137.1:0-1601 GCA_049696095.1 Aliidongia sp. | reverse complement strand
TGGCTGGGCCGGTCCCAGCCTGATCGCGATGATTTTGTTCGAGAAGTTCGGCCAGCATCAGCCGCTGAACCGGCAATGCGAGCGCTTCGCCCGCGAGGGGGTCGATCTCAGCCTGTCGACGCTGGCCGATCTGGTCGGTCATGCCGCCAGCGTGCTGAAACCGCTGCATGATCTGCTCGAAGCCCATGTTTTGGCGGCCGACCGGCTGCATGGCGACGACACCACGGTGCCGGTGCTGGCGAAAGGCAAAACCGATACCGGCCGGATCTGGGTCTATGTCCGAGATGACCGGCCATTCGGCGGCCCGGCGCCGCCGGCGGCGGTATTCCACTACTCCCGAGACCGGTGTGGTGAACATCCAGAAGGCCATCTGCGCCGCTTTGCCGGATTGCTCCAAGCCGATGCCTATGCCGGATACAACAGGCTTTACGAGGCGGATCGACAACCCGGCCCGATCCTCGATGTCCTGTGCTGGGCGCATGCACGCCGGAAGTTCTTCGTTCTGGCCGATATTGCGACCAACGCGAAACGCGGCGTCGGCGCACCGCCGATCTCGCCGATGGCGCTCGAAGCCGTGAAGCGGATCGATGAACTGTTCGATATCGAGCGAGAGATCAACGGCTTGACGGCTGACCAGCGCCTGGCGGTGCGCAAGCAGAGGAGTGCGAAGCTGGTGACCGAACTCGGCGCCTGGATGCGCGCCGAACGCGCCCGACTGTCCCGCCACGCCCCCGTCGCCAAGGCGATCGACTACATGCTCAAACGCTGGGACGGCTTCACCCGCTTCCTCGACGATGGCCGAATCTGCCTGACCAACAATGCCGCCGAACGCGCCCTCAGGGGCATCGCTCTCGGCCGCAAATCATGGCTCTTCGCCGGATCGGACAGAGGCGGCCAGCGTGCCGCTTTCATTTATGGCCTCATCGTCACTGCCAAAATGAACGATATCGACCCCCAGGCGTGGCTCGCCGACGTGTTGGCGCGGATTGCAGATCTCCCACAGAACCGGCTGTCCGAACTCCTGCCCTGGAATTGGAAGCTCGCGCGAGCCCAAAAGAAAGCAGCCTGACCGCGGCGCTTGGCGTAGGGTTACAAAGCTACCACATAGCTACCACCGGAATTCCGATTTGCGGCGGTTTGCGGTGGCGGACCACCATGCCGACGCACAGCGTTCGTGCTGGGATACGGTGCTGACCAAGCGCCCCTGGCAGCGAGACGTTCGGGCGAATCGATATGATCGATGGGTAAGAGCAGCTGCCGAGAGTCGTCGTCGGCGCACTCAAGATCAAGTTCGGTCATCCAGATGGTCTACCGGCCCGGATAGCGATCCCAGGTCTCGTCGCCTTGCGCCTCACGGTCAACGCGACCAAGAGCGCGGTCGCCAGTGTTCGGTCGCAAATTCCTGGGCTACAGCTTCTGGGTAACTCCGGGTGGAGTGATCAAGCGCCGGGTCGCCTCCAAGCCGATGGCGACGTTCAAGCAACGCATCCGGCAACTGACCGGCCGCTCTGGCGGACGCAGCGTGCAGGATGTGGTGGATCGTCTGCGGCTCTACATCATCTTGGGATGGAAGGCCTACTACCGGCTGGCTCAGATACCCA
>JBAVTK010000136.1:0-14468 GCA_049696095.1 Aliidongia sp. | reverse complement strand
GGTCGAAGCCTGGGAACGTGACCGCAACAGCAAGCACGCCAAAGCCGACTGGCGCTTCAAAACCGATGACGCGCGCGTGAAATTGAAAAGGTTGTACCCCGCATTATGAACGACTCGGCGCACTAGTTCACGCAACAGATTGCCCAGGTTATTATGGGCCTCGGGCAGATCGGGGCGCAGCCGGATCGCCGCCCTGAAACAGGCCTCCGCCTCAGCGCGCCGACCGATATCGGCCAGAAGATTGCCCAGATTGCACTGGCCCTCGGCAAAATCGGGCTGGATGGCGAGAGCAGCCCGATATTGCCGTTCGGCCTCGTCCAGCCGGTCCCGGTCCTTCAACAGGTTTCCCAAATTATTGAGGAGGTCCAGAGCGTTCGGCGCCAGTTGCAGTGCCGTGCGATAATGGCTTTCAGCCTCGTCCGGCCGGCCCCGCTCCTGGAGCAGCACCGCAAGATCGCGACGGATCTCCATCTGATCCGGCCGACGCGCCAGGGCATCGCGATACCCCGCTTCAGCGGCATCGAGCCGGCCCAGCCGGCGCAAGATCCCGGCGCGGCTATAATGATAAGTGGCATTGGCCGGACTCGCTTCGATCGCATCCGCGACCCGCGTCAGGGCAAGCTCGGCATTCCCGGCCTGCAAGGCGGTGAGACCGAGGCGGTAAAGCTCATCGGATACTGCCTCAACTTGTTCAGACGTCATCGCGCGATTCATTAATCGCCATCTCCATTGAATAAATATAATTTTTTACAATCTGAATCGATGACACGGGAAGCGTCCCTACCTCATTTAAGTCGGCGCGCTGATCTCACCGATTACGCAGCGGCTTGATGTTAGCGTGAGCCAAAAACCCCGCTAGCATGTCAACTATATTGCTATGGGCAGATCGATTTCATCGCGGCTTTCGCTTCGACTTATGGCTTGCCCACGATATCAGTGCGCTCGACAAGCCGCATGAGTTCGGCTGCCGCCGCATCGAACACCCCCGCCCAATCATCCAAAGTTCCTGCCCGAAACAACCGCAATGACCGGTACCATGGGCTGTCGGGGCGCCCCGTTAACCACAACCAATGGGAGACATGATTGATCAACACCCAAACCGGCTTGCCGAGTGCGCCGGACAAATGCGCCACAGCACTATCCGTCATGATAACGAGGTCGAGTTCAGCTATCGCCGCGGCTGTATCGGCAAAATCCTTCAGGTGAGGGGCGAGATCAATCACCTTATGTTTATAGGCTTTCAACTCCGTTTCGGGCGGCCCCTTCTGTAGGCTATAAAGCTGTACGCCCGGCATCGCGAACGCGTCGATGAACCGACTTAACGACACAGCTCGATCGCCGTTTCCTTTAAAGGTCGTGCTTCCGGACCAGACGATGCCCACTCTCAGTACCGTCCTGGGTTTGCTCAGCCTGTCCCGAATCCCATTGAGCCGATCGATTGGAACGGTCAAGTAGGGGGCACCAGAGATAGCCCTCGGTGTTGTTGAATACAGCCCTGGAAGGCTACAGATGTGGCAATGCCATTCTGCCTGAGGAAGCAACGCGCCCTTTTCGATGATTTTGTCCGCGATGCCCATTTCCGCCATAAGCGGAATCAATTCCTTGCGACATTCAAGAATGAGAATGCCTCCGGCTGCCTTGACCTGCGCCAGATAACGGGCGCACCAAAGCCCATCACCGAATCCCTGCTCGCTCAGCAGGATCAATTTCTCGCCTACATAAGATTGGCCCTTCCAGAGCTGTCCTGGCAGTTGCCGGTTCGGCAGCATTCCGGTGTTCAGGCGCGCTTCATAATCGACCCAACCATGCTGATATCCGCCGAGGCGTAGTTCGTTAAGGGCCCGGTCCCAGCGCAGATGCGGATCGTCCGGTTTCAAGGTCAGCGCTTTGTCGAGGGTTTCTATTGCCTCGAGCGAACGGTTGCCGGCCGCCAACGCGACCGCTAGGTTGAAAAGAAAAGCAGGAGATTGCCGACCCAATTCGATCGCGCGACGATGGCAGAAAATGGCGCTTTCTATCTGTTTCAGATCCTTCAACGCGTTGCCGAGGTTCGACCACAGCGCCGCATAGTGTGGTATCAGGGACAACGCCTCACGATAGCACGAAACGGATAGTTGCAGTTTTCCCCCGGCTCTGAGCGCAATACCGCGCGCATTCAGAGCAACTGCAAGACCCCGTCTGAATTTCTCGCGCTGAGGATCGAGTTCCATCGCTCGCCGATAGCACTGGACCGCACCGTCGATCTGCCGGAAATCGCGCAGGGTTTTACCCAGATTCGACCAAGTGGGTGCTTGGTCGGCCCCGGCAGCCAGTGCCTTGCGATTCGCCTCCGTGAGAATGGCCCCAAGGTCATTCCATAGCGAGGCATTGTTTGGCGCGAATGCCAGAGCCTTTTGATAACACGCCACTGAAGCTGCTATTTCCCCCTTTCTCTGATGCTCGACCGCGCGTCTACTCCAGTCATCCGCCTGCTGCAAAGTTGCCGCCAGGCAAGGATAGCCGTCATCCGGAGAATCCGGAAGAGACGATTGGGGCACTACGCCGGTTGGGATGAGATTTTTCTCCAACATTCTGGATACCTGCCACATTCATGCCCCTTGCACGCTTGGATCACGCTTTTCAGATCATCCGGCCAAATTCGGCTACCTTCATCGAACGCAAAGTTACCACCCGCCGCCCGTTTAATGGCTGTGGCTTGCGAGGATTTGAAGCATATGGTCTGTTTGGTTTTGGTTGATTTGGGTTGTGTTGAGGAGTGCGGGGTTTTCGGAGAATGCGGCGATGGCAGAGGCGAGTTGTACGAGTTGCTTCTGGCCTGAGGCTGTGTCCGCGCTGTTGTCGGTGATATTGCTGCCGGGCCATGACCAGCTTATGGGTTCGGAGATCAGCCTGAACTCGTTGAAGGGCGTCGGGCCGGTGAGGACCGGCTCCGGTGGGTTTGCGGCCGCGCTGGCGGCCGTTTGCGGGACGGGCTGGGGGCTGCCTGGAGTGACCGTCGCGCCCGCGATATCGACCGTGCCGAGGATCAGCCGGGTATCGCCGTTCAGGGGCTTTGCGTCGGATATGTCGGTGGCGCTGTCGGCCTGCTGGAGGTCGGGCTTGGCCAATGGTGAGGTCGGTGCCAAGGGTCCGGCCGGGGCGACGGGGAGACTAATGTGGGCGGCATTGGTGCCGATCTTCGCAATGAGCTGACTCTGCGTCCACACGGTGCCATCGGCGAATTTGACTTCCTGGACGCCGAAGCTTGTGGTCGAACCGGTCTTTGCCGCCGCCTCCAGATCGATGACGTCGCCGCCGCCGAAATTCAGAATGATGTCCTGATCGCTATTGGTGGTGACAACGACGCTGGTCTCGTTCAGCCCGGCGCCGAGTTGGAGGATGTTCATCGGGTTGGAACCGGGATCCTCTTCGTCGATGAACAGTTGGCCATAGCCTTTGTTGAAGATGAAGGTGTCGCCGCCACCGAAGCCTACCTCCAGATCGGCTGATCCAGCGGGAGCGCCTTTGCCATCGAACACATCGGCCCCTGCCGTGCCTTCCAGGACGTCCGCTGCCGGCGTGCCTTGACCGATCAGGGCGATCAATTGCGCTGCCGTCAGGGTCGTGCCATTGGCGAATTCTACTTCCTGGACGCCGGACAGGCCATTCGAATCCCGCATGCCCCGCCACCTCGGTACAAAGCTGGGCACCGCCCCAGCCGAGGCTACGCCGCTTGCGGCGGTCAATGTCCGCAACAGATTGCCCCGCGATCCCATGATCCGAACCTCGCCCTCGGCGACCTCGACCCTTTGGGCGAGTGCCCGCAGATGGTCGCGGCGATAGCCACCGTCCGGGCCGCGTAGTCTCTGGCGAGCGATGGCCGCGAAGGAACGGAGCTTGTCCGGCGTGATCTCGGCCCCGATCCCTTCCAGGGCGATGGCGGCGCGCTCCGCATCCGCCTGGGCCTGCGCTTTCAACGCCCGCAGCTCGGCGATGCGTTCTTTCAGCGAGTCGTCGGCCAGATCGGCGACACCGCTCTCGATGGCGTCATAGAGCCGCTTCAGCCGGGCCTCGGCCTCGGCCGCCTTCTTGCGCAGTTCGGTGGCGTGGGCGGCCCGGCGCTCGGTGCGCTCCTGGCGGCGATCGAGCACGCTCGCCAGCACTTCCTCCAGCCGTTCCGGGTCGAGCAGCCGGGTTTCGAGGTGCTGGGCGACCAGATCGTCGAGCCGTTCCATCGGGATTGACCGACCCTTGCAGCCGGTCTCGCCCTGCCGGGCCGCCGTCGAACAGGTGTAGTAGCGGTAACGCCCGGATTTCCCGGTGCGGATAGTCATGGCCCCGCCGCAATCGGCGCAGAAGCAAATGCCGGTCAGCATGGTGGGACCACCCACGACCTGCGGCGGTGCGATTTTCGGGTTGCGCGATTTCAGATGCGCCTGCACCGCATCGAACGTCTCTTGGTCGATCAGCGGCGGGACCGGCACGACAACGATCTGATCGGCCGGGTTCAGCGTCTTGGCTTTGGTGCGCTTGTTGAACTCGTGACGACCGATATAGGTCGGGCGGGTCAGCATCCGATGGACCGCGCCCACGCCCCAGCGTCCTCCGGTGCGGGTGTAGAGCTTGCGTTCATTGAGGTGCTTGGCGATCGACTTGACACCCATGCGGCCGGATGTGCCATCGCCCGCCAGCGCGAGCTTGAAGGCGAGCCGCACGGTATCGGCGTGAAGCGGGTCGATCTCCAGCTTCTTCTTGACCTTGGCCCCGCGTTTCTCGGCATCGACCACCCGGTAGCCGATCGGCGGCAGCGAGCCGTTCCAGAAGCCCTGGCGCGCATTCTCCTTCAAGGCCCGCAGCGTGTGCTTGGCGGTCTCCTTGGACTGGTACTCGTCGAACAGCGCCATGATCTGACGCATCATGACCTGCATAGGATCGTCGCCGAGTTCCTGCGTCATCGAGACCAGCCGGACGCCGTTCTTGGCGAGTTTCCTGACGTAGAACTCCAACTCGAAATGGTCGCGGAAGAACCGACTGAACGAGTGGACGACCACCAGATCGAAGGCGGACGGCCTGGCCGTGCCCGCCTCGATCATCTGCTGGAACGCGGGGCGGCGGTCATTGGTCGCCGTCGCCCCTGGTTCAACATAGGTTTCGACCAGTTGATAGCCGCGCGCGATGCAATAGGCTTCGCCTTGCCGGCGCTGATCGGGGATCGACACGGCATGCTCGGCCTGCCGGGGCGTCGAGACGCGCAGGTAAAGCGCGGCGCGCAGCGGCACGGCGCTCATGCCGCCCTCAACGCTTTCTGAACGGCCTTCGGACTGCGCTTGATGACGAGCAGGTAGGCGCGGGTCGGCCCCTCGGGCACGCGGCGGCCCTGCTCCCAATGGCGCAGCGTGTTGATGCTGAAGCCGAAGCGCCCGGCAAACTCCTCCTGGGTCATGTCGAGCTTGGCGCGGATCGCCTTCACATCGATATCGGCAGGGACATGGACGCCATAACGGCTCGCATCCGCTGTGCCCTCGGCATAGGCGAGGGCCTCTTCCAGCCCGCGCCGGATGTTGTCGGCCACTTTGCTCGTCATCTTGCCCTCCTCGCATAGTGCTCGATCAGAAACATGCTGCTCCAATGGACGATGACGGGCAAGCGTGATGGTCGGCCAATCCATGAGCGCCATCGACCTACGACTCGCCGAACAATTCGTCGAGAATATCGCCGAACCACGCCTCGAACACGTCGATCTCGGCATCCGTGACCGGCACCCGCTCGGGCCAGTCATCAATGACACGCCACACATCAAGGCCGCGCTTGACCGGCCGCCCGGTGCGCGGCCAGGGCTCGATCTTGATGTAAAGATCATCGGGGAGAACGCCGAACCCGGCTCTCTCGCGACGAACTTTCCGACAATGGGCGCGCGGCTCTGACATCCCGACAGGATCGCGCACACCGCCAATCGGTAGAACATCCCAATTCTATCCGGCCGCGCGACTCGGGGAAAAGCCAACCTTCCCCTTGCAGGCAGAGGGCCGCAGGCCCTGGCCGGAGACCGGCCGCTTGGGCGCAAGCCCTGGCGGTAGGCCGGACGAAGGCGCCAGCACCGGCCTCAGCAGGTGACGGATGCCCGATCGCTGCTGTCTCGGTCGGATTGTCGCAGCGATAGCGCTCGGGGCGTTGAATTCATTGATGTTTCTTAGGAAAGTGACAGCAGAGGTATTTTGCTCGACGCCGAAAAGACCAACAAAACCAACCATATGCGCCCGGCTAATAGCCGCGCTTTTAGCTTGCCGTCCCAAAATGGTGGTCCGTTGCACTCCCAGACCAATGCATTCACCGGAACCGAATGCGTAAGCGTCCGGGCTTACTGAAGCAACCTAATCAAGCCGGGTCGCCTACCCGTGAAAAACAGAGGGATATCGCTTTTGACATTGAATTTATTGATATTTATCTGAAAGCCGATATCGCGGTCGCGGTAGAAAATGCCAAAATCCCAACGAATCCAACCGTATGCGTCCGACCGCAGTCGGGCCTTTTATCTTGCCGTCCCAGTCAATTCCCGCGATGCTCCGCAGGGCATACCGCAGTCTTCGAAGCGTGTTCGCATCAAGGCGAGGCAGACCACTTTGAGGGGCACTTTCGGAGGCGTGATGGAGGATAAGACGTTACCTTGGTCCATCGATTCGCGGGACGCGGTCCAACGGGATGCGTTTGGAAGCCCAGTTCGTGACATGAGAGCCATTCGAGATGACGCCTGCGCGGTATGTAACACACTGTCGCTTTCGGCTGTGCTTCGCACCCTCGCCTTGATTTCATCGGTCGGTGTCCTGCTGCTTTCATCAATAGCGCAGGCAGCCGCTGGCGACAGAGGATGCCAAAACGAAGATTGCCTCGCGGACGAAGCTGAAGCGGTCTCTCAGTACGTTGCCAACGGAGAACTCGCAACGTTCGCCGAGAACCTGGCCCGTGCCGGCAGATTCAAAGATGCGCGAGCCGCTGTCACTCGCATCCGAACATTACAGTCGAGCGATTCACTTAATCGTCTGAGAGCAGAGAAAACGATCGCGCTCTGTGAATTTGCGGCGGTGTCTTGGGCGCATCCGACAGAGATTGCAAATTATGACGGACTTGACGCTTTAGCCAGCACTTCGAGCGAACCGTCCGATTCCGCCAATGCTTCTAACTATTGGTTACTTGCGGAACAGATATTGAACAAATCTCCGTGGACTGGAGAGTCGCAGAAACTTGGAGAACTGCTACGGCCGAAAGTTATGCGCGGCGACATGAATGCCTCACTCAGTGAACTCCTGCATGTTCGATGGCCGCATATAATTGAAGCTGAACCTACGCAAAAGCAGGGATGGCATTGGGACTATGTCGCGCAAGTGTGGCTTGAGATCGGCGATCGTGCCGCTGCCGCGAATGCGATCGACCGGGCCGAGCAAGTGGGGGCATACGACTTTCAGGGTGTGAATCGCGTCTTTGATTCTACGACGAGGCGTTGGCTACAACTGGAGAACTACGATCGGGCTCTGACAGCGGCACGTCAAGCAAGCTCGATGAGCACTCGGTCTATTCTCGAAATTGATATCGCCCAGGCGTTGCTTCGCGCTGGCAAGCGCGAGGAGGCGCGCAAAATTCTCAATGGGGCAATTGCCGATGCCGCTGATGAACCCCACATAGACCGACGCATGGGGCTATTCCACGAAATCGCCGACGGATTCATTGGCGTTGAGGATATTGAGGACGCGCGAAAAGTCACCGACAAGATGCTCGATCTGGCGCGCCAACCTTATCTGTTTCCGGCTGCGCAACTGGCCGCTGCCGCAACTGCGTTCAACGATATCGGCGATCACGGCCGCGTCATTCAAATCCTCCGCGAGGCAACAGATAAGCTGCCGGATTCGAAGAAAGTCATAGCCATCGGAATGACAACCGGCCCCGTGACCAGCGCTACACTGGGTGTTGGCGACAGCATACGGTCATCGATCGCCATCGAGTTCTATCGCGCCGGTGAACGAGACGAATTCGCGAAGCAATTGTTGGCGCTCTCGCCCGAGTACGTGACCAACACCTGGATGGACCTCTACGCCGCGGCCCATCGGCGCGGCGAAAGTTCTCCGTCACCGAGCGAAGTCTTGAAAGCGCTGCCGCCGGATGCGCGGGTGACATTCGAGAATGAGGAGGCTGTTGATGCTATCATCTCCTCCGACTTTGAGCGGGCAAAGGAGCTTCTGCAAAACGTTCTCGATGATTTCGCAAAATCTCAAGCTTCTGCCAGCACAAGGCAGCTTTTGGTTACGGCGAAGATCGCGTTCGCCGGCGGTTTCGCTGATATTACCGCTAATGCCCTCCATGAAGCTGCTACAGTCGGCAGGAAACTCGAAGATCGTGGCAAGCGCGCATCCGAACTTGCGTCCGTCGCCGTTCTTTCTCACGAACTACTCAGCCGATGACTATCCGCGGCACCATCAATGCGCAAGGCGCGTCGCGCGTGCGTTTTGCCCGCTTCCACCGAAAATCTGAGTTGCGATCATAAGGCCACAGCGTAGACATAGTGCCCCTCTTCATCGAGCATGGCCCCCAGAGAGATACTATCGCCATTGCTAAATGTAAGATTCAAATCATCGAAGTTTCCATCGCCGCTGACGACCAGATCGCTGGTGCTGAGGCCGGCGCCTAATTTGAGGATATTGCCTGGGTCTGATCCGGTACCCGTTGCGCCAATGTTGAGCTGACCCTCTCCGGCGGTGTAGTTGATGGTATTATCGTTGCCTGCCACGACTAACGTGGCATCACTTCCAACACTCGTACTAAATGTGTTGAAATTACCAATGACCCCGACTTCGTCGGCGGTCCCGGTCGCGCTGATCGCATCGCTGCTCCCATTGATGTTGACCACACTTGTCTTGCCTGTGACGGTAATATTTGTCATCAGGCTGGTGTTTACCGTATTATTCGTGCCGCTCGCCATCACCACTTCGCCGCTGCCCGTCACATTGACGGTGGCACTTTTGCCCGCGATGGTGATGGTGCCGTTCGCGCCGGTCACATTGACGGTCGCCACGGCTTTGGTTGTCACGGTGTCGTTCGTCCCCGACAGAGTCAGCGTATCGCTGCTGCCGGAGACGGTGATCGCGTCGTTGCTGCCGGTCACGGAAGTCTGGATGCTGGCGGCCGACAGGGTTATGGTCGCGGCGAGCGCCGTCGTCACGGCATCGCCCGTGCCGCTCAGAGTCACCAAATCGCTGGCCCCGGTGATTGCAATCGCATCGCTCTTGCCTTGGACAAGAACGGAACTGCTCGTCCCGATGATAGTGAGCGCGGCAGCGCTCGAAGCGCTCACCGTTTCCCCGGTTCCGTTCACCGTCACCCCGTTGACGCTGCCGGTGAGCTTGACGGTGTCGCTGATCCCCGTGACGCTGACCGCGTCGCTGCTGCCGGCAATCGTGACGACACTGCTGCTCCCGGTCACTTGAACCGTGGCGGCGGCACTCGCGCTGACCTTATCGGCGGTCCCGCTGAGCGTGACCGCGTCACCGGCACCCGAGACACTGACGGTATCGCTGTTGCCGGCCAGGGTCACCGAGCTGCCGGCCCCGCTCAGTTTGACGGTCGTGGCGGCACCGGTGCTCACGGTTTCGGCGGAACCGGTGACGGCGACGATATTGGCCGTACCGGCCAAGATCAGGCTGTCACTGCTGCCGGTGAGCGATACGGTATCGCTGTTGCCGGTAATCGTGGCGGAGGCGCTCGTGCCTGCAATGGTGAGCGACGCGGCAGTACTGGTGCTTACCGTCTCGGCCGTACCGGTGATCGTCGCGACATCGCTCGTGCCGGTGATCGAAACCGTCTCACTGCTGCTCGCGACCGAGACCGCGTCGCTCGTTCCGCCAAGCGCAATCGTATCGCCGCCATTGCCGGCTATCGTCGCCGAACTACCAGTTCCCGTGACGGAAATCATCGCGGCAACGCTGGTGTTGATCGTCTCGGCCATGCCGGTGACGAGCACGGCATTGCTTGCACCGATAAGGCTGACCGCCTCGCCGGCACCGGTCAGCGAGACCGAGGCACCTGAGCCGTTGATCGTCGCCGTGCTGCCGATCCCGGCTACCGTGACGGCGGCGGTTCCGGTCACAATGTTGCCGATACCGCTCAGGCTCAGGCTGTCGCCGGTCCCGGTGATCGTGATGGCATCGCTGGTGCCGATGACGCTATTGGCGCTGGTGCTGCCTGCGATCGTAACGGCCAGCGCTGCCGTCGTGCTGATCGTGTCCGCCGTGCCGGTGAGGATGAGGCTGTCGCTGCTCCCGGTCACGCTCACAATATCGCTGCTGCCGGTCAGGCTGATCTGTGTCGAACTGTTCGACACAGTCATGGTCTCGCCGCTGCCCGAGATCGTTACCGCGCTGGCGACCGGGACCACCGAAGCTACATGTTCGATCGTGATCGTGCCGCCCGTCCCATTGGCGAGCGTCACCGTCTGGCCGCCACCGAACTGGGCGAAGAAATAGTCCGAGCCATCGATGATCACGTCGCCGCCATTCGACCCGAAGAATTCGAACCCGGTAACAGTCGCGGACAAACCGGTGGCGATATCGAGCGTCTGATCGATTCCCATAAATGTCAGGCTGTCGTTTTGGCCGGTAACAGTGAGTACATTGCTCTGGCCGCTCAGCGTGGCGACCTCGTTTGCTCCCGAAGCCGATACGATATTGCCGACACCGGAAACGATGGCGCTGGTCGCGGTGTCGGCCAGTGTGACCGAGGTCGCAAAACAGGTATCTACCTCGTCCGCGATGCCGGTGATCGTCGCGACATCGCCGGAGCCCATCAGCGACACGAAATTGGTCGTGCCCGACACCGTGACCGTGTCGGAGTTGCCCTCGATCGTGCCGCCGCCTCTGGTGGCGTTCACGGTGACGGACAGAGCGCTCGTCGCACTCACCGTCCCGAAGCTGAATTGGCCGACGATGTCGACGCTATCGTTCAGGCCGGACAGCGTCACGCTGTCGCCCTCTCCCGCCACGGTCACCGCGTCGGAATTACCGGCGACCGACACGGCACTGCTGGTTCCGGTCACCGTGATTGCGGCCGCGCTGACCGTGCTCACGCTCTCCGACAGCCCGGCAACCGCCAGCGCCTCGCTGGTGCCGGTGAGGGTGATCGCACCGCCGCTGTCGACGACCGCCGCGGAACTGCCCCTGCCGGTCAGGACGATGAAAAGGGCGGTGGTCGCGCTCACCATCTCGGCCGTGCCGGCGATGGTGAGAAGATCGCCCGTCCCGGAGACGGTGACCAGATCGCTGCCGCCGGTCAGGCTGAGCGTATCGCTGCTCCCGGTCAGGTCGATCAGCGCGGCATTGGCCGCTTCGGAGAGGCTTTGCCCAGTGCCGGGCAGCGTGATCGTGCCCGGCGCAGCGGAGACCGACGCGACATTGCGGATCGTGATCGTGCCGCCGTCGCCATTGACGACATTTACCGTCGTTGTGCCGCCGAACACATAATCCGCGCCGGCAATGATCGCATCGCCGCCGGTACCGGTCACGGTTGCAACGGCCGTGCTCGCGACGTTGACCGTCTCGCCCGTGCCGCCGAGGGTCAGGAAATCGCTGGATGCCGCCAAGCTGATAATCTCGTTGTTGCCTGTCAGGGTAAGGTTTTCATCCGCTGCCAGAACATTGACCCTGTTGCCGTTCCCTGTGATCGATGCCGTGTCGGACACACCGGTGAGGGTGATCGAGGCCGCAGAGCTTGTACTGATCGTGTCGGCCGCATCATTATCCGAGGAGTTGTCGCCCGCATTGAGCAAGATGTTGCTGTTTGCACCGGTGACAAAGATCTGCTCGTCGCCGATGGACAAGGAATCGGTCAGCGATTCGTTTGCGCCGGAAAGCGAGATGGTATCGCCGAAGCTGCTGTCGATCGTCGCCGAACTGCCGGTCCCGGTCAGGGAGATCGCTGTAGCGAACGTCGTCGAGATCGTCGCGGCCATGCCGGTGACGCTCACATTGTCGCTTTGCCCCTGCAGGACCACGCTATCGCTGGTCCCGGTCACGGCGACGATCTGGCTGTCCTTTTGTAGCGTGATCGAGGCGCCCGATCCCGCCACAGTCGTGACATTGCCGTTTGCCATGGCGTCGAGCAGGAACGGGGTCAGCACCGTGCCGTCGGCGAAGGTGACTTCCTGGACGCCGTAGCTCGCGGCGCCGACATTGAGCTGATTGTCCAGAACCACGAAATTGTCGGCATTGAGGCTGAGGATGGCATCGCCCTCGGCATCGCGCGTGACCGTCAGATCGCTCTCGGTAATCCCGGCGCCGAAGGCCAGAATATTCTCGGGCGAGGCGCCGGTATCGGCCTCGTTGATGGTAAGCGCGCCATAGCCCTGATTGTAGAGGAAAGTATCGCCGCCGCCGCCGCCCTGCTCATAGGTGGCCTTCCCCTTGCTGTCGAAGATATTAGCGCCGGCATCGCCGAACAGGCTGGCATTGGTCGCCGAGCCCGTGTCGGCCAGGGCCAGCAATTGGGTGTAGCTCAAGCTGCTGCCATCGGCGAAAGTCACCTTCTGCACGCCGTTGGCCGTGCCGTTGGCGCTGTCGAGCGCGCCCAGCAGGGTGATCTGGTCGTTGGTATCGAGCGTCAGGATCAGAGCGCCCGAGGCGTCGGCACTGACGCTCAGGGAGGACGCTGTGATGCCGGCACCGAAGGCGAGGGTGTTTTGCGGGCTGCTCGAATTGTCCTGCTCGTCGATCGCCAGATCGCCATAGCCTTGATTGTAGAGGAAGGTATCGCCGCCGCCGCCGCCTTGCTCGAAGGTGGCAAAGCCCTTGCTGTCGAAGAAATTGGCCCCGGCATCGCCGATGAGGTTAGTGTTGATTACCGAACCGATATCGGCCTGCGCCAGCAACTGGGTATAGTTCAACACAGTGCCGTCGCTGAACGTCACCTGGGGCACGGCCGCGCGATTGGTCGTCAGAGCATCGACGAGATCGACGCTGTCGCCGCCGGCATCGCTCAGGATCAGATCGGCATCCGTGGCGCCGCCGACCGTGACCGTCCAATTCGTCGACACATCATCGATCGCCACCGTCGAAATCGGCGTGGTGAGCGCGCGCTCATCGAGCGTCAGCGTGCCATAGCCCACCGGGATGTTGACCGTGCCGTGATCGGCCAGGGCGAGCAGCTCGGTCGCGCTCCACACCGTGCCATCGGCGAAGCTCACCTGCTGCACGCCATCGGCGCTCGCCAGGGCTGCGCCCGTCAAGGTGATGACATCGCCGCTGTTGCCGGTCGCGAGGATGAGGTCGCCGCTCGCATCGGTCGAGACGGTGACCGCCGACGGATCGATGCCGGCGCCGAAGGCCAGGACATTGTCGGGCGTGACCCCGGTATCGACCTCGTCGATGGTGAGGGCGCCATAGCCCTGATTGTAGATAAAGCTATCGCCGCCGCCGCCGCCCTGCTCGAAGGTGGCCAGCCCCTTGCTGTCGAAGATATTGGCGCCGGCATCGCCGAACAGGCTGGTATTGGTCGCCGACCCAATATCGGCCAGCGCCAGCAACTGCGCGTAGCTCAAGCTCGTGCCATCGGCGAAGGTCACCTGCTGGACACCGTAGCTATTGCCGTCCTCGATGCCGTCGCCGCTGTTCAGCGCGTTTTGCAGCGTGATCTTGTCGGTGGCACCAAGCGTCAGGATCAGATCGCCCGAGCTATCCGCCGTCACGGTGAGCGACGAGGATGTGATCCCCGCGCCGAAGGCAAGGATATTGTCCGGGGTCGCCGAGGTATCGGCCTCGTTGATCGTCAGATCGCCATAGCCTTGGTTGTAGATGAAGGTGTCGCCGCCGCCATTGCCCTGCTCAAAGGTGGCAAGCCCCTTGCTGTCCAGGATATTGGCGCCGGTATCGCCGATCAGGCTGGTATTGGTCGTCGACGCCGTATCGGCCAGCGCCAGCAATTGCGCATAGCTCAGGCTCGTGCCATTGGCGAAGGTGACCTGCTGCACGCCGTCAATCGTGCCGCCGCCGCTGTCGAGCGCGTTGGTGAGCGTGATCTGGTCATTGGCGTTGAGCGTCAGGATCAGATCGCCCGCAGTGTCCGCCGTCACGGTGAGCGACGCGGCTGTGATCCCCGCGCCAAACGCGAGGATGTTGTCCGGGTTGGCCGCGGTATCGGTCTCGTCGATCGTCAGAGCGCCATAGCCCTGATTATAGAGGAAGGTATCGCCGCCGCCATTGCCCTGCTCAAAGGTGGCAAGCCCCTTGCTGTCCAGGATATTGGCATCGGCATCGCCGATCAGGGCCGTGTTGTTCGCCGATGCGGTATCGGCCAGCGCCAGCAGCTGCGCATAGCTCAGGCTCGTGCCGTCGGCGAAGGTCACTTGCTGCACGCCGTCGGTCACACCGCCGCCGCTGTTGAGCGCGTTCGTGAGCGTGATCTGGTCATTGCCATCAAGCGTCAGGATCAGATCGCCCGAGGCATCCGCCGTCACC
>JBAVTK010000135.1:0-8394 GCA_049696095.1 Aliidongia sp. | reverse complement strand
GTTCGGCGCCGATCTGACCGAATTGCCGTTCCGGGCGCAACTGCGTGCTGCGGACGCGCAGCACCTGTCCGGCATAGGAGAGCCGCAGCGGTCGCGGCAAGTTTTTCAGCCGTGTCGTGGCGATTCGGGCGATTTGCAAGGTCATGTCGGCGCGCACGCCGATCATGCGCTGCGAAATCGGATCCATCAGACGAAACGTGTCCTGCGCCATCGCAGCGCCAGGGCCGTCGAGCAGGCTGGTCTCAAACTCGACCAATGGCGGCTTGACCCGGTCGAAACCGTGGCCACCGAGCACAGCCATCATCCGCTCGACAATCTGCGCTTCGATTTGCGCATCGGGCGGCAGCACATCGCGGAGTCCCGAGGGCAGCAAAGCGGGATGAAAATCATCATTCATGGCTATCGGGATATCCGGTTTACGGCATCACGGCAATCGAAACCCGAATGGTGGCCCCTGTCCGCCGATCCGGTCGCGGTAAGTGCGCTCGCCCTAAAATCTCAGCCCCTTGACCTGCACGACATGCGGGATCGAGCGGACATTATCGAGAAGCGCGTCATTCAAGGGCTGATCGACCTGGATGAGGGCGATCGCGTCCTGATCGGGGCCGTGCCGGCCGAGATGGAATGTCGCGATATTGATGCCGCCGTCGCCCAGCGTTCGGCCGAGATTGCCGATGAAGCCCGGTTTGTCCTGGTTGCGCACGAACAGCACATGCGGGCCCAGCTCGGCCTCCATGGCGATGCCTTCGACCTCGACCAGGCGCGGCTTGTCGCCGCCGAACAGCGTGCCGGCGATGGCGGTCGTCCGACCGGCGCCCTCGACCGTGACACGGATCAGGGTTTGATAATCCGAATCGCCGTCGAGCTTGGCCTCGGTCACGCGGATATCGCGCTCGCGGCACAGGACCGGCGCATTCACCATATTGACCGTCTCGGTCATTGGCCGCAGCACGCCGGTCAGCACGATCGCCGACAGCGGACGGGTGTTGAGCGCGGTGACATGGCCCTCATACTCGATGGTGATTGCTGCCACGCCTTGCTCGACCATCTGGCCGGCGAAGGAGCCCAGTTGTTCGGCGAGCTTCATATAAGGCTTGAGCCGCACCGCCTCCTCGGCACTCAGCGATGGCATGTTGAGCGCGTTGACGACGGCCCCGGTCAGCAGGAAATCCGCCATCTGTTCGGCGACCTGCAAGGCAACGTTTTCCTGCGCTTCGAGCGTGGCCGCGCCCAGATGCGGCGTGCAAATGACATCGTCGCGCCCGAAGAATGCGCTCTCGCGCGCGGGTTCGGTCGGGAACACGTCGATCGCGGCCCCGGCGACCTTGCCGGAATTCAGTGCGGCGATCAGGTCCGCCTCGACGATCAGCCCGCCGCGCGCGCAATTGACGATCCGCACGCCGGGCTTCATGCGATCGAGTGCGGCGCGATCGATAATATTGCGCGTCGCATCGGTCATCGGCGTGTGCAGGGTGATGAAGTCGGCGCGCGCGAAAATCTCGTCCAATTCGACTTTCTCGACACCGAGCGTCACCGCGCGATCCTCGGACAAGAACGGATCGTAGGCGGCCACCTTCATCTTCAGTCCGAGCGCCCGGTCGGCGACGATCGAACCGATATTGCCGCAGCCGATCACGCCCAGCACCTTGCCGGTCAGTTCGACCCCCATGAAGCGGGTCTTCTCCCATTTCCCGGCTTGGGTCGAGCGGTCGGCCGCCGGCACTTGCCGCGCCAGCGCCAGCAGCAGAGCGATGGCATGTTCGGCGGTGGTGATCGAATTGCCGAAAGGCGTGTTCATGACGACGATGCCGCGTGCGGTCGCCGCCGGCAGGTCGATGTTATCGACGCCGATACCGGCGCGGCCGATCACTTTGAGACGTGCCGCCTCGGCGATGACCGGCTTGGTCACCTTGGTGGCCGAGCGCACGGCCAGCCCGTCATATTGGCCGATGATCGCCTTCAGCTCATCAGGCTTGAGCCCGACCCGGACATCGGTTTCGATGCCGCGCTCGCGGAAAATCTCGACGGCGCGTGGCGACAATTCGTCTGCGATCAATACCTTGGGCATAGCGCTCAATCCTTGTTGCAGAGATGTTGATCAGGCCGCGCGCAGCGCGCCATAGGCCCATTCGATCCAGGGGAAAAGCGCTTCGAGATCGGCGGTTTCGACTGTCGCACCGGCCCAGAGGCGCAGGCCCGGCGGGGCATCGCGATAGGCACCGATATCGAACGCCGCCTCTTGCGCTTCGAGGCGCGATGCCAGATCCTTGGCGAAGGCGGCTTGCCGCTCGGACGGGAGCGCCTCGAACCACGGGTCGGTGAAGACGAGGCAGACCGAGGTGGTCGAACGCGTCGCCGGATCGTCCGCCAGGAAGCCGACCCAGGGCGTGCGCGCCACCCAGCGATCGATCGCCGCGAAATTGCGCTCGGTGCGCGCGATCAAGCCGTCGAGCCCGCCGATGCTTTCGGCCCATTTCAAGCCATCGAGAGCGTCTTCAACGGCAATCATGGACGGCGTATTGATCGTTTCGCCTTCGAAAATACCCTTGATCAGCTTGCCGCCCGAGGTCAGGCGGAAGATCTTGGGCATCGGCCGCGACGGCACAAAGGTCTCCAGCCGTTCGACCGCGCGCGGGCTGAGCGCGATCATGCCGTGCGCGCCCTCGCCGCCCAGCACCTTCTGCCACGACCAGGTGACGACATCGAGCTTCGGCCAGGGCAGTGCCATGGCGAAGGCGGCCGAGGTGGCATCGCAAATGACGAGACCGTCGCGCGTCGCATCGATCCAGTCGGCATTCGGCACCCGCACACCCGATGTCGTGCCGTTCCAGGTAAAGACGACATCGCGTGCCGGATCGATCGCGGCCAGGTCGGGCAATTTGCCGTAATCGGCCCTTAGCGTGCGGACATCCGGTAATTTCAATTGCTTGATGACATCGCCGATCCAGCCTTCGCCGAAACTTTCCCAGGCGAGCATGTCGACGCCGCGTGGCCCGAGCAGCGACCACAGCGCCAGTTCGACGGCCCCGGTGTCGGAGGCCGGCACGATGCCCAGTCGATAATCATCGGGAATGCCAAGGATCGAATGGCTGCGCTCGATCACTTGGCGGAGCTTGGCCTTACCGGGCTTGGAGCGGTGCGAGCGGCCAGTTAGCGCCGCGGCGAGCACTTCCAGGCTCCATCCGGGGCGTTTGGCACAGGGGCCGGACGAAAAATTCGGACAATTCGGGCGTAGAGCCGGCATCATGGCGCTATTCCTCACAGAATAGTTGCGCCCCGTTGGGGGGGCGTGTCCCACCAATAGGGCTATGCCGTCCCAGACTGGTGGTCAATTGGAAACTTGTCAGGGTGCAATATCGCCGCAACCGCATCAATCACGGCAGAAAGATCCGTCCCTCCAGATAGAGCCGCGCCTGCCCGGACAGGCCGACGCGGGCGCCACGATCCTCGCCATGGACGGTGCCGCCGCGCGTCGAGATCTGGCGACCGGTCACCTTGGACCGGCCGAGAATTCGGGCCCAATATGGCACGAGCAGGCAATGCGCCGATCCGGTCACCGGATCCTCGTCGATACCGAGATGGGGCGCGAAATAGCGCGAAACGAAGTCAATGTCGTCCGCTCCGGGGGCGGTGGCCACGACGCCATCGAAATCGAGGCGGGCCAGTTTGCGAAAATCGGGCGCGAGGTTTTTGACCTCGCTCGCCATATCGAAGAGGGCGAACAGCTTGCCGTTGGCAAGAAGCTCGCGCGGCCGCGCGCCCAACGCCGCGATCAGGCCATCCGGCATCGTCACGGGCTCGGGCGGCTTGGCCGGAAAATCCAACTCAAGCAGCGCACCCAACTGGCTGACGGTGAGCGGACCCGAGCGCCGGGTGGTGAAGGTTACCTGGCGCCGCCCTGGCTGGAGGAATTCGAACACGACATAGGCCGAGGCGAGTGTGGCATGGCCGCACAACGGCACCTCGGCCGCGGGGGTGAACCAGCGCAGCGCATAGCTGTCGCCCTCAGCGACGAGAAAGGCGGTCTCGGCTAGATTGTTTTCGGCCGCGATATTTTGCAGCAACGCATCGGGCAGCCAGTCGCGCATCGGCACCACGGCGGCCGGATTGCCGCCGAACAGGGCGTCGGCAAAGGCATCGACTTGATAAATCGGCAGTTCGAGAGCCATGGGGTTTCCTTTCAGCGTGAAGTCGGGCGCGGCCAACATGCGGGCGATGCGATCTGGGTCATGACCGGCCGGCGCGCGGCCAGACTCGATCGGCGCAGCACATCAATGAATTCCGCCGCGGACATGTGCGGCTCGATCACATAGGTGATCGCGGAATTTGAATCCATACAATGCTTCCTTTCTTGTCAGATTATCCGCATTGTACCCATGACCAAGGAAACATCGCCCATCCCCAATCGTCAAACTGAAACTTGTCATCATGACAATCTGGCAACCCGATCTGACCCGTTTTCCTGGCCCGCGCTATCGGGCGATCGCCGAGGCGCTGGCGGCTGATCTGCGCGAGGGCAGGCTGCGGCCGGGCGACCGGCTGCCGACCCATCGCGATCTTGCCTGGCATCTGCGAGTCACGGTCGGCACGGTGAGCCGCGCCTATGCCGAGGCGGCACGGCGTGGGCTGGTCGATGGCGAAGTCGGGCGCGGCACTTTCATTCGCGAGCCGGCCTCGGCCCCGGCACCGCCGGTCCGCGGCGGACATGAGCCGATCAATCTGGCGCAAGGCCACCCGGTGCCCGGCCGCGAAGCCATTTTGCTGGGTGACGCCTTGCGCGACATCGCTGCGACCGCCGATCTGGCCGATCTGCTGCATTATCAGATGCATAATGGGCGGTTTGACGATCGTGTCGCCGCCGCCGCCTGGTTGCGCGCCGGCGGTGTTCCGGCCGAGCCGGAGCGCGTGATCGTCACGGCCGGCGCGCAACATTCGATTTCCGCGATTCTCAGCGCCTTGACGAGCCCAAGCGATATCGTCGCGACCGAGGCCATGACCTATCCCGGTTTCAAGGCGGCGGCGCAGTTGCATCATCTGCGTATCGAAGCCATCGCGGTCGATCATGAAGGCTTATTGCCCGACGCCTTGGCCGCGGCCTGCCGCGCGGCACCGATCCGGCTGCTCTATTGCAGCCCCAATCTGTGCAATCCACTGGCCGGCGTGCTGTCGCTCGACCGGCGCCATGCGATCGTCGAGATTGCGCGGCGGCATGATGTCATTCTCATCGAGGATGATGTGTACGGCTTCCTGATCGACCGGCCGCCCTCGCTGGCCGAATTGGCACCGGAGCGTGTGCTGCATGTCAGTTCGCTTTCCAAGTGCCTCGCCCCCGGACTTCGAATTGGCTTCATTGCGGCGCCGGGCGGGTTGCTGGAGCGGGTGATGATGGCGATGCGCGCATCGATCTGGATGGCGCCGCCCTTGATGGCCGAATTGACGACGCGGTGGATTCGCTCGGGCGAGGCGGCGCGGCTCGCGACCGAAAAGCGGCACGAGGCGGCATACCGTCTGGGCTTGGCGCGGGCGCTTTTCGGCAATCATTGTGCGCTGCCCGCCGCCGCCTATCATTTCTGGCTACCACTCCCTGACGGGTGGCGCGATGGTGATTTCGTCGCCGAGGCGTTGCGCCGGGGCGTGGCGGTGACGCCGGGGACCGCCTTCTCGGTCAACCGGACACCACCACTTAACGGCGTGCGCATTTGCATCAGCCCGCCGGAAACCGCCGACGAGGTCGAGCGGGGGCTGAAAATTTTGGCGGGACTTCTGGCCGAAGCGCCGGATACGCTGCTATCCATCGTTTAAATTGAAGGAGGTTCCATGTCCAAGCTCACCCTGGCGCAAGCATCGCTCATCACCGATGCCGCCCTGGCCGAAGGCCGCAAGCGCAAACTGTTGCCGCTGACCGTGGCGGTGCTGGATGCCGGCGGTCACCTCGTGGCACTCAAGCGCGACGACGGCGCCAGCCTGATCCGCCCGCAATTGGCGACGGCCAAGGCGTGGGGCACGCTCGGCATGGGCTTCGGCAGCCGCGAACTCAGCCGCCGTGCCCAGGCCAATCCGGTCTTCTTCAACACGCTCACCGCGTTGGCCGACGGCAATATGGTGCCGGTTCATGGCGGCGTGCTGATCCGCGACGGCTTGGGTGACATCATCGGCGCGGTCGGGATCAGCGGCGATGTCTCGGATGCCGACGAAGCCTGCGCGCTGGCCGGCATCGAAGCGGCCGGGCTGACCGGCGACGCCGGCTGACGAAATCAGGCAGTGGCGGTGCCCAGGATCGCACCGCCACCGTGATTCACTCTGCGTTCGTTACAGCTCACGGAGTCTTCCAGCAACTTCTTCGAGGCCCTGTGTCAGGCTGGCGCCAAAATTTCACCTTTTCCAGGTTCTCCGTAACCTCCAGGCGATAAGGTACAAGATGTATAGTGTCCTCGGGTGTGGACTTGGCGCGACTGGTTTCGACGTCCTCGGATGCCTCGCAACCGAGGACGTCGATCGTCAGTATCGAACCTTTATTCGTCTCTCTGACAGCAACGTCCCCAGCAAGTTTCCACGTGATGCGCGGTTGGGTCTGCCAGACGGCGAATTGCGACGAATTTTCCAGATCCCATGCCATCGAAACTACAAGAGCCTCCCGTGGGCAGGTATTCGGATCCTCTCCCTCGTCGTCCGGATAAAAGGAGCATTCACCATAACGAGTCGCATAGCGCCAAACTTGAACCGAAAATCCATTTCCGATATCCTTTGTGATTAAATTTTTCAGGGTACCAAAAACTTGACTAATCGGAATTCCTCCTAATTTACCTTTTAGCATTTGAAGTGTTGCCGGTGGTTCCAGAGTTGGTGGATCAGCGAGCGCGGTTGGCATCAAAAAAAACATTAAGTTCATCGTGATATAAGTAACAAAGATATATGGGCGCCATTTATTGTCAAATTGGTCAAGGTTCGGCACGATTTTTCCTCCGATTAGTTGTTGTGGATTGTATTATTTATCGGCAAATACCGAAATATGGACATGGGTATCATTACCAGGCAAACCGCCGTGGCTTGGGACAAAATTCGGATCTCCCTCGCGGCGGACGAAATTGCCGGCAGGCCCCTCAATGTAGCGAACGTTATCGTCCTTCTTCGCGGCATTTTCAAGGTCTTCGGCGTTTTTGAAACCTCGGCCCGAGGCAGTAACATGAACCCCATTGATGGTCGTGATATCGAAAGCGTTTCCATTGACATGGTCACCTACCTTATGCCCGTTGGTGATCGCGGAGACAATGACGCTCGAAATTTTGGTATCGTCTTTAAGTAGATCCGAGAAGGTACTTTCCAGCTTCTGTGTCACTAGTTGATCCGAGTTCACACCGTCTTCGGAATTGCCGAATGTGACATCGACACTTGTACCGTCATTGCGTTGAATATGCGCGGGGAGATGCTGGTTGAGCGGCTGCGGGCCGGGGCCGCTGGCGCTGCCCGTTCCAGCGGGTGGCGGCGTTTTTGCGGTGTCTGGATTTTTCGCTTTCCCGTGTGAACGGCTCTCATCCGATGACGGGATGACGAGAATTCCGGACACGAAGGACTGCCGCAGTATTTCGTCGAAGTTCGGGACATTGCCAAAAGCTTGGTCCAGCGGTCGCAAAATTGGCTGCGTGGCTGCTAAACCGTAGGTCAAGTCGGCGTCGGTGAGACGAGGGTGATTTCAGGGCTGCTGCTCTTCTGCATCAATCCGGCGAAATTGACCGTGGCACGACCGATCAAGCGGCCCTGATAGTACAGGTTGATCACCTTCCGCCAGGCACGCAGCGCCTGAAGCAACGCGGTGAAATCATTGACGGTCTGTTCGTATTCCGGGAGCGGCGGGCGCGGTGAGTCGGACATGTTTGCTCCTGCTGGAAATTGCATAATAGGATATATCCTATTATAGTCGAATCATCAATAGGAGTTATCCGATAGGATTCCCGCGGCACGCTCGCTTGAAGGTCGCCGGTCGCGTGCCGGCCGCCGCGCCCTGGCCAAACCGGCCCACTGGATCATGCCGCTTGACTTGCAAGTACAGAACAAATACAGAACATACTGTGCGGTGATGGGATGTTGCGAGATGGTGGACGCGCGGCGGCAAGAGTTGATCGAGGGATTGCGGGCACGCATCGCGGCCGATGAGCGGGCGCGCCATCCGGCGGAATCGCGTCAGGTTTTGCCCTTCGGCATCCCGGAATTGGATGGCGCGATCCCCGGCGGCGGGCTTCAGCATGGCGCGCTGCACGAGGTCATCGGCGGGGCCGGCGATGCCGCCCATGCCGCGGTACCGGCGCGTTTCGTCGGCGGCATCCTGGCCCGCACGCACGGGGGCGTGATTTGGACCTTCGGCTATCGCGATCTGTTCGCGCCGGCCCTTGCGGCGGT